>JAJDNR010000052.1 GCA_022340565.1 Desulfofustis sp.
AAGGTCCTGCGTGATCTCGGCTATCTGGACATCGGGGAACCCTTCACCAATCTGCTCACCCAGGGCATGGTCATCAAGGACGGCGCCAAAATGTCGAAATCAAAAGGCAATGTCGTCGACCCCGATCAGCTGATCAAGGAATACGGTGCCGATACGGTCCGGCTCTTCAGCCTGTTCGCCGCCCCTCCGGAACGTGACCTCGAATGGAACGCCCAGGGCGTCGAGGGCGCCAGCAGATTCCTCAACCGGGTATACCGGTTTGTTGTCGATCTGAGCGCCCGGCAAGCATCGGATACGGTTTCGGAAAGTACAAGCGGCGACCTGTCATTGGTGAGAAAGCTGCACCAGACAATCAAGAAAGTGAGTTACGATATCGAGGACGATTTCCATTTCAACACGGCGATCAGTGCCATCATGGAGTTGTTCAATACCCTCACTGCCCAGGCCGGCGATAGGGAATCCGATGGACGAGATCCGCAGCTCGTTCGGGAAACGGTCAGGACGATGCTGATCCTGCTCTATCCGATGGTGCCTCATTTCTGTTCCGAACTCTGGCAGATCATGGATTTCGGCACCTCTCCCGAAGACCAGTCCTGGCCGGTCTATGACGCAGACAAGGCGAGGGAGGAGCAGCTGATCATCGTCCTCCAGGTCAACGGCAAAGTCCGCTCGCGCATCGAGGTCGACGCGGAAATCGAAGACCGGGAATTGCAGGAACTGGCTCTGACCGACGATAAGGTGGGTCGTTTCATCGAAGACAAACCGGTGAAAAAGGTGATTGTCGTTAAGAAGAAACTTGTTAATATTGTGGTTTGATACTAATTTAGCACTGTCATTGGCGTCTATAGCTATTCTCTCAATTGATAAGGAGCTACGGTTTGAAACGCTTTGCGAATTGGATTTTCGTTGGTGTGGCCGTTGCCGTGTTCATCGCCGGATGCGGTTATAGAAACCCCTATGTCTACTCCGGGGAAGAAAAATCGATCTACGTGACTACCTGGAAAAACCGCACCAGCAACCTTGAACTGGACGCCCAGATCTACCAGGAACTGCTCACCTGGTTCCAGAAATCGAGAGCCCTGAAAATCACCAAAGATAAGGAAGGGGCAGACTTCATCCTGGCCGGGGAGATCGTGTCGATCGACATCCCGAGCCTCGCCTACGATGCCGCCAACGATGCCTCGGATGTCAAGCTGAAGCTTAAAGTGCGCTATATATTCAAGGACCTGGTTAACGACCGTGTGCTGTTCGAAAAACCGATGGTCGAGCGCAGGCAGAGCTACAGGGTAACCGGCGATGCCGCCGAAACCAGGGACAACTACGACGCTGCCCTGGACATCCTGGTCGAAGAGCTCTGCCAGGATATTTACCAGAAAACACTGGTGGAATTGTCAAAGACCCAGTAGCCTTCCCGCTCCAATATCAAGGCCGACCACTCCTGCCGCAGCGGTGTGGCCGGCCTTGTTCTTTGTGCACCTTTTCCCTGCTTCTTTGATTAAATGACCGTAATCGGCAACCTCCGCATCGACGGCCCGCTTGCCCTGGCACCGCTGGCAGGATACTCGGACTTGCCGTTTCGCCTGCTCTGCCGCCGGATGGGTGCAGCCTTGTGCGTTTCCGAGATGATCAGCTGCCATGGCCTCGTCTATCGCCAGTCCAAAACGCTCTCGATGATTCAGAGCTGTGCGGAGGAACGCCCGGTCTCGTTCCAGCTGTTCGGTGCGGACCCTGTAATCATGGCCGAGGCTGCGGCGATCATTGCCTCCTGCGGACCCGATGTCGTCGACATCAACATGGGCTGTCCGGTCAAAAAGGTCACTAAGCGGGGCGCGGGAGCCGCACTGATGAAGGATTTGAAGCAGGCTGAACGGATCGTCTGCGAGGTTGTTAAAAACAGCCGCTGCCCGGTGACCGTCAAACTCAGATCCGGCCCCGAACTGAACCATATCTGCGCCGGAGAATTCGCGATCATGGCTGAAAACAGCGGAGCTGCCGCCGTTGCTGTGCACGGCCGGACCTGGCACCAGGGGTTTTCCGGCAGTGCCGACTGGAGCGTGGTCGCCGACGTCAAACAGCGGGTTTCTATACCGGTTTTCGGCAACGGCGATATCCTCAGTTATGATCAGGCCGTTCAGCAGATGCAGCAGACGGGCTGCGACGGTATTCTCATCGGCCGCGCCGCCATCGGCAACCCGTGGATATTCAGCGGTTCAGATAGGCCTGCAGAGCTCAGCGCCGTCTGCTCAGTGGTGCTCGAACACCTTGCCCTGATCGAGCGGTTCAGCGATTCCCCGGCCAGGGCGCTGGGATCGATCAAGAACCATTTGGGAAAATATTTCAGGGGAATGGAGGGCAGCGCCCGGATCAGAAAAGCGGTTTACCAACAGCCCGACTGGAGCAGCCTGAAAAAATTCATTAATTATTTGAAAGAAAATAACGATAAAACAAGCCAATAAAATCTTAAACTATAATTCACATCATATTTTCAGGATCGATGTCCACATGAATCCGGGTTCCCGGTCTAGATTTGAATCCCGAGACCACCCAGTCGGTCACCCCGTGCAGTTCCGGCAGCCGTTGAGATTTGAGCAGTATCTGCCAGCGATAGTTGTCCCGCAGTTTCTCGAGCGGAGCCGGAGCGGGCCCGAGCATGGTGACGGTCCGGGCGGGATCATGCTGCCTGCACCAGGCCTGAATTCCCGCATGCAATTCCGAAGCGGATCGTTTCGCCTGCAGATTGTTCGGATTATCAATGATAATGAGCACCAGCCGGGAATAGGGAGGAAAGCCGAGCCCTGAACGAATATTCAGCTCGGTATCGACCAGTTTCCCGTACTGCTGCGCGGCTGCCAAGGCGACCGCATAGTGATCCGGCTGCATGGTCTGTATGATCACTCTACCCGGAACATCTCCCCGGCCGGCCCTGCCGGTCACCTGGGTTATCAGCTGAAAAGTCTTTTCAGCCGCACGGTAGTCCGGAAACCCCAGTCCGCTGTCGGCCATGATAATTCCCACCAGCGTGACTCCGGGGAAATGGAGCCCTTTGGCGACGATCTGGGTGCCGATCAAGACGTCTATGTTTCGATCCTGCATCGCTTTCAGGATCTGCAGAAAACGCTTTCTGTCGGCCGCGATATCGGAATCGAGACGGGCGATCCGGGCTTCCGGTAAGAGTGTCTGGAGCTCCGCTTCCACCCGCTCGGTGCCGAAACCGACCGGATGCAGATCGTCTGAACCGCACCCCACGCACGAGGTATTGATCGACGCCTGATATCCGCAATAGTGGCACAACAGGATTTTTTTCTGTTTGTGCAGATTCATCGTCACTTTGCAGTGACGACACTCCACAAAGGTGCCGCACGCCCGGCAGATAACCGATGTCGCAAATCCCCTCCGGTTCAGGAGCAGTATCGATTGTCCGCCCGCCTGGAGATTTTTCTGGAGGGCTCCTTTCAATTCAGGATGAAAGAGCGGCACCGCCCTGTTCCTGATGCGGGCCGCTTCCTTTAAATCGAGCAGTACCGTCTCGGGCAGATCACGGCCGCCGATGCGCCTGCTGAGCCCGACAAGGGTATATTTTTTCATGCGGCCGTGATAATAGCTGGTAACCGCCGGCGTTGCCGAACCGAGAACGACCACGCAATCATGCTGTCTGCCCCGGACCAGCGCCAGATCGCGGGCATTGTAGCGCAATCCGTCTTCTTGCTTGAAACTCGAATCGTGTTCCTCGTCCACCACGATCAGCCCGACATGTCTGAGCGGCGCGAACACCGCGGAGCGGGCACCGATGACGATTCCGGCCGCACCGCTCAGTATCCTCCACCACTCGTCGAACCGCTCTCCCTGGCTCAGACCGGAATGGAGCAGCGCTACTCGGTCCTTGAATCGGGAGATGAAGTGAGCCTCGACCTGAGTCGCCAGCGCGATTTCGGGCACCAGCACCAGCACCGTCTTGCCCAGTTCGAGTGCCCGTTTCGCCGCCCGCATATACACTTCCGTCTTGCCGCTTCCGGTCACCCCGTGAAGGAGCAGCGGCTGATAGCTTTCTGACTCCATCGCCGCCACGACTAAATCAAGGGCCTCCTGCTGTTCATCGCTGAGTGAGCCGGGTGTCGGATAGAACGGCAGCAGGTCGCCGAACGGGTTTCGATACACCCTGCGTTTATGCTCGGTAACCACCCCTTGTTCAATCAGCGTTCTGACGACCCTTGCTCCGTATGCATATCTGGCAACGAACTCTTTGCGTGGAACCCCGCCGTGCCCCCCGAATTCGCGTTCCAGTCCACCGAGCAGGTCGATGGACTTACGTTGAGCTTTCGACAGCAACCGGTTTCCCCCGTTGCGATGCTCTTTCGACGAGAGAACCCCCTGTTCCTGCAGCCCTACTCTCAGCGCGTCGTTCAGCTGGTAGCAGGTCTCCATTTTGCTGGAAACCCGATCTCGTCTGAGCTCCGTGGAGACCGCAACCATTCCCGCAGCCACCAACCGATCGAGGTCTTTACGGTCCTTCCGGGAAGCCAGGATCGCCCGCACGTGCCTGCCGCGAAGTTCCTTTTCGGAGAGCAGATGGAGCAGCCACGGGGTCAGTTCATCGCCCTGCGCGCTCCGGTAATCGCTGGGATCAGCGTCGGGGTTGACGAGGCTGATGACGTTCTGCGGAGCCGCGCTCAAACCGGACGGCAGGGCTGTTTTGATGACTAATCCAAGGGGGTGGTGGTAATAGGAGGCGACCCATCTGAAAAGGTCGACCGATTCGGGCGGGAACAGTCCCTCGCTGTCGATCACCTCGATGAGCGGTTTGATCTCGTATCCGCGTTCACTGTCCGATTCTTCCGACTCACCGACGACATAGCCGATCAGCGGACGGGCACCGAACGGTACCAAGACCCGTCTGCCGATAAAACCTTCGATGCCTTCCGCCGGATCACCACCGGCGGCAGGCGCCGAGTACGAATAGGTTTGTCTTACTGGAGCACAGACCGCCACCTCCAGTATCATCATAGGGTTTTTACGATTTCCTTGAGATATCCCATAAACGCGTCTCCAAGTTCGTCATGTCTCAGCGCATAGGAGACGATGGCCTGCAGGTAGCCGAACTTGTCGCCGGCGTCGAACCTGGTGCCCTCGAATTCGTAGGCATACATCTCCCTTCGGTTGGATAAAGCCAGCAGTGCGTCGGTGAGTTGTATCTCGCCCCCGTGACCGGGCGTCGTTTTGCTGAGAATCTCGAATATCTCCGGCATCAGTATGTATCTGCCGATTATGGCCAGGTCTGAACCGGTGGTTCCCGGAGCGGGTTTCTCGACCATCCGTTTCACCTTGTAGGTCCGCTCCCTGTCGTTTGCCTCTCCTTCGACAATGCCGTACTGAAACGTCTGGTCAGCCGGCACCCGCTGCACCGCGACAATCGACTCGCCGACATCACGGAACAATTCAAGCATCTGCCAGGCGCAGGGGACATTGCTCGACACCAGGTCATCCCCCAGGCATACCATGAACGGCTCGTTGCCGACGATGTGCCGGGCGGTCCAGATCGCATGGCCCAGGCCGAGCGGTTTCTTCTGCCTGACGGACACGATGTCTATGAGATTGGAGATCATATCGAGCTCCTTGCCCAGCAGAACCTTGTTCTTCTCCTTCAGCACATGGTCGAGTTGAAAATTGTAGTCGAAATGATTTTCGATTGCTGATTTTCCCTCGCTGGTCACGAAAATGATCTGCTCGATGCCGGAGGCGACCACCTCCTCGACGATGTATTGAATCGTCGGCCGATCGACGATCGTCAGCATTTCCTTCGGAATGGCTTTGGTTGCCGGCAGAAAACGCGTCCCCAGACCCGCTACGGGGATAACGGCCTTCCTCACGTCCATAAACAGCTCCTTTATTTACCGGTGACAGAGGTGTTTTCTCTGTGGTATAAAACACTTTTCCGCCCTTCAGAGTTACCACAAAAGCGCTCCGTCAGCCAACGTTTTCATGTCTTTTTTATATCCCCCATCGCTGCCGATCACCGACAGTCTCGACCAGATCGCTGCGCTGATCAGCGCTCACCAGGTCGTGGTCATCGCCGGTGAAACCGGTTCGGGAAAAACCACCCAGCTGCCGAAACTCTGTCTGGAACTGTTCCATGATGACGGCGGCCTGATCGGCTGCACCCAGCCGCGCCGCATTGCCGCTACCAGCGTGGCCAGGCGGGTGGCCGAGGAATTGGGGGAATACGGGGATCTGGTGGGCAGCAAGATCCGATTCCAGGACCGAACCTCCGCACACACCAGAATCAAGTTCATGACCGACGGCGTGCTGCTGGCCGAAACCAGGAGCGATCCGCTGCTCGACCGCTATCGGGTCATCATCGTCGACGAAGCCCACGAACGAAACCTCAACATCGACTTTCTGCTCGGCTATCTGCATACCCTGCTGAACCGACGGGACGACCTGAAATTGATCATCACCTCTGCCACCATCGACACCGAAGCCTTCGCCCGTCACTTCGGCAACGCCCCGGTCCATGAAATCGAAGGCCGAGCATTTCCGGTGGAAATCGAGTACCAACCGATGGCTGATCAGGACGGCGACGCATCCTATCTTGACTCCTGTGCCGACGCGGTGGCGGATATCTGCGCCAACCGCCCGCCCGGAGACATCCTGGTCTTTCTGCCCACCGAAAACGACATCAGATCCTGCTGCGAGACCCTCAGGGGAAAGATCCCGTCACATCTGACGTTGCCCCTGTTCGGCAGACTGCAGCTGCGTGACCAGCAGCGCATCTTTCAGGTCCACGGACGACCGAAGATCGTGGTCGCCACCAACGTCGCGGAAACCTCCATAACGGTACCGGGAATTCGCTATGTGGTCGATACCGGCCTGGCCAGAATCGGAGAATATCATGCCCGTTCGCGGACCATGCGACTGCCGGTGGCAAAGATTTCCCAGGCCGCCTGCAACCAGCGGTCCGGCCGCAGCGGCAGGCTCGGTCCCGGCGTCTGTATCAGACTCTTCGACGAGGACGATTTCAATAGCAGGGACCCGTTTTCGACCCCGGAGATCCGGCGCTCCAACCTCGCTGAGGTGATCCTCCAGATGATCTCCCTGGACCTCGGTGATCCCTACGATTTCCCCTTTCTCGACCCGCCTGCACGGGCGGCAATCAACGAAGGTTACCGGACCCTCGATGAGCTCGGAGCCATTACAGACTCCAAGACCCTCACCTCATACGGCCGGATCATGGCCGGCCTGCCGATCGACCCGGTGATCTCGCGTATCATCATAGAGGCAAACCGGCTTGACTGTTTAACCGAGATTCTCGTCATTGCCGCCGCCCTGGCCATCCAGGACCCGCGCATCCGACCGGCGGAAAAGGAAGCGGCCGCCGATGCCGCTCACCGCCGATTTGCAGAAGCCCGCTCGGATTTTCTGGTGTTGCTCTCCATCTGGAAGCGCTACCACGAGCAGCATGGCGGGTTTTCATGGGGGGCATTGCGAACGTTCTGTACAGCCCATTTTCTGTCGTTTCAGCGAATGAAGGAATGGCTCGACCTCCACGCCCAGCTCAACCAGCTGATCAGCAGGAAAAAGCAGTTCACCTTCAATGATGAACCTGCAAGCTACGAGTCGATCCATCGCGCCCTGCTGAGCGGCCTGTTCAGGCAATGCGGCCGCCGCAAAAAAGGCAACCTCTATCTGGGGCTCGGAAGCCGCGAGCTGATGATATTTCCCGGAAGCCTTCAATACAACCGCGGCGGCGACTGGATTTTCGGGGGGTCGATTATCGAAACCTCCCAGCTCTTCATCCTTCTGGCCGCAACCATCGAACCCGAATGGCTGGAAAAAAGCGCTGGGAAATATTGCTCCTACGCATGGTCGAACGTCCGCTACCAGAAAAAATCCGGCCGGGTGATGGCAGATGAGACCGTGACGCTGCACGGGCTGGTGCTGATAACCGGCAGGCAGGTTGACTATCCGCGAAGAGATCCACGAAACATCGCCAAGGCCAGGGAAATCTTTATCGCCAGCGGCCTGGTCGACAACCAGCTGCAGGGACGCTTTGCTTTCTATGACCATAACCGGGCGCTGATCGGCACATGGCAGCAGAGCGAGCATAAACTCCGCAGAAAGGACATCGTTATAGACGAACGTACCCTCTTCGACTTCTACGACCGCAGACTTCCCGACCAGGTCTGCGACCGGCCATCGCTTATCCGCTCCATCAGAAAACGGGGAGACCGGGATCTCTTCATGGCCGAGCAGGATATTCTGCTGCGCATGCCAGACCAAAAGGATTTGCTGGATTTCCCGTCACACCTCCCGCACACCGACAGGCAGGTCGCGCTTCACTACAGCTTCGAGCCGGGCACCGAGCACGACGGAGTCACCGCAACCATACCCGAACGGCTGCTCGAACATATCGATCAGGATTTGTTCGACTGGCTGGTTCCGGGTCTTATCGTCGAAAAAACCACTGTCCTCCTCAAAGGGCTTCCCAAGCGGCTGCGCAAACAAATCATCCCGATCAGCAATAGTGTCGCCCTCATCCTCGATTCGCTGGAGATGTACCGGGGCAATTACTACGAGAAGCTCGCCTCGGCGATCTTCAACCGCTACAAGGTGACCGTCCGCGGCGGCGACTGGCCAACTGATCTGCCGACCCACCTGATGCTTCATTTCCGCATCGTCGACGAATCCGGAGCGCTGCTGGCCCAGGGTAACGACCTCAGTGCATTGGTCGACCGGTTTCACGAATCACCGCAGCAAGGAGGGGAACCGGCGGTACGAAAAAAAGACCGGGAGCTGATCGAATCGCTGAAGCATCGGATATTCACCGATTGGGACTTCGACGGATATCCCGATCGTATCGGCAGCTACCTGCCCGACAACCAGATCGGCGGGTATCTGTATGCAACGCTCATCCCCTGCCCGGCTAAAAAGGGGGTGCAACTGCGCTACCTGAGCAGCAGAGAAGATGCACGTTCGGCAGGAATACCAGGGCTTTGTTACCTGATCCGGCTGCGTTTCCGAGCCGCTTTCAAACAGCTGGAAAAACACTGCAGGATTACCTTCTCCGGCCCCTCCACGATCTGGCTCAGCGCCTTTCTCGGCAGTACCGCCGATTGCTGTGAATCGATAATGACCTTCGTCACCAGGTCGTTGATCGGCGGCCGTATCGATCGGCCGCTGATCACCAAGGCCCACTACGACAGCCTGGTCGAGAAAATGCAGCGGGTCGATGTGTACCGTAGCGGCATGGCAATCATCGAGCAGATTCTTGAAACCCTGCGCCAGCGCCACGGCGTTATCGAATCGATCAACCGCTTCGAGCAGCTTTCGCGCAGCGGCGGCGCCGCCGACAACGAACTCTATGAAGACCTCAAAAAGCAGTGCGATATCATTCTGCCCGCCGATTTTCTGGATCGGTTTTCTCCCCAGGACCTGACCGCCTGCTCCCGCTACTTCAAGAGCCTTGCGATTCGCTGTGAACGGGCCTACAGCAACCCGGCAAAGGACCGTGATAAGAGAATGAGGCTGATCGGGTTGGAAAGCAGACTCGATGATCTGCTGTGCAAGAACCCCCGGTTAAGCCGGGAAGGAGCGGACAGGCTCGAACAGTACCGTCAGATGCTCGCGGAACTCAGGATATCGCTGTTTTCCCCGGAGCTGAAAACGATCATGCCGGTTTCCGAAAAACGTCTGAGCCGGCTCTGGAAAGAGATCAGCAACGGCTGTTGACAGCTCGAGGACGCTTCATGGTAAGGGTTACCGCTGGGATTATCTGCTGTCTTGCCGGCATCGCGCTGGTCCACCAGAACCGGTGGGTCCCGGGGTTGCTTTTCTTTATTGCCGGGCTGTCGTTGATGTTGTTCAGGAACCGTCTATAACCCGGATATTTCACGAGTTGAGACGGCCTGCGAGTCAAGGAGACGTGGGGAAGGCTATAGCGGTACTATGCCTTCCCCACAAGCGACGCGGGATCGCAGGCCCTCTCGACTCGCCCGCAGGGTGGAAATTTTGTCTTTTCAGCCTTGATTCCACAAGGCACAAACGGTCTCAGTGACAGGGCTTGAGTTCTCCCTGGGAGCATTTGATTTTACTGTTTATTTTTTACCTATACGTTCGTTTTCCATGAACGTCGGGCTAACTGCCGCAAGCAGTGTCACCTCTTTCCCGAACACCGATTCCCTGCAGAACTCGATGAGTTCCTCCCGGCGGTTGCGCATCCGCTTTTGTTCAGGAATCAGTTCCGTGTGGCGAACCTTCAGGATCGACATCTTGTATTCGATATGGCTGGCGAACCGGTTGTCCAGATACCACGCGTAGAGCAGTCCCATCAGCAGGCCCGGCGGGGTAAACCCTTCCCCGCCGTTAACCACTCTCGTAAAATGCGTGGGCGTCTGCTCGACCATCCGCGCCAGCGACAGAAATCTCCTCAACTCGGCATCTCCGAAGTAACAGGTTCGGGCATCCTGCTGCTTCAGGGAGAGATGGTAGACACTCCCGATCTCCTTTTCTTCATAGAGCAGCGGAGTCATGATTTTTCGTGCAGCGTAGTCGCCGAGCAGCGCCTGACCGAGCGCAATCAGAAACGATACCTCGAGTCGGTATCGATTGCCAAGCCGGTCTTCCCTGATGTTGATCGACCGATTTTCCGGTTCGTAGAATGAAAAGACATTGTCCCAGCGCTGGTCCCGTCGCCACTGCCTCTCGTTTATGAAGACGATCTGCGAGACAAAATCGAGATGCGACAGCGGTATGTCCTGATGAGACCAGACAATATCCACCAGACTTTCCACAATTTTGCCCGCGCTCGATGCGGTTGAACCGCACAGGTCGAGGTTCACCGGGATTCCTTCAAGCCGCTGCGCGATCTTCCGGTATTTTATCGACGGAACCGAGACGAGGCGATGTCCGAACAGGGTGCCGCTGTTATCAGCGACCGGCGGTCTGGCATGCTGCTCCGGTTCACCGGTCAGTTCCCGGGCCAGAAACAGGGTTTTTACGGTTCTCGCCACCACATCGGGGTCGTGCTGGATAACCCCTCGCTCCAGCAGTGCGGACCGGGAGAAAAATCCGCATTCGATCGGTTCGAAGCCGCGCTGCTTGATCAGTTCGCGGTCGAGATAGATGGGGTTTTTCCCCTCGACAGCATAATTCTGGATCACCGATGCCGGAACATCCTGCATGGACAGGCACAGAATCTGGTCGAACAGACCGCCGACGCCGCCCGGCAGGTTCTGTTCGTAAGCCCTGATCATATCGGAAACATGAAATTTACGTTCTAGATCGGAGATCGACTTGTCGGTTTCTCCTTCCTGGACCCACAGATTCGCGATGAGCAGCTTGAGTGCCCGCCGGTTTTCCCGCACCGCTTCTCCGATCCGCGGGACCTGCATCACCGGAATGATCGAACTGTACAGGCTCCCCGGCGCCATAATCAGAATATCCGCCTCTCGTATGTGCTTGACGACCCGCTCTGACACGTACGGGACGCCGCTGAAATCGACGGTAACCCGCTCCACGGCAGCGCTGCGCTGGGCTTCCCCCGATTTTTTTTCGCCGGTCACCTCGACTCCGTCACTGTATCGGAACCGCAGTTGCGCCGGCACCGTTGTACCCGGCATCACGGAGTCGGCGCAGCAGCCGATGACCCGACCGAAGTCGGACAGTGCGTCATAGACTTTTTCAGCGTGGATAGAGTCGACCTCGATCCGGTCATCCACGAAGGTATCCGCCGTTACGGTTCTCCTGATCACCCCGAGAATCAGAATATTGCCCAGACAGTGGCCCCGCCCGAAGGTGCGGGAGCACTGGGGATCGTCGAGACAAAAGCGCAGCAGGGCATCAAGTCTATTGGTCAGATCGACCGGCAGCCGATCAATCTCCGCGCCGCTTTCACGTAGCAGCGTCGAAGGAGCGTCCGGCCGTTTACTGAAGCGATAATTGAAAATCCGGGAGATATCACCGGTCAGCAATGCCGCCTGACCTTCGCTGAGCCTGTACCGCTGCTGCAGCAGACCGGTCTGAACGGAGGAAAGCATTACATGCCTGATGTCCCCCAGCCCGAAAACCGGCAGATCCTTCAACAGTTCTCCGGTCGAACCGCCGTCGTCGGTGACGCAGACTACCGCCCTGGTCTGCGGGAAGAACCGTTTGAGTCCGTCGAACGGCCGTTCCGCCCACCCGGGTTGCCGGCTGTCGCCGCCGATGATGTTCGACAACCCGGTTCCTCCACCGAACACGACAACTCTGACGGAATCGACTCGAGCGTCGACAAGCTTCTGCTTGAGCTCGTCGAGCTGCGCTGCAGATCCTCCGGAGAGGCCCGCAGGAATGCCGTTGAGCACCAGATCGACCAGTTTTTCCCGCATATCCTCACGCGGGATCAGGTCGAACGGCGAAATATTTTTCTCGTTGAGAAAGGCGACCAGGGAACGGTCATTTGCCGAAAACAGCCTGTTGTCCGTTATTGCCGACATGCCAGTAAGGTTCGTGCTATTCTGCGTCGAGCAGTTCTTCGACACGTTTCAGTTCATCTGCGGTGTCCACTTCGACCGAATCGTACTCGGTCAGAACAACCCTGATGCGATAGCCGAATTCGAGCGCACGCAGCTGCTCGAGTTTTTCGAAACGTTCCCACTCCCCTTCCGGCAGCGCCACGAAGGTCAGCAGGAACCCCTTTCGGTAAGCGTACACCCCGAGGTGTTTGTAATAGGTGGGGGATGCCTCTTCGGGATTGCGCTGGAAAGGTATCGCCGAGCGGGAGAAATAGAGTGCATTGAAATCGCGGTCAAATACCGTCTTCACATGATTGGGGTCAGCAATCTCCTCTTGTCTGACTATTTTGTAGATCAGCGTGGACATCGGCAAGGCCGGGTCTTCGATCAGGGGCCGGGTCACCTGATGGATTATTTTTTCAGGGAAAACCGGCTGGTCACCCTGAATATTCACAACGATGTCATGCTCCGATACCCCGAGCTTTTCGGCTGCTTCCGCCAGCCGGTCGGTCCCCGACACATGGTCATCGCGGGTCATAACGCATTCACCCTTAAACGAGGCGACACACTCGGCGATCCGCTCGTCATCGGTGGCGACCACGACGCGTGACAACAGGTCGACTTTGTTGGCCCGCTCCACCACATGCTGAATCATCGGCTTTTCGTTGATAAGTGCAAGCGGTTTTCCCGGAAATCGGTTTGATTTATAACGGGCGGGAATTATCGCTATGACTTGCGGATCTCTGTTTTTCATACCCTTGATTCGTCCTGTCTCTGCGGTGAGCTGGGATTATGATTTCCGCCATCGTACATCAGATGAACACTTAAATCATGCTTAAATGGATTGCTCAGCAACGGTCAGCATACGATTCGACTCGGACGATGAAGGGATTAAGACCGATCTTGCGAGGCTGGCAGACCAGCTTGGACTGCCGGCGCCTGCCCGCGAGACTGGTGATTGCGACTACCTTCTGACCATGAACGGCGAGCGGCTGGAACTTCACCGAAACGATCCCAAGGTTTCCCGCAAAACCCGGCTGTACGTGGATTTTCTGTCCGGCCCTTCCTACTACCGCTATGTCAACAACCGGACGATTAGACAGCCGCTGGCCAGGGCAGTCGGAATCCGGCAGGGGTATCGGCCGATATTACTCGATGCGACCGCCGGATTTGGAGAGGATTCCTTCGTGCTGGCTGCACTGGGATGCAGCGTGACGATGCTTGAACGCTCACCGATTATCTGGGCGCTGCTCGAAAACGGTATCAAACGATGCCGTTCGCACCCCGAAATTGGCGCGATATTCAGTCGCCGGGTCCGTCTCAGCCGGACCGAAGCCCGGCAGTTCCTCGCCGACTGTAAGCAGCCTTTTGACACGATCTATCTGGATCCGATGTATCCGCACCGCACCAAATCGTCACTGAACAGGCAGAACATGAGGGTACTGCGGGAACTGGCGGGCGATGACTCCGACAGCGGGCTGCTCCTTGATGCGGCGTTGACCCATGCACGCAAACGGGTGACCGTGAAGCGGCCTGCCCGTGCGGAGAGCCTCGGCGGTGTCGAACCTTCTTTCTCAATAGCGGCCAGAAGCAGCCGCTATGACATCTACCTGATTCCTCAGTCCCGCTCAGAAGACGATCCTCCCTTCTGATCCTGATTGCCAGGATCGGCAGCTATTTGTGATAGCCGGTTCCCGCCTTGATCGTATACGCCCGGTAAAGCTGCTCGAGCAGGATCAGCCTGGTCATGTCATGGGTAAAGGTCATCTTTGACAGGCACAGCAGATGATCGGCTTTGCTGAGCTGTTCCTCGGCGAGGCCGAGCGGCCCGCCGATGATGAAGGTTGCCGTGGAAACCCCTCGAGACTCGAGGCCTGACAAAAACTCGGCGAAGGCTTCAGAGCTGTACTGGCGACCCCGGCTGTCCAGAACCACACGGAAATTCCCTTTGCCGATTTTTTTTTCAATCAGAACGCTCTCCTGTCCGGTGATCTCGGAATCCGACCAGGAACCGTGGCGAACCGCTTTTATGGTAATCAACTCGACCGCGGCAAATCGGGACAGACGCTTCACATATTCATCGATCCCCTTCTGCAGGTAACCGTCTTTGGTTTTTCCCAGCAGCAGCAGTTCGATTTTCATGTCGGTACGGTTGACCTGGCGTTCACCAGTTTAAACGGCCTGCCAGCGGAGCATATTGGGGAAGGCTAACTGAGGTTACCGCATCATCGGCGTTTCAGCCCGGCCAAGATCTTTCTGAACTCCTGATAGGATACGTGCCGATTAATCCCGGGGCACGAGTTACCGATAATGATAAAGTTGCTTTCATCATCCAGCAGCGCCGGAACCAGCGGCCACTGTCTGCAGCGCCACGGCCGCCCCTCATACACCGAGCAGCCGTCTCGATAGAACACGCAGTGACCGTCCACGGTTTTCATCTGCACCGTGGCGCCCGTGATGTTCCAATATTTTTCAGCAACTTCATGTTCAGGGATCCCCAGCGCGGCCACCATATTCCTGCGATCCTGCTCGTCGAGTGACACGGTGGTCTGCCCATGGCAGCAATAGCCACACTGCGTGCAGACAAATATCGATGCTGCCTCAATCATTATATACGACCGTCACATGTGCAGGGTGAGGTTGAAAAACGACCCGTCATCAAATCAGAAAAGGCTGGTTGATCTGAGCGGCGGCGGGCTGAAACAGACCCCAGCACATGTTCGATTGGTTTTCAGGCATACCCAGCCATATCCCCGAGGGTGGAAATGTCTATCCCGTAAAGCATCGCTGCGGTGCGCCACTTCTCGTGGTCGGCCACATTGAAGATAATGGACTTCTCGCACGGGAGGGTCAGCCAGCCGTCTGCGATCAGCTCCGACTCCAACTGGCCCGGCCCCCATCCGGCGTAACCGAGCAGGAACAAATACTCCTCCGGCCCCTGATTTTTGCTGATGTCTTCAAGAATTTTCGACTCCCTTGACAGCGACAGGCCGGGGCTGATCTCCAGCTGGTGTTCAACCCGGTAGTCGGAATGATACAGCACAAAAGCCGATTCTATCTCCACCGGGCCGCCGATATACACCGGCGGCAGATCGGCTTCCGGCACCGGCAGATTTGCGCTCTTGAGTATCTCCTTGAGGGTTATGTAAGGATTCGGTTTATTGACGGCCACTCCCATTGCCCCTTCCTCGCTGTGGGCGCAGATCAGGATCACCTGTTCGGCAAACCGGGGGTCGGGCATCTGGGGTGTAGAAATCAGAAACGAACCGGTCAACTGTTCGATTACGGGAGCCTTTGTTTCCGTCATAATAGCGGTTCTTCCTCCTCCTTGCTTCCTGCTTCCACGGTATCTGACGGACCTGATCGGAGTCAAGCCTTCATCGGCACCGCTGATTCCCATAGTGAAGTCTGCTCGCAATCGCCGGCTCGCGGGTTACCGCTCATTGTCGTTTTAACCGGTGACTTTTTATCAGCTATACCCTATATCTTATTTATCCAATTTACTAATCCCTTTTTTTTTGACCATGGATAATCTTCTTGACGACATCGTCGCTGCCAGGCATTTCGACCCGTTTCAGTATCTGGGCGTCCATGCCGACCCGTTCCGGGGAAGCCGGCTCCATGTCCGCACTTTCCAGCCCCACGCAGATTCTGTAACCCTGCTCACCGGCGGCCAGGAATACGAGATGGAACGAATCCATCGCGACGGCATGTTCTGCTCTGCACTCGAGCCCGAGACCCTGCGTCATCCGGAGCTTGAACCTTACGACTATCAGTATCGGATAAGCTATCATTCCGGAGAAACCAGGCTGATCAACGACCCGTATCGTTTCCCGGTGCTGCTCGACGAAACCGACCGTTACCTGTTCAACACGGGTACCAACTACTCACTCTACAACCTGCTGGGCGCCCAGATGGGAATGCACTGCCGGATCAGCGGTACCCTCTTCAGAGTCTGGGCCCCCAACGGCCGCGCGGTGTCGGTTGTCGGCCACTTCAACGGCTGGGACAACCGAGTTCACCAGATGCGGGTTCTGGGAAGTTCCGGAATCTGGGAGCTTTTCATCCCGGGGCTCGTCGAGGACGAACTCTACCGCTTCAAGATCCTTACCGCCGACGGCGGCTGCATCGAAAAGTCGGATCCCTTCCAATTCTTCTCGGAAACCAGGCCCCGAACCGCATCGGTGGTCAGGAACCTGTCCCGCTACCAGTGGCATGACGAGGCGTGGCTGCAGCACAAGCAGAATCAGCCTCCCTACGACCAGCCGATCGCCATCTACGAGCTTCATCCCGGTTCCTGGAAACGCGACCCGGGCGATACCGATCGCTTTCTGACCTTCAAGGAACTGGCCGACCAACTCGTACCCTACGTAAAAGACATGGGGTTTACGCACATCGAGCTGATGCCGGTCATGGAACATCCGCTCGACGAATCATGGGGGTACCAGGTCACCGGTTCCTTCAGCGTCACAAGCAGATATGGGGTTCCGGACGATTTTATGCATTTCGTCGATACCTGTCATCAGAACGGTATCGGCGTGATCCTCGACTGGGTTCCAGCACATTTTCCCAAAGACCCCCACGGCTTGGCGCGGTTCGACGGGACGGCCCTCTACGAACACGAAGATCCCCGCAAAGGCGCCCACCCCGAATGGGGCACCCTGATCTACAACTACGGGCGCCGTGAGGTCTCCAATTTTTTGATCGCCAATGCCTTGTTCTGGCTGGACAAATATCATATCGACGGGCTTCGTGTCGATGCCGTCGCCTCGATGCTTTACCTCGACTATTCGCGCAAGGACGGGGAGTGGGTGCCCAACTGCTACGGCGGCCGCGAAAATCTGGAAGCCATCGAATTCATCAAGCACATGAATTCGGTCATCTACGACCGATTTCCGAACACCATGATGATAGCCGAAGAGTCGACCAGCTTCTACGGCGTTTCAAAGCCCGCCGATAAGGGAGGGCTCGGCTTTGGTTTCAAATGGAACATGGGCTGGATGAACGATATCCTCGGATATTTTTCCAAGGATCCGCTCTACCGCCGCTATCACCACAATGCATTGACATTTTCGATGATGTATTCATTGTCCGAAAATTTTATCCTGCCGCTGTCGCACGACGAGGTGGTTCACGGGAAACGCTCCCTGCTCGAAAAGATGCCCGGCGATGACTGGCAGAAGTTCGCAAACCTGCGGCTGCTGCTCCTTTATCTCTATCTCCACCCCGGCAAAAAGCTCCTGTTCATGGGCGGGGAATTCGGCCAGCGTTCCGAATGGTACTGCAAGCAGAGCCTCGACTGGCATCTGCTGTCGATGGGGGACTACCACCGGCAGACAAAAGATTTCGTAAAACGGCTGAACCGGATGTATCGGGAAAACCCTGCCCTCTGGCAGCGCGATTACGACCATCGCGGGTTCAGCTGGCTCGATCTCGAAGATCAGGATAATTCGATCATCGCGTTTTCGCGCAGCGCGTCCGATCCCGGTGATCACCTCGTATGTCTGCTCAATTTTACCCCCCAGACCATCGACCAATACCGGGTGGGACTGCCCGAGAGAACCGACTACGAACTCCTGCTCTGTTCCGATTCAGAAACGTTCGGCGGCAGCGGCACATGCGATTGCCGCAGGTATCGAGCCATCGACGAAGCGCACGCCAGAGCCCCTTTTCACACCACGCTTACCGTTCCCCCGCTGGCGGGAATTGTTTTGAAACCTCTCAGGGAGGAGCACCGCCCATGACCACAGGTAAAAATCCGATAACCACCGATAAACTGAAGCGGGCAGTCGTCTATTTTTGTGAACTCGTCGAGGCGCATCCGGACAAATCGAGACTTGAACTGCTGCAGAAGGTGCAATTGATGTTCGACCTGTCACCGGCGGACTGCGAATTTTTGAATAAAAAACTCGCCCAGGAGAGCTGAAGGCGCAGGGTCAATCGCCTTCATCGCAGGAGAACACATGGACGCATATCAGCAGGTAATTGCAACCATCGCGCTGACCATGGGTGCATCCTGGGCCAGCGGCATCAATCTCTATGCAACGATCGCGACGCTCGGGATTCTCGGCGCGACCGGCAATGTCACCCTTCCCGAGCAGCTGATGGTGCTGCAGTCCCCGCTGGTAATCGGCTCTGCCGGGCTGATGTATCTGGTGGAATTTTTCGCCGACAAAACCCCTGGGGTCGATACCGGCTGGGATACGATCCATACCTTCATCAGGATTCCGGCCGGCGTCATTCTCGCCGCCGGCGTGGTCGGCAATGTATCGCCGGCCCTGGTCGTCACCGCCGGAATCCTCGGCGGTGCGGTTTCGGCGACGAGCCACCTGGTCAAGGCCGGCTCGCGGGTGCTGATCAATGCCTCACCTGAGCCTTTTACCAACTGGACCGCTTCCTTTATCGAGGACATCGCGGTAATCGGCGGTCTCTACACCGCCCTGCACTATCCGCTGCTGTTCTTGATCCTGTTCGCGGTCTTTATCGGGTTGGCGATCTGGCTGCTGCCGAAAATCTGGAGGGCCGTCAAATTCCTGTTCGCCAAGCTCAGATCACTATTCAGTACATCCAGCCGCCCGGTCTTCCCTGAGCAGATTGAGACTGAATCTTCGCCGGACGACAAGCCTATTCAATAGCGCGGGATCCTCACCAGTACGGTGGTTCCGCGGCCTTCGCTGCTGACCATATCGATCGAGCCGCCATGGTCGGATATGATCTTGGCCGACATTGCCAGACCAAGTCCGGTGCCGTCGTGTTTGGTGGTGAAATATGGCTCGAAAATCTTGTCCCGTATCGCTTCCGGAATACCGCAGCCGCTGTCCGCAACGGTTATCACCACCCACGTGTCTTCCTGGTGCGACGCAACCCGCAACCTTCCGCCCTGATCCATTGCCTGAAGGGCATTGAGGCTCAGGTTCAAAAACACCTGGGTGAGCTTGTCCTGGTCTCCGTGAATCCGGCAGGATGGGCAGTCGTACTGTTCGACGATGTCGACCCCGGCGGCCTGCGCGTCGGTCTGAATCAGCGCAAACGCCTTTTTCAGCAACTCATCGACGGCAAGCTCAGTTTTCTGCAGAGACGACGGTCGTGCATAGTCGAGCAGTTCCGATATCGAACGGTTCAGCCGGTCCACCTGCTCCGCCATCAAATCCGCCGCCTGGCGGCCGTCCCCATCCTGACCGAGTCGAGATTTCAGCAATAATGCCAAGCCCTTGACAGAACTGAGCGGATTACGAAGTTCGTGCGCCACAGCTGCCGCCATCCTGCCGACCACGGCGTCGCGCTCGGCCCGCTGCAATTGCGTTTCCAGTTCCCGCAGCTGGCTCAGATCCTGGACAAGCAACATCGTTCCGGGATCTTCGTGTTCCTCCTCATCAATCTGGAGTCTGGTGAAATGCAGGGTCTGCTCTATGCCGGAATCACCGAGCGAGTCCATTTCCCAATGCGACAGCGGTTCCCCGGCATTGGCTTCGAGCCGCTTCAGCAGCTTGTTTTCGAGTACTTCGCCGACCGGCTTCCCCAGACATTCGGTTTCACTGATATTGAGCATATGCGCGGCGCTTGGGTTGCAGGTCCGGATGCGGCCGTTTGAAGATATCGCCATCAAACCTACCGGCAGCGATGACAGCAGAATGTCGGTGAAGGTTGACATGCTGCGCAGCCGGCGCTGTGAGCCTTTGTAGTTCTGCAGGACAATGAGCGACAGCAGACCGCCGATTCCTACCAGGAGCAGCACCGCCGAGAGGATGACGATCTGCAGGATCTGTTTGCGCATCGCCTGCCGATATTGATCGAGATTCAACTCGGCCACCAGCACAAACGGTGCGTCCTTCATCGATGCCTCAAGCATATCCATGAATCCACCGGGCTCGGGGAGATCGGGCCGCATCCGCCCCATCCGCCCGCGCTGGCGAGACAGGATCATGTCCTTGATTCCCGGAGGCAGCTGATAGCGCACCGCCATTCTGAAAAAGGCCCCGGGCTCTGCCGGGTCGCCGACGAACCCGCTGACTTCATGCTGACTGTCCGTACCAACGGAGGCGAGCATCCGGAGGGTTTGATCATCGACCACGCGGCCCACCTCTGACCGATTGGTGTGCGACCGCACCACACCGTTCCGGTCCACCAGATAAAGACCACGCAATCCCGGATGTTCGGCACTGTTCTCGATATGCTCATTGATTGTTTCGATCCAGTTCAGCCGATCGAAACTCTCGGCCATCGCGCCGCGTCTCATCGACCCTCGAAACGATGCCGACACCAGATTGAGAATGGCCCTCGCCTCCTGGCTGAGTGCCGTTTCCATCAGCTTCTTCTCCCGCTGGTAGTTGTTCACCGCGAATACGCCGATAATGATCGCGAGCAGACCGCAGGCCGCCGCAAAAATCAGCGGGGAGGCGTAAAAAATCCTGTACGTTCGGGGATTATGGGCTGGTTTCATCGCCGCTGAATATCTTCTCCACGATTACTTTGCTGATCAGATAGGTCGGCACCACACCTTCAGCTCCCATCGGACCGGAAGCCAGGGTTTCTCCACTGATCAGGGGATTGTCCGAGGCATAGTAGGCATATCTTATTTTCATGTTTTCGGGTATGTGGCGCTGGATGATCGCCGCGTTGATGGCGCGCTGATAGTGGGCCCCTTCCATTTCAAGCCCGACAGCATGCCAGTCCGATTCGTGAAATCGCTGCAGCACGTCGCGGTTCTGCAGCGACGTGCCGAGGACCGTTACCATAGGCCCGCAGAAGACCTTTGCGTGTTCACCAAACGCCTCTGCAGTCAGTTCATTGGCGACGATATAGTTGTGGGGGGTTCCTTCCATCACGTGGGCGGTCGCCAGCATGATATCCCCCTTTTTGCCGGGCAGAATCCCGGCCTTGCCCATGATCGATATCGACCTGAAATTGAGCGAAACGGTTTGACCGTTCACACGGTTCGGACAGAGCAGTTCATCCATGATCTCGTAAGCCTGCACACCGAATGCATAATCGATGACCAGCAGCACCCCGCCGGTCTGCTTCATGGTGTCGAGATTTATGGCGAGGTCCGGATGCAGGCACTGGCTTTCGATTCGGCCCGCATCGATGATCTGCACGTCGATCGTCGAACCGGAAACATCCTTGTGATAGGTATAGCCGTATTGTTCTGCGTAGGCGCCCACATCGATATTCTTGTCGCGTATCAGGTGCACCATCGCATAGAGATCGTCCGGCACGCTCAGCCCGCCTGCTTCCAGTGCCCCTCTCCCGAACAGAATATTCCCGAAGGAGTGAATATTGGCGCTGACGATATGGATGGGCCGTTCATGGAGCCCCAAGCCGACCAGTTTCTTTATCACTGACAACGCCCATTCAGTTGCGTAGCGGTGATGCCCGAGAATTTCCTGGAGGGATGGGGTGATGGAAATGGTCAGCGACTCTTCGGCTCCCTGCCCTTCCCGGCTCATGCGTTTCCCCAAGGCGTGGATAATCCTGAACAAACCGTTGTTGTGACCTTTATCCCTGTTACGCTCCAGATATTCATAGGTCTCCAGGGTTTCCTTGTAGGTTCTGCCGAGAATGATCGAAAGATTCCACAAGGCCCGGTCCAGTTCTCCCCGTTCCGGATCAGCAGGGTTTTCCACCAGGCGGCTCAACTCCTTCCATTCGCGCGCCGCTTCGGAGCCTGAGAGGTTCTGGGCGTAGAGCTTGCGGGCTTCGATGTTCAAAAAAGTCAGATGAGTGAGCAGATCATAGATCTCCGTGATCCCCCTGGTCACCACGAAACAGATCTCGGTGTCCGAAACCCGGTAAGACAGTCTTCGTCGCTTCGGGGGAATGATCTCGTTAAACGAAGTGCCGTAGAGGTCTTCCTGGGCCGTCATGACGATATGAGTGCACGTCTCTATCCCGCGGGGCAACCGGTCGATCACATATTCGAGCCCTTTGAGTTCGACGATTCGGGGGTCGTCCATCGAGCCATAGATCTCCGGGTTGATCTGCAGCAGCGCGTTCTCGAGTTTTCTGCCGGTGGAGTCGGAGATCCGGTACCCCCCCCTGAGAATAATGGAATCAGCCAGGGTCTTGAATCCGGCTATGGCCGCCCTGGCCTTCTGCGCTTTCGACAATTCTTTCATCCGCCACCTCTGTACAACGACACGATAATGGGTTGATTCCTGTCAACAGAATAGCATATTTTCTGAATTATGCCGACACGATAACCGTGACAACGATATTCAATATGTGAGATTGTGCTGATCATGGAGGTGGATGCTGCCAGACCTATCACATATCCGCGCCGGTCGTCCGCGGAGCAGATCACCGCAGACGCTCAGCGGTCAAGGTTAGCGTCTCTGGCACCGGCCATGCTCTGGATGATGAGACCGGCCACGATAAACAGCAAGCCGACCACCGACGATACCATGATTTGTTCGCCGACCAGAACATGAATCAGAAAGAGCGATAGAAACGGCGAGATGAATATGAGGTTGGCAATTCGCGCGGTGGACACAGTCAGTTTCATGGCCATCAGCCAGGTGACGAACGAGATCCCCATCTCAAAGATGCCGAGATAGACGGCCCCGAATAGCCCTGAATGATCAACCGGTCTGAATCCTTCCGTAGCAACCAGGTAAATCGTGATGAACGGCAGTGAACAGAGAAAATTCATGAACAGCCCGAACACCGGATCGCGCCTGTCCCGCGTATTGACAATCCAGTACAATGCCCAGATGACGGTGGATCCCAGCGCCAGGGAAACGCCAAGGGGATTTTCGAAGTGCAGCGCCACCAGGTCTCCCCTGGTCGAGATCACCATCACCCCGACATAGCTGACCAGCACCGCCGCCATTTCGAGCAGTTTCAGACGGTGTCCGAGCAGCGGCACCGAAATCAGCGACAGGGTGATCGCCCATGTGTAATTGAGCGGTTGGGCCTGCTGGGCCGGCAGCAGATCGTATGATTTGATGAGAATCAGATAGTACAGGAACGGGCTCAGGAAACCGAAACAGATCGAGGTTTTGCAGCCGGCCCAGTCGAGGGTGCGGAACAGGTGAAGCTTGTTCTGGGCGGCAAGAATGGCAAGCAGCACGGAGCAGGAGACAATCGCCGAGTAAAAAAGGAGTTCTGCCGGCGTCAGATAACGGAGGCTGATCTTGAACGCGGAGGCGACCGTGGACCAGAGCAACACCGAGGTCAACGCATACAGATACGCTTTGCTCTGATTCTTCATTCGCTTCCTGCAGACCGTGCCAGCTTCAATGCTCGGGAGTCGGTCAAGGTCTACACGCCGAGATATCTCGATTTGATATCGGCGTTGTCCTTCAGGTCGTCGGTGGTGCCGGACCAGACGGTCTTGCCTTTTTCCATGATATAGTGCGAATCGGCGATCGAAAAAAGCGAATCCAGATTTTTGTCGATCACCAGGATTGACAGCCCTTTGCTTTTCAAAATTGTAAGTCCTTTCCAGATCTCCTTTCTGACCAGCGGAGCCAGCCCCTCGGTGGCCTCGTCGAGAATCAGCAGCTTCGGATTTATCATCAGGGCCCTGCCGACGGCAAGCATCTGCTGTTCTCCCCCGGACAGCTGATTGCCGAAATGTTTCAGCCGCTCTTTGAGACGGGGAAAAATGACGAAAATATCGTCGAGGGTATAGGGTTCTGGAACGTTTCGATAGTTCGCCGCAGTGGCAAGGAGGTTCTCCTTTACGGTGAGATTGGGAAAGATCTGCCTGCCTTCAGGAACCAGACCGATTCCCCGTCTGGCAATTTCGTGACTGGGACGGCCGGTCAGCCGAATTCCCTCAAATTCTATACTGCCAGCGACGGTGGCAATCAGTCCCATGATCGATTTTACGGTGGTGGTCTTTCCCATGCCGTTGCGGCCGAGCAGAGTAACCACCTGGTTGTTCGACACCGTCAGTGTTACTCCGAACAGTGCTTGACTCGACCCGTAGGCGGCGGTAATGTCTCGAACTTGAAACATCAGTTCTCACCAAGATAGGCCTGCTGAACTTCCGGATTGCCCCTGATTTCCTCCGGGCTGCCGCTGGCGATACAGGCACCGTATACGATGACGCTGATCCGGTCGGCAAGCGCAAAGACCACATCCATATCGTGTTCCACGAGCAGAATCGTCATCTGTCCTTTCAGCTGTCTGATCAGTTTCATCAGCTCGACGGTGCCGCCCGCTCCGAGCCCGGCCATCGGTTCGTCCAGCATCAGCAATTCGGGCTTCCCAACCAGGGCCATCCCTACCTCGAGCTGACGTTTTTCGCCATGGGAGAGCGCTCCGGCCGAGCGGTCTGCCTTGTCGATCAGATCGACGCGTGACAGGGCGGCAGCGAGTTCCCTTTTGACCGAAGCGGCGTTGCAGGCATGGTTCCAGAACCGGTAGTTGTGTCCGTCACCGGCAAGGATGGCCAGGGCCATGTTTTCGGCAACGCTGAGGTTATCGAAAACCGAGGTGATCTGAAAAGATCGGCCAAGGCCGGCGGCCACCCGCCGATACACCGGATAGCTGCTGATATCGACTGAGTTGAAAAGGATCGATCCGGAATCCTGTTCCAGTTCTCCGCTGAGCTGGTTGACGATGGTGGTTTTGCCGGCGCCGTTCGGGCCGATCAGGGCATGAATGTTGCGGCGTTCGACGCTGAAACTGAGATTCGCACTTGCCTGAACAGCGCCGAACGATTTGCAGAGGTTACGGACCTGGAGGATATAGTCGGCCATTCAATCCTCCCTTCCGGTCAGAACCCCGAACAGGCCATGCTTTGCAAACAGCACCACCAGGATCAGGATGGGACCGAGATAGGCCATCCAGTGCTCGGTGTACATGGCCAGTATTTCCTCGAGCAGGAGATACACGGCCGCCCCGAGCACCGGCCCGAACAGCGACCCCAGTCCTCCGAGCAGCACCATGACCATGAGTTCGCCGGACACGGTCCAGTGCAGCAGGGTCGGGCTGACATATTCGGTCTGATTTGCCAGCAGCGCTCCCGCCAGCCCGGCCCCTGCTCCGCCGATCATGAAGCAGACCAGCTGGTAACGGCGGCCGGGAATGCCGAGGGTTAGAATGCGCCTCATATTCCCCGCTGCTCCCCGAAGAACCAGACCGAAGCGCGATGAAACCAGGCGGCTGGTCAGAATCAGAAACAGGGCGAGACAGAACAGACAGACATAATAGAACTGCAGATCGTCGCCGAGATCCAGACCGGGCAGGCTGTTTCTCGAGTAGAGCGGCAGCCCGTCGTCACCGCCGTACTTTTCGAGACCGACGGCAAAATAATAAAGCATCTGGGCAAACGCCAGGGTGATCATTATGAAGTGCATGCCGCTGGTGCGCAAGCTCAGGCTGCCGATTACCAGTGCGAAGCCGGCAGCAACGAGCACCGCCAGCGGCCACACGACCAGGGCATTATCGGTGCCGCCGAATAATCCAAGCAGCGGTTCACCTTCGAACCCGTGAACGTAGAGAATGCCCGTCACGTATCCGCCGATTCCGACGAAGGCGGCATGGCCGAGGCTGATGAGGCCGCCGTAGCCGATCAGCAGATCGAGACTGACTGCGGCAAGGGCGTAGATGATCACCCGGGTGAACAGCGATATCAGGTACACGTCGCCGGACCATGTCGCCGCAACCGGCAGAGCGGCAAGGAAAAGTGCGCCCGCCGTGACGAGTATCAGTTTTTTCTTCGATGATGAGGGGGACTCAATCATGGGACGGGAACAACCCTTTCGGTCTGAGAATGAGAACTGCCGCCATGAGAATATAGATGGACATCGACGCCAGCGAGGCCCCTACGCCGTCCGCCACTGACGAGGACAGGAACAGCCTGAACAACTGCGGGAGAAATGCTCTTCCCAGGGTGTCCACCAATCCGACCAGCAGAGCCCCGATCACCGCACCCTTCACCGAACCGATACCGCCGATGACGATCACCACGAAGGTCAGGATCAGGATCGACTCGCCCATCCCCGATTCCACCGCGAATATGGGTCCAGCCATAACTCCGGCGAGTCCGGCCAGCAGGGTTCCGAGACCGAAGACCAGCGTGTAGAGCAGCTTGATATTGACGCCGAGAGCGCTGACCATCCTGCGGTTGGAAGCACCCGCTCTGATCTGCATGCCCAGCCGCGTCCGTGAAAACAGAAACCACAGCAGCAGGGCGGTGAGGCAGCCGACACCGATTACAAAAAGGCGATAGACCGGATAGACGAGACCCGCCATGATCTCGATGTTTCCCTGCAGCCAGGTGGGAACGTCCATGAACAGCGGCTGCTTGCCCCAGATGATCCTGGTCAGCTCGTTGAAAAAGAAGATGAGCCCGAAGGTCGCCAGCACCTGATCGAGATGGTCCCGCTGATACAACTCGCGCAGTACGATCAGTTCGACGACCATGCCGCTGATGCCTGCTGCCCCCAGCGCCGCCAAAATCCCCGCCAGAAACGAACCGCTTGCAGCGGTAACGGTGGCCCCGACGTAGGCACCGATCATGTAGAATGATCCGTGGGCCAGGTTGATTACCTTCATGATCCCGAATACCAGCGTCAATCCGGCCGACATCAGAAACAGCGTGATGCCGAGTTGTAGGCCGTTGAGAATCTGTTCTGCGAAAAGGATCATCGATGCCGAAAAACCGGGAAGCGGGCGCCGGTTTGTCGGCGCCAGCTTCCGTTACCTGCTACATCTTGCACTCTGCAGCGTATGCGTCGACGTGGTTGGTGAACACTTTCTGGATGGTCTTGTTGGTGTAGTTTCCGTCATCGGTCTTCACCACTTCCCTGATATAGAGATCCTGAACCGGATGCTGGTTGCTGCCGAAAGAGAAATTGCCCCGCACCGATTCAAAATCGGCCTTGCGAAGGGCTGCTTTGAAAGCGGCCAGATCTTCCAGGTTGCCATTGACCACCTTGAGTGCGCTGCCGATCAGGCGGGCGGTGTCGTAGCCCTGGCTGGCATAGAGGGTCGGGGTGCGGCCGTATTTTTCGCGATAGGCGGCAACAAACTGCCTGTTGGCAGGATTATCGAGATCGTGGCTCCACTGCGATCCGTTCTTGACGCCCAGCGCCACCGGGCCGACCGCAGCAAGCAGACGTTCGTCAAAGGAAAATGCCGGCCCGTACAAGGGAATCTCCTCGTTGAGTCCCGCCTGGGCGTACTGCTTGATGAAGCTCACGCCCATGCCGCCCGGCAGGAAGAAGAACACCGCATCGGGTTTGGCAGCACGGATCGCGGCGATTTCCGCCGCATAGTCAGACTGGCCGAGTTTGGTGTACACCTCCGCTTTGATCTCCTTTTTGAAATAACGCTTGAAACCCGCCAGATGATCCTTTCCGGCCGGATAGTTGGGAGCTATCAGATAGACGTTCTGATGGGCTGAGTCGTTGACATATTGGCCGACGACCTCATCGATGTTGTCGTTCTGATAGGACACGCTGAAATAGTTTTCGTTGCAGCCTTTCCCGGCCAGCTGAGAGGGCCCGGCGTTGGCGCTGAGATAGACGACCCCGTCTCTCACCACCTTGGGCACGACGGCGATCGCGACATTGGAAAAGACGATCCCGGTCATGATCTTGACCCCGTCTTTTTTCATGTAGCGTTCAGCGATCTGATTGGCCTTCTCGGGTTTGGCGCCGTCATCCTCGACCAGCAGCTCGACATCGACGCCGCCAAGTCTGCCCCCCTCTTGATCGACGGCCAGCTGAAAGCCGTCACGGATATCCTCGCCGAGATACGCAGCGGTTGTCGACAAAGTCGTTATCATACCGATCTTGACCGGCTCTGCCGAAGCACCCAGGGCCAGGCCAAGTATGGCGGTTGCCAGTACCAGCATCATTAAACGTTTCATAGACATCTCCCTCGAGTTTGTCATTTTTCAAGTTGAAATCCGCGGCCAGACACCAGCGGATCGTTTGTCACCTGCAGGACCAGGCTTGCATGACGTTCAGGAACCAATCACAGGATCCGGAGAATTAGGACGTGAGACTGCTCAACACTAGAAAATGACTTTGAATTGTGCAAGCAAAAAGTAGAGAGCACAGATCCGCGCTATGTTAGCCCTTATTGCGAAAATGATTACGATGTATTAGTAATGCGACCCTGATCGGGCCGGTGAATCGAACCTTTGAGTTGCACGTTGATCCGACAGGTTTATTTTACGAAATGACATGATGAATACAGACAGAGCCAAAACCGCCTCGCTGACCATCCCTGTGGTGACCGTTCCGAGCCACCCGCGGTGGCCCGAGCTGAGCGATGACCAGGAACAGGCGTTAAAAAACAGGATCAAACAGCTGCTGAAGGAACAGGACGCTGTCCTCGTCGCCCACTACTACACCGACGCCAAACTGCAGGAGCTGGCCGAAGAGACCGGCGGCTGTGTCGCCGACTCTTTGGAGATGGCCCGGTTCGGAATGGAGCATCCGGCCCGAACCCTGGTGGTGGCCGGTGTCAGATTCATGGGTGAAACATCCAAGATCCTCAACAACGAGAAACGGGTCGTGATGCCCGATCTTGGAGCTACCTGTTCGCTTGACGAGGGATGTCCCGCCGATGAGTTCAGCAGCTTCTGCGACCGCTATCCCGATCACACCGTGGTTGTCTACGCCAACACCAGTGCCGCGGTCAAGGCCCGTTCCGACTGGGTGGTGACGTCGGGCATCGCGCTGCCGATCATCAAGCACTTGGCCGCCCGAAACGAGAAGATCATCTGGGCTCCGGACAAACATCTGGGCGGCTACGTACAGCGGGAAACCGGCGCACAGATGATTTTCTGGCCGGGCTCCTGTGTCGTCCACGAAGAGTTCAAGTCAATCGCCCTCCAACGGTTCCGCAAACTGCACCCGGAAGCCGCCGTGCTGGTTCACCCGGAATCCCCTGAAGCAGTGATCATGCAGGCCGATGTGGTCGGTTCGACCACGGCGCTGATCAGGGCGGTCCAGACCCGTCCCGAACAGACCTTTATCGTCGCCACCGACAAAGGCATCTTCAACAAGATGAAGCAGCTGGCTCCCGCCAAAACCCTGCTCGAGGCTCCCACCGAAGGAGAAGGGGCAACCTGCCAGAGTTGTGCCCGATGTCCGTGGATGGGCATGAATTCGCTGCAGAACCTTGCCGAAGTCCTGGAGACCGGCACCAATGAGATCCTCGTATCAGCGGATCTGGCACGGCGGGCACGGATTCCGATTCAACGCATGATCGACTTTTCCCGGCAGTTGCAGCAGGGTTGATGACACTACCCCCACCGTTGAGACTGCAGGCACCTTATTCAAATACCGAGCCACCTCGCGTAAGCGGGAGCCTGGTGCCGCCAGTCGAACGGTTCGGTCAGGCGCATCGCCTCTTCTCCGGGTAACCGCTCAGCTTCTTTCACCGCCGTGCGCAGGCGCTCATAAAGGCCGTTTTCATCGTAGAGGAAGCGCTCGTCGAATAATTCAGGGTACACCAGCCGGTCAGGAAGCACCGGCAGGCAGCCGGCCCTCACCGCCTCCAGTATGGAGAGGCCGAAAAACTCGTGAAGGGCCGTCGATACGACGATGTCCCCGTCAATCAGACATCGGCAATAGGCTTCTTTTGCCGCCACATACCCATAGTGGACGATTCTGTCGCCAAGCTCCCGACGTAACGCTTCGAAACACGGCGGCCGATTCCTGAACGTCCGGCCGAGGATCGCCAGTTCGAAGTCCAGGCCGTCTCCGGCCAGACGGCATAGTGCGTCGACAAAGGCTTCCGGGTTTTTGTCATGTTCCCAGCGATGATTCCAGATAATTCGCGGCACCGAATGAAGAGTCCTTCCGCCTTTCAGCCGGTCGATGGTGGTGAAATCCATTCCCGGATAAAGTACGGTGCTCTTCTCTTCGAGGCGGACGGCGCTCGGGCTCAGGTCCATGTCGGTGGCCTTGGCGAGGTATTTTCGGCACTGGTTGAGAAATGCGGAGCGATTGAAGTGCGAATTGAAGGCGGTCGAATCAGAGGTCAACGCGGTGGTGAAATTGATTGCGGTAAATTGATGGTTGGTGCGCTTATCCAGAAAACCAGGGTAGGCAAACTGATTTTCATGGAAATAGGTGCACAGGCGGCAGCGTGAATTCCAGCCGTCGACAGACTGGGTCATCGCCTTGAACACGGCGACATCAACGAAGCTCGAGAACAGCACGGTGTCGAAATGTCGTTCGCTTGTCGGCAGCGCTTCGATCTGCCCGATGAACCACGGAGCGCTGAGCTGCATGCGCATCTTCCATTTGCGCGCCGGCAGGCTCATCAGCGTGAAATGGGCATCGACGGCAGCGGCCAGACCGTCAAGAAAACTTTTATGGGAGCCCCCGTAATAGGGCTCTATGACAAGTATCCGTTTCATCCGGGTGGACGGGGATGAAGGCTCACGGACAGCGGCAGGGACCGGCCCGTCAGCCGATACGGCTGCCCGGTCGGCGGCTACACCGCCGGTTTCAGCAGCTTGTTCGCCACCACATGATCCCAGAGGAGATCGGCGGTTTTTTCCTTGCTGGTATGAATCAGAGGCACCGAACGCTGGGAATCGATGAGGGTGATCTGGTTGGTATCGACCGCGAAACCGGCGCCGTCCGAGGAAATATCGTTGACCGCAATCAGATCGAGATGCTTGTTGACGAGCTTCTTGCGCCCTTCCTGCTCGATGTTCTGGCTTTCTGCGGCAAAACCGATAAGCAGCCACCGCTCACGATCATCACGTTTCCCCAGTTCCTTCAATATATCGGGGTTCAGCACGAGTTCCATGGTCAGTTCGGAGCTGTCTTTCTTGACCTTCTGACGGTGCTGTCTGGCAAACCTGAAATCGGCAACCGCGGCGGCCTTCACGATAATCGACGCATGATCGCATCGCTCCATCACCGCCTCATACATCTCCAGCGCCGTAGAAACCCTGACCATTTCCACGCCTGCCGGCGCCTGAAGAGCCGTCGGCCCGCTGATCAGGGTCACCTCCGCACCTCTCCTGAAGGCGGTGCGGGCCAGCGCATAGCCCATTTTCCCCGACGAGCGGTTGGAAATGAATCGAGCGGGATCATATGGTTCGCGGGTCGGGCCCGCAGTCACCAGCACCCGCTGTCCGGCCAGATCAGGTCTGGTGATACCGCGCAGCACATATTCGGCGACCTGCTCCCATTCCGGCAGCCTGCCCGCCCCTTCCTCTCCGCAGGCCATGAGTCCGCTGTCGGGATCGATCACCCGGTAACCGAGCGATGTGAGCCGCTCTATGTTGTGCCGGGTGGCGGCATGCTCGAACATCTTCACGTTCATCGCCGGGCACACGATTACCGGGACCCGGGCAGCCAGAACCGTGGTGCTCAGCAGATCGTCGGCCAGACCATGGGCCAGACGGGCGATGGTGTGAGCCGTCGCCGGCGCTATCAGGATGCAGTCTGCCTCGCGGGCCAGACCGATGTGAGAAATAACCCCTTCCCGTTCGGCCTCGAACATGTCGCTGTAAACCGCTCTGCCGGTCAGGGCTGAAAAGGTCAGCGGCGTGACAAAGTGTTGCGCCGCTGCGGTCATCACCACATCGACCAGCGCCTCATCCTTGGCGAGCGCGCTGACCCAGCCCGCCACCTTGAAGGCGGCAATCGACCCGGTGACCCCGACGACAATCCGTTTTCCTGCAAAGCTGCTGGTCATGGGCTGGGAAAGGCTCACAAGGTTTCGGTGCGGCCGGGGATCAGTCCCTGCTGCCGCCGAACAGCCTGAGCAGCATCAGAAAGAGGTTGATGAAATCGAGATAGAGGGCCAGCGCTCCCATGATCGAGACCTTGGTGATCGCCTCACGCCCCTGGGACATGATACCCTCTTCGCCCATCCGCTTGATTTTCTGCACGTCATAGGCGGTCAGGCCGGTGAAGATCAGCACGCCGATGGCCGATGTGACCCAATAGACTCCCGGGCTCTTGAGGAAGATATTGACGATCGACGCAATGATCAGGCCGACCAGCCCCATGAACAGAAACGAGCCCCAGCCGGACAGATCGCGCTTGGTAACCAGCCCGTATACAGCCATGGCACCGAACATTCCGGCGGTGATTACGAAGGTTCCGGCAATGGAGGTTCCGGTATAGCGGAGGAAGATGGTCGAAAAGAACAAGCCGTTGAGCACCGAGTAGACGATAAACAGCATCGACGCGGTCGAAGCCTGGATCTTGTCGATTCTCGCCGACAGAAAGAACACCAGCCCCAGGGTACCCAGTGCGATGATCAGAAACAGCGGGGAATTGATGATGGTCATGGCAAGCCCGCTCGCCGCGGTCGCATAGGCCACCACCCCGGTGATGCCGAGCCCTGCCGCCATCCAGTTGAAAACCTTGGCAAGAAAGATTGACGAGGCGTCCTGTTTGGCCTGAGAAATAGTGATTGGTCGTGTGTCTGTCTGCATGATGTCTCCAGTCAATTTACTTTGTTAATAGGCGCCGTCGCGCTTGAACATGATATAGACGGTCCTGAGAATAATTTTTATATCGGTCCACAGCGAATAGTTGAGTATATACCAGTCGTCGAGATCGACCCGCTCCTGGTAGGTTTCCACATCGGAGCGCTTGCTGACCTGCCATGGACCGGTGATGCCCGGTTTCATTGAACAGTAGCGGCCGGCGCTGTCCCGGTAAAAGGCGGACAGTTCTCCGCCGACGATCGGACGCGCCCCGACGACGCTCATATCGCCTCTCAATACATTAATGAACTGCGGAAATTCATCAAGGCTGGTTTTTCTGAGAATTCTGCCGATCCTGGTGATTCGTGGATCATTTTTGAGTTTGAAGGTCTGCTGCCATTCTTTTCTCAGCTCCGGATCCTCGGCAAGCAGTGTCTCCAGTTCCTGATCCGCGCCCACCCGCATGGTTCTGAATTTCAGACAGTCGAATTCTTTGCCTGCCGCGGTGATTCGTTTGTGACGGTAAATTACAGGTCCCCGGTCCTCGAGCCAGATGAGCAGGCTGATAAGCAGGAAGAGCGGAGAAGCCAGGATCAGCACCGACAGTGAAAAGATGATGTCGAACCCCCGTTTCCATTCCGTATGCGGGTTGAAGTTGAGGATCAGCATCTTCCCCAGCGACTGGACTTCCGCATGGTGCAGCCCGAATACATAGAGATCGGGGACCAGGTAGATACGCGCCCCGAGCGACCTGCACTCCCGCAGGATTGAAAAAATCTTGCGTTCGGCCCGCATCGGCAGCGCGATATAGACATAATCGATGTCGTTCTTCTGCAGATACTCCGGAAGCATGCCGATATCTCCAAGCACCGGCAGCCCCATGGCGGTGAGCTTCGGGTCTTCGGCAACCTTGTCATCGAAAAATCCCATCACCTCGATTCCCGCCCACGGGATCGAATCCAGCTCCCTGATCAGGCTCATGCCGAGATCGCCGGCCCCGGCGATCACCGCCCGGCGGATGTTTTTTCCCCGTCTGCGGAAGAATCTCAAGAACTTGCGGGCAGCCATATGCAGGGCGAAGATAATGAGCGGCGTGGTCGTCGACCAGATCATGAAGACCACCCGCGAGTAGGCGACTGATATTTTGAAAATGAAGAAGTAGAAGAGCAGCAAGCCGATAATCGTGACCCACGCTTTTATAATGACGAAAAACTCCTTGTAAAATTTCCATCCACGCCAGGAGCGGTAAAGCTGAAAGGACTGAAACGATATAAGGCTGAGAACAAAGGAGATGATCACCAGCCGGGTGTAGTAATCGCTCCATTCGACGCGATAGAAACGGACCAGTGCGGAAAGATATCCCACAACCAGCAGGCAGTCGACCAGATGCAGCAGCCTGGCCATGATGGAACTCTGCTCGCGCAGATTCGTTGAAAGCATTTTGGCTTGAGTGGTTACGCAGTCACTTGCGTTGATCAATCCTGTTTCGATTCCGCTGCCGCCAGGTTCCGCCACCAGCGGCCGTTCATGCTTAACCGTGCCGCCAGTCTCGGCGGCAGCATGGTATGAAATCTCCCCAATCGATAGCCACAGAACTTCAAGCCAACTCTTACCACAAAATCGCCGATCATTCTATAATTACGGCGCCGCCATAAATAGGTAAGCCCGGACCGGATATAATCAACCCCTCTGCCCGATGCTCCGCCATAGGTGTCAAGGAGCCAGCGCTGGCGGCGATGAAAGACGCCAATATCGAAATAGCGTCTGAACTCCTCCTGCCATGAATAGTTATGCGAATGATAGACCCGGGCGTCCGCCGCATAGGCTATCCTCTCACCATGTTCAAGCAACTTGCCGGCGGCGGCGCTGTCTTCTCCGAAAATCAGATTCGATTCGAAATAGCCGATCGCTTCAAGGCTGCTTCTCCGGTATGCCGCGCACGAATTAGACAGGAAGACGGCCTGGAAGCCGAGCCGGCTCCGGTCGTTCAAGTCTTTGACGGCAGACTGCTCGGGGTAGTTGAACAATCTCAGGTGAGTTGCAATGTCATCGGCATCGAAGGCGGGCAGCTGCCGTGCATAGCTGGCGGCGATCTCGGCAGAATTGACAATCGGTTCGACGAGTTTCTCCAGCAATTGGCGGGAAGCCGGCAGCACATCCTGGGTCATGAACACGAGAAGTTCTCCGACCGCCATCCGCGCCGCCATCGACCGGGTGCCGCCGTGATCGAACTCATCGAGCGCAATCCGATGCACCCGCGCTCCGAAGCGGGTGGCGACCTCTACCGTTTGATCATCAGAAGCCGAATCGATGACCAGGATCTCATCGGGCGTCAGCGTCTGGATGCTCAAGCCGGCAAGCAGCTCCCGCAGCGTATCCTGCCCGTTTCTCGTTGGTATGATGACCGTCAGTTTCATCCTCTTGACCGCTGGAGTCGGCTGATCCCGGGTATTGACACCGCTCCCCAGCTCACAGATGAAGGATCCGCACCGCAAGATATTTGCCTATCGACCAGAGCAGATATGGCGAGCGATGCTTCAGGTTGAGCTTGACTTCGTTGGCAGAAGCCAGACAGCGGACCTGATGATCGATCTGTTGCCGGTCTTTGGCCCATCCCCGGCCGTGATATACGATGACCCGGGGGGTATAGAGCAGGCTCCAGCCTCTCTTGCGCAGCCGTATAGACAGATCGATATCTTCTTTATACATGAAGTAAGACTCATCGAACAACTGGCTGTCAGGTTTCTCGAGCACCGACTGCAGCGCCTGCACCCTGCACATCATGAACGCCCCGCACAACGCCGGAACCTCCTGCTCGACGCCGTAGCCTGATCCCACCGGCTGCCCCTGTCCCCGGTCGTACCAGCGTCCATACCAGGTTCTGAACACTCCGGTCGAATCGATGAGGCCGTTGGGGCGGTGATCTGCTATGTCGTACCCTTTCAAGATACCGGTGAGCGCCCCGATCCGTGGCCTGGATACAATGATTTCAAGGGCCGATGCAAGGCTGTTCTCGCCCACGAAAGTGTCCGGATTGATGAACAGCACGTAATTGGCTCGCCTGTCGACCAGGCTGAACCCTGCATTGCTGGCAGCCGAAAAACCTATGTTGTCCCGGCATTCGACGGTGAACCCGGGCCGGTTCCTGAACGGTTCGAGGTAGCCCGTATCATCCGAACCGCTGTCAATCATGATCACCTGCAGAGATACGCGCTGACGATCGAGGGCAGCAACGCATGCTCCGATAACACGCTGCGAATTGTGGGTGACGATGACGACGCCAAGCGGATGACTCATGCCGGCTCCCGTGGTTTCAGCAGAACAGGGTCAGGTAGGCGCGCAGCAGCAGATTGTTCTTGCCCAGCCCCGCCCGTCTCGACATGATCGAGTTGACCACCTCACGCTCAGAGGCGATGATCCGGTTGCCGAACTCCCGGTCTGTCAGACGGACAGAGCCACCCTGGCGCTGATCGCGTCTGCACACGGTTCTCAACCCAGAAAATGCCTGAAAAATGCCAGACATGTAGGCGATAAATTGTCTTTTCTTAACAACAAAAAGCAACCAGAAAAGCTGATAGATCAGCAGAGCTGGCAGAAATCTGAAAAACATCGTCCAGGAGTAGTTCTTGCAGATCACGTAGAGATTGTTCCTGGTCGTCAACCTGACCGTCACCTCGTTTATCTTGGATCCGGTGGTGGCGCTGCCGATATGGTAGACCACTGCCTCGGGAAGGTAACAGCAGTTGAAGCCGGCGCGCACTGCCCGCATGTTCAGGTCAACATCCTCGAGATAGGCAAAGAAATGCTCGTCGAACCAGCCGATCGTTTCAAACAGACTCCGGTGATACAGCGCCGCCCCGCCGCAGGCACCAAAGACCTGTTTCTTGCAATTGTAGGGCTCGTCATCAGGCTCGAGCGTGCCCAGCCGGTAGCCGACTCCGCCGCGCAATACCCCGTCTCCGGCCCCGTCCAGAAGCGAGCGATCATGAAACGAGACCATTTTCAGGGCGAACAGTTTGTAATCCGGTTCGGCGGACACCTCCCGCATCAGCAGGTCCAAACAGTCCGGAGCCATCTCTGTATCGTTGTTCAACAGCAGTACCCAGTCGTTGTTCCCGGTTCTGATCCCTTCGTTTACGGCGGCGCTGAATCCCCTGTTTTCCGGAAATTCGACAACATGAACGTCGGGAAAACAGGTCCTGACAAAATCGACGGAACCATCGCCCGAGCCGTTGTCGACCATGATGATCCTGGCACGAGGGTAATGTTGAGCGACCAGCGACGGCAGGCAGATTTCAAGCATCTGCCTGCCGTTCCAGTTCGGTATGACGATATCGATTCCGTGAAAACGCATATCGATCATCAGCCCTGTCGCTCAGCGCGATTCGATCCGACTCCGTATGTCTCCCTGACGAAATAGACGGGTTTCTCCTGGGTCTCGTGATAAGTGCGTGCCTGCAGTTCGGCAATGAGGCCGATCGACACGAATTGAATACCGATAAAGATCAGCAAAATGGCGAGCAGCAGCAGGGGTCGGTCGGACAGAGGGATGTCGAAGAACTGGCGCTGAAGGGTCATGATCAGCGCGATGATGAACCCGACACTGCCTGAGATAAATCCGAGCAGCCCGAAGATCTGGATCGGACGGGTCGCATAGCTGAGCAGGAACTTGACGGTTATCAGGTCGAGGATCACTCTGATGGTTCTCGAAATGCCGTATTTGGAGGTTCCGAAGCGCCGGGGCCGATGATTTACCTTGATCTCCGTGAACGAAATCCCCATGCCGCTGGCGATCGCCGGGATGAACCGGTGCATTTCCCCATAGAGGCGGATGTTCTTGATCACTTCGCGGCGAAACGCCTTCAGGGTGCAACCGTAGTCATGCAGGGCCACGCCGGTGGTCCAGGAGATGATTTTATTGGCAATCATGGAGGGAAGTTTGCGGTTGATGAATGCATCCTGTCGGTTATGCCGCCAGCCGGTAACCACGTCGTACCCCTCGTCGATCTTTTCGATAAAGCGGGGGATGTCGTGGGGATCATTCTGGAGGTCGGCGTCCATGGTGATGATCACGTCTCCACTGGCATAATCGAATCCTGCCGACATCGCCGCCGTCTGTCCGAAGTTTCTGCGAAACCGGATCACCCCGATATGAGAATCCTCGTTGTGGAGCGTAATCAGTATCGAAAGTGTCCTGTCGGAGCTGCCGTCATCGACGAACAGGACCTCATACTCATAGCCCGTGGCGCGCATGACCTCGCTGAGTTCGTCGTAGAGAAGCCTGATGTTCTCCTCTTCATTATAGGTCGGGACGACCACCGAAATTTTCACAGAACCTCCTCGGATGATTCCTCATTAGTGTGCATGCCCGCTGCGGTTGTATCGAATCATCGATTCTGAACCGTTGCATCTGCTTGTTTTCCCGCCCACAATTTATACAAAAAAAACAATCCGCCGATCAAGGAATAACAGATGGATATGGTCATGAAGCAGAGCGCCAGCGACCTGGTTTGCAGATCCCCCATTCCGACCTGGGTGAAGAAATAGACATACCCGTAGTCCCTCACGCCGATTCCGTAGATTGATATGGGCAGGGCCTCCATGACCATGATGACCGGCACGAAAGCGCTGAAGTAGTAAAACGGCGTGTCCGCGCCCAGGGATCTGGCCATCAGGTATACGATCATGATTGCCAGGATCTGAAACAGAAACGACAGGGTCATGACCCTGCCCAGCAAGCCCCTCCTTCTGCCGTAATTTTCAAAGGATATAAATAGCTTATTGATGAGGCGATTAAGCGTATCAAAACGATTGAGACGGGTGAAATTCATGAATTTTCCGACCTGTTCCTTGCTTACCATAACAAAAACGATGCAAAAAAATATCAGGAGCAGCAGCGATGGAATGACCACAAAGCGGGCCGTCCCGAATATCATCGAGACGACGATTGATGAGATCAGGCTCAACGTCACCATCGCCACAAACCCCGACAGCCGGTCAGCGAATACCGAGGCCGCAGACCTGACAGCCTGTTTGCTCTGCCTGGCGATGTCATAGATGCGGTAGCTGTCGCCGCCGATGCTCGACGGCAAAAAGAGATTACAAAAGGTCCCGCTCAAATAGGAGACGGTCAGGTTCCACAGCGGCAGCTCTACGTCATCGGCCCGCAGGAAGAGCTGCCATTTCCTGGCGCTGATGACCGTGTTGAAAAAGAGCAGACCTGCAATCGGCAGCAGATACCGCAGGTCTATGCTGAACAGCAGATCCCCGATCTGATCGAGCGGTGTTTTCCGGTAGATGAAGATGATCAGCGAAATACTGACCGCCAGTTTTACAAAAATGAGATAGCGTTTACGCATATCAGGCGCGTTCTCTGACAACCCGGGCTGGAATCCCCATACACACCGAATACGGAGGCACCGAGCGGCTGATCACGGCACCGGCGCCGGCCACACTGCCCTGGCCGATGGTGACCCCGCCCAGTACACTGACATTGGCCCCGAGCCAGACGTTGTTCTCCACGGTCACCCCGCCGTCATCGAGTATCGGGCTGGTACGGATCAACGCATGGCGGTCGCTGACGTCGTAGTTGCCCCCGCCGATGACCAGACAGCGCTGGCCGATCACGCAATCGTCGCCGATGGCTACCGCATTCCCGCTGGTGGATTGGACGATGGTCTGGGCATTGATCCCGACGTCCCTGCCAATCGTTATCGAACCGTTCTTGCAGGAAATCATCACCTGATTGGAGAGTATCGTGTTATCCCCGATTCTGATCGACGCACCATCGCCTGAGCTGCGGCCGTCGAGCACACAGTGTTCGCTGATCACAACCGAGGCGCCGACAGCGATCTTGCAGGGCTGGCGAACCACCACGCCGAACCCGAACACGCTGCCCTTTCCGCAGCTGCGAAACATTCTCGGCCAGAACAGTCTTCTGAGCATCATACCGGGAGCGCCGGGAACAAGCGTGAACAGCTGGCAGAACTCGTAGTAGAGCAAGGATGAGAGCGAACGGCTGCCGACCATGACCTGTCGATACCGGTCCAGCGCCGAGCCTTTGCCGGTTACCGCTTGGTGGGTTTTTTCCATGGGATGTCAGATTCCTTCTTCTGTTAATGAAAAAACCGGTCATGATCAGACCGGTTTTTCCATGCGTGGCTCCCTTCTTGCCCTCAAACACTGGACAGGTGCTTATGTTTTTTCTTCGACACGAGGAACAGCACCGGAATAATCAGCCCGATCATCAGCACATATCCGTAACCCTTGACCATCAGATAGGCTAAGCCCACCAGGGGCAGTAGGAAGATTCGCGCTGCAGCCTTGACGCTTTGGTGAGCTCTGATGAAGTCGGCAGCCGGCGGCGAATAAGCATAGTAAAGTTCTACAAATTTCCGGCCGGCTGCATTGGTGAGCAGATAGGTGTCACGAAATTCTCTGAGCAGCGCTACCTGCGGTTCGAGGATCGACCCGTATGCGGCGGTGGCGATGAAGCACCCCCCGCCACCGCCGCCGCTGTCGCCGCTGGCGGATCCGCAGGGAATGAAATTGAAGAACTGTTGGGCGACCACCTTCTGCCCGGCAGGACTCAGGTGCAGACCGTCGATGTTGTAGGACGCCCAGTTCGGCCCAGCCAGGGCTGAGTAATTGTCGACATAGGCCACCGATCTGGCGGCAGCCTGCTGCTGAATCTGGGGATTGATCACTTCAGGGATGGGCAGGTATTCGGATCCGCTCTCCGTATTGGGCGTGATCGCGGACACCTTCGGGATCGCGCCGGCGGCGATCGCCTTGTCCATCATCCTGGCGAGGTCAGACACGATGACGTCACCGGAAACGCCGCTGCGCGCATCGTTGGCGCCTTCCATGATGAGAATGTAGTGCGGGCGGTGCTCGGCGATTACGTCATCGATCCGGGACACGCCTTGGGCGGTGAGTTCGCCGGGATTGCCTTCATTGATGACCGTCGAATTGCAATTGTTTGCATCGAGCAACTGTTGCAGGTAATACGAGTACGGGGTCGAGCGGTAGCCGGCAGTGATGGAGTCTCCGAACGCCACGATCCGGATTTTCTCGGCAGGCAGCTCCGCAGCCTGGCAATATGATGCCACAAGCAGCAACGATATTCCAGCAATCAAGATCTGTCTTTTCATTCCCTATTCCTTTCAACTCTCATGCTCAGAACATCGAGCATTCTCTTTCAGTATACTCGGACAAACACCATCGAGGTGTTGTTTACGAACGCCGGCAGTTCCAGCGTTTCGCTATGAGATTCAACGGGTTCGCTGTTTTCGCTGACTTCCGGCTCAGACCATTGTTCACCCGAAAATCTGCTCGTCAGGGTAAGCAGTGCGCCATTTTGCAGCGATTGCCAGGTCACTTCTGGATTTCCTGAATCTTCCAGTCCTACCTCCGGTAAAATATCGGGAACATCATTGGGGGCGTGCGGCATAGCCGGTTCAGACCACGAGTTCTTGTCTTTGAACGCAACATAAATATCGTCTACACCGCCGTCATTGGCTGACCACGCCACCCAGACGGTATCTTCTTTGTCGATGACCACGGACGGAGAAATGTTCGTTTTCATCCTATCCGCGAGCGTCGTGCTCTCCCGCCAGGTGCCATCCCTGCCGGACGTGTAACGCAGTTCCATTCTCCCGTTACTGTATGCCGTCCAGAACAGCCAGCGAGTTCCGGTGCTGTCCCGGTCGATGACCGGGTACATGTTGTCGTAATAATCATCGGTGATCCGGACCGGCTCAGCCCACACCCCGTTGAGCCTGTGGGCATAATAAATCTCCATGCGCTGCCCGTCGGAGGTCGACCAGACCAGATCGACTTCCCGACCTTCGAGCGGCTGGGATTGGGCTCCGACCACGAGCACCGCGAGAGCCCAGGCACCCGCCAGCAGTAAGGGGAGCGCTGCCTTTCTAATCAGACGTTTTTTCATGATCTTCTCTATAAGTTATAGAAACACAGGTCAAATCACAGAAATAACTGTGATGACTCGGAATCATCGAGATTTCGATACCTGATATCAACCCGGTGACTATACTACCAGCCATGTTCTTTTTCAACCGGTCTTGAGTATTTAGGCTACTTTGAAACATAAGGATTTTGGTTCGAAATCAAGATGGGCAAGATATTTTTCTGCGCAACCCAGCGTTTGGACCAAGAGACAATGTTCAAAATAGTCTTTATTATTACAGCTAAACTAATTGATTTCACGACCAATAATAAGATCAGTCCAAAGATTGGCCAGATTTTTTTAAACAGAGGCGCCAATGTTGCGCTCTGCTTTTTGGAGCACCCGATACTGCTGGTGCGTCATTCCACATTCTGCTATAGTGCCTTTCCTGGTCGTATAACGGTACCGTAAAGACTATTGGAGAAACAACCGCAGCGTACGGCGGCAATGATTAAATACTGGCTGGAATACATCGGTTTACGACTGGCGGTTCTGATCGTCAACCTGCTGCCGCTGCGTGTCATCAACGGTTTGACGGCAACACTTGGATGGCTTGTCTGGGTGTTTGTGCCGTTCCGGCTGCCGGTGGCCTATTTCAATATTTCAACCGTCTTCCCGAAAAAATCACATCACCAGCGACTGCAGATAGTCAGAAAGGCCTACTATCATTTTCTTCACGCCGCCGGTCTCATCCTGGTGATTCACCGGAAGCAGATGGCACACATGATCGCAGAAGCCGAAATACACGGCAGCGAGCTGCTCGACCGCGCATTGAGCGAGGAAAAGGGCGTAATCCTCACGACCTATCATGGTTGCTGGTTCGAAGCATATTTTGCGTGGTTCAGCAAAGGAGACAGACCGACCAGTCTGATCTATCAGCAACAGAGCAACCCGTTGTGCGACGCCTTCTTCGTCAGACAGCGGCGGCGCTACGGAACCAGCCTCGAACACCTCCACAGCCTCGAGAAACTGCAGGTCTACCAGCAGGCCCTTGAAGAGAACCGGCTGCTGATAATCAGCCTCGACCAGAACTACACGGACAACGGCACGTTGGCAACCCTGTTCGGCAGGCAGTTCGTCTGCGCCCGCGGGACATCGCTGCTGCATCTGAAGACCGGGGCACCGGTCATGACCAGTGTCTATTATGTGAAAGACGGAAGGCTGCACATCGATTTCGAACGGGTCGACCTGCCCGAGTACCAAGCTGTTACAGACGAAAACATTCAGGAAATCACCAATCTGAGCATCAGAAACTACGAAAAGACCATACGGGCCTATCCGGAACAGTGGTTCAGTTTGTTCCATAGACTTTGGAAAAAACAGGGATACGAGCCCCGCATACGAAGATCGCTCAGAGACATTTTCCCGTCTTCCCATTAAGCCTTTGTTATTTACCCGGCTCTGGTGTAGAACACGACTGACGGTACATTCCCGTCTGTCCTGCAGGCTCTGAGATCAAATTCTGGTAACACGCGATTCTGTCAATGACCAACAAAGAAATTCTGTTGAGAATATATCAAGCCCTGAAACCCTATCGTTCCAGGCTCATCGTGTCGATGTTCGCGATGGCGGGCGTAGCCCTTTGCACCGGTGCTCAAACCTACATGGTGAAGGATCTGCTCGACAAGATCTTCATCGAAAAAAATGAATTTTATCTTTACTCTCTGACCATTATCATCGTCTTCGTGTTCGCAGTCAAAGGCGTATTCTACTACGCGTATCATTACCTGCTCGAAAACGTCGGTCTTGCGGTAATCAAGGATTACCGTTCAAAGATATTCAGACATATCCATATTCAGCCGCTCTCCTTTTTCCATGCGTATCCCACCGGAACCCTCATTTCCCGCGTGATTTCGGACGTCACGCTGATGCAGCAGGCGGTATCGGGCGCGCTGGTCGGGGTGCTGCGGGACTTTTTCTCGGTAATCGTACTGATGGGGGTCGTTTTTTACCTCAACTGGAAACTCGCCCTGTTCTGTTTCCTGGTGCTTCCCGTCGCCGCCTTTCCGATCGTACGATTCAGCAAGGTGTTCCGTAGACTCAGCGTCAGGGCCCAGGAGGAGACCGCTCAGGTGTCCAACATGCTCTACGAGACGATCACCGGCAACAGGATTGTCAAAGCGTTCAATATGGAGGAACACGAAAACAAACGCTACAACAGCCAGTTGGATACGCTTTTCAACATAACGGTTCAGGATGCGAAATTTCGCTGCCTGCAGCATCCCCTGATGGAATTCATCGGCGGTGTCGCCATCGCGATGTTTATCTGGTTCGGCGGCAAACTCGTGATCGACAGCGCGATGACCCCCGGTGAGTTCTTTGCGCTGATGACCTCGCTGATCGTCGCCTACGATCCGGTAAAACGCATCGGCAAAGTCAATTCCACGGTTCAGCAAGGAATTGCCGCCGCCACCAGGGTCTTCGCCCTGCTCGACATCGAGCCGGAAATCTCCGATGAACCCGGCGCGGTTGCCCTCCCCCCCTTTACGGAGTCAATCGTATTCAACAAGGTCAATTTCAACTACGAAGATGACACCCAGGCACTGACCGCCGTCAGTCTCCGGGTGCCGGCCGGACAGACCCTGGCGATCGTCGGTCACAGCGGCGGCGGCAAGACCACGCTGACCAATCTCATACCGCGCTTCCTCGAGGTCTCTTCGGGAACCATCGAGATAGACGGACACGACATCAGAAGCGTGACCATGCAGTCTCTCAGGGACCAGATCGCGATGGTCACCCAGCAGACCATCCTGTTCAACGACACGGTGCGAAACAACATCGCTTACGGCAGTTTCGACTGCACCGATGAACAGCTTGAAAAAGCCGCAGAAGCCGCTCATGCGCTGAATTTCATCAATGATCTTCCCAAGGGGTTCGACACCATCATCGGGGAAGGGGGAGCGAGATTGTCCGGCGGTGAGCGCCAGCGCATCTCGATTGCCCGCGCACTGCTGAAAAACGCGCCGATCCTGATTCTCGACGAAGCAACGTCGGCACTCGACACGGAATCGGAACGGGAGGTGCAGAGTGCGCTCGAGAATCTGATGAAAAACAGGACCACCTTCGTCATCGCCCACCGGCTCTCGACGATAAAAAACGCCGACCGGATCATCGTGATCAAGAACGGGCGCATCGTTGAAGACGGCTCCCATGACAATCTGCTGGAACTCCGCGGTGAATACGAACAACTCTATACGATGCAGTACAACTGATACGTCGATGATGCATCGCCCCCCATCAGCGGGCGCAACAGGTCGCTACGATGAAACGGACTGCCGGTAAAATCAGCCAGGGACTCATCACCACCGCGATGGTTTCGGTCTGCCTGGCCAGCCTGGTCACTCCGTTATCCACATCGCTGCTGGGGGCCTTTTCAGCACTGTCGGTGTGCACGTGGATCCTTGGTGGGGGACTGGTCGAACTTCCGGAAACATTCAAACGCAATCCATCCACCTTCGTTGCGCTGCTCCTTTTCGGTTTCATGATAGTGGCGATCACCTATTCACCGGCCAGCAACGAAGAGGCGTTCAGCGTGCTGAAGAAATATCGCGAACTGCTGCTGCTGCCGCCGGTCTTTTGCCTGCTCTCCGGTTCAGCGACATACCGCGGACGTGCAACCGGCTGTTTTCTGACCGGCTGTATCGGCCTGATGGTACTCTCCTACCTCTTTTATTTCGACCTTCTCCAGGGTGACCGGTACGGATATTCACTGGTCTTTCATATCACCCACAGTTTCTTCATGGCGGTCCTCGGATACTGGTCGCTTCACCTGGCCATGCAGCCAGGCTGGAGTAAATACTTCTGGTGGCTGGTCTGTGCCGCGGCGGTGATCAATCTCGTCTACATCGCCCCGGGCCGTACCGGCATGTTCGTGTTCTGCTGCCTGACACTGCTGTTTCTCTACCAGCGGCTCAGTTTCGGAAAATGGCTTGCGTCGCTGCTCATTTTCGCGGCAGTGCTTGCTGGCGCGTATCACAGCTCACACAATCTGTCGAGCAGGGTTGACGAGGCGTTACAGGAAATTCAGAGGTACCAGCCGGGACACTCGAAAACGTCCGTAGGACAGAGATTCGATTGGTGGAAAACCAGCTTCGATCTCTTCAAAAAACAACCGCTTATCGGGCACGGCACCGGTTCCTACCGCATTCTCCACAAAGCCGCCACCGCAGGTACGGATATCACGCCAACCGACAATCCGCACAACGAATTCCTGTTCTTGGCCGTACAGTACGGAATCATCGGCCTGCTCCTGTTTCTTCTGATCATCGGCCTGCAGATCTACGAATCGAGGAAGGCGCCGGTCATCAACCGGTATCTGTTTCAGGGTGTGGTACTGGCCCTGCTGTCGGGAAGTCTGATGAATTCTCTGCTGTTCGATTCACAGCAGGGACATTTCTATCTATTCATGAGCGCAGCTCTGCTCGCCGGTAACGATTGAAATCGCGAGACCGGAAATCCGGGCGCCCGGGGCATCTGCTCCTGTTCAGGTCGCTGCGGGCGCTCGGCGGGTACCGTTTTCCGCCATGAGCCGCCGATAAAAGGCCACGGTCTTCTCACACATGCTGTCCATCGAATAGATCGAATTAACCGTTTCTCTGCCGGCCATCCCGTAGGTCTTCATGGTTTCAGGAGCGTTCAGCGCTTCTTCGAGCGCCCTGGCCAGGTCACCGGAATCTCCCGGGGCCACCAGCCATCCGTTGCATCCCGGTTTGACCGTCTCGAGACTGCCGCCGTGGGCGGTTGCGATGACTGGTTTGCCCATCGCCATCGCCTCTATGGTGGTTCGGCCGAAGGCCTCCGGTTCGTTCGACGATGCGGACACGACGATATCGGCGAGCATCAGCGCGGCAGGCATATCATCACAGTGTCCGACCATCGATACGGTATCCTGCAGGCCGAGCTCAGTGATCAGATCAGTCAATTCCCTGGCAAAATTCGGGTTGTCCTCGATATCGCCGACCATCAGCGCCTGAATATTCTTCTGTTTCAGATTCGCCAGCGCCCGGAGGAACACATCCTGACCCTTGAGACGCGTCAGTCTGCCCGGCAGCATGATGACCGGTTTATCGGCGCCGATACGCCAGCTGGCACGAAGCCGCTCAATCCGCTCCCTTGATACATTCGACGGATCGAATTTTTCTTTGTCTACTCCCCTGAAAATCAGCTCGATCCCCTTGTTGACCCCATAGGCCTGCTCGATGTGCTGCTTGATGCTCTGCGAGATCGCGATGATCCCCATGCCTCGGGTCATGATCGCACTGTAACTGTTCACCGAATAGAATCCGTGAAAGGTCGTCACCAGTACCGGGCGATCCTTTTTAGGAAGTGATTTCCAGACGAGGTAGCCGACCCATGCAGGCATGCGCGAGCGCAGGTGGAGAATGTCGATCTGCTCCTTTTTCAGCATTCTCCGAAGGGGAAGCAGATATTTCAGCATCAGCGGGCTTTTCGACCCGACCTTCCACCTGATGTGTCGACTGCCCTCCGCTTCGAGCTGTTTCACCATCCTGCCGCCGCCTGAGATAACGAACGACCGGTGATTGTGGTCAGCCAGATACTTTCCGATCTCCAGGGTGCCCCGCTCGACACCGCCGCTTTCGAGCTCGGGCAGCATTTGCACGACCGAAAGGATTTCCCCGGACCGACGTTTTTTCTTCTCTTCGAGAAGTTGCTGGTAGAGTTCCAGCGTTTTTTCGCACATCCGGGTGGCGGTGAACTGCTGTGCAACCCAGTCTTTGCCTTGGGCACCGACAGACGGTAACTGTTCCGGCCGGGAGAGGGCATCGCGAAGCTTTTGGGCCATCGCAACCGGATTGGCCGGCTCCACCAGCCACCCGGTTTCGTTGTCCCTAATGGTTTCCAGGCTGCCGCCGTGGGCCGTGGCAATGATCGGCTTGGCCATCGCCATCGCCTCGATCGCGACCTTGCCGAATGCCTCGGGTTGGGACGACGACGCCGAAACCACGAGATCGGCGATGCTCAGGGCGGCCGGCATGTCTTCGCAATGTCCGACAAGTCTCACTTTTTCTTCTAGACCGTGGACCTTGATCCGCTCTCTGAGCCGCTTGGTAAAAGACGAGTTTTCATCGGCATCACCGACGCACACGGCAAGGAAATTGAGATCCTCAATCAGGGCCAGCGCCTCGATGAATACATCCTGCCCCTTCCAGGCCGTGAGCCGGCCCGGCAGCATGATGACCGGCCCGTGTCGCTCAGGGATATGCCATGCCTGCCGCAACACGGCAACCCGCTCGTCGCTGACTCGAGCCGGATCGAAGAAGGTCTCGTCGTAACCGCCGTGGATAAGCCTGAGATTGGCACGGTTGATGCTGTAATTCTCGAGGATATGGTCCCGGATCACGCTCGATACGGCGATGACCCGTTCACCCTTGGTCATGATCGTCGAGTAGCTGTTGACCGAATAAAATCCGTGGAAGCTGGTCACCAGCGAAGGCTTGTGCTGCTCATCGATGTTTCTCCAGGCAAGGTATCCTATCCAGGCCGGAAGACGGGATCTCAGGTGGAGGATATCGACGTGCTCGTTGATGAGCAGCTGCCGCAACCGGGGAATGTATTTGAGACATCTCTGGTTCTTCGAACCGACGTGCTTCCACAGCAGGTGCTCAACGCCGTACTTTTCCAGCTGCTGAACCAGCCGGCCGCCGCCGGATATGACGATCGAACGGTGGCCCTTCTGGGCGAGGTAAACGGCGAAATCGAGGGTTTCCCCCTCCACACCGCCTTCATCCATTTCCGGAACGATCTGAACTACGCTGTATGTGTCGGCCACCATCTCCGTAATATTTCCCTGGCGCATCGATCCGATTCGTTGAGCGGTTCATGGTCCGATACCCACGGAGCCCCCGGCTGATATGCTTCAAACCTGACGATCAGGCGTCGGTTCCCCAGATAATCTAAACCTCTTTTGAATTTATTGTCAGACTTTTTCCATCGCACCGGCAGAATACCGACACGGCAGCCGGCAGACAAGGCCTCGTACACCATGGAGACTGAATCCGCGGTTATCCACACGGTCTCGTTGATCCGGTACTGCTCCTCCACCCAGCCGGGCGGTGTCAGCGAATACGGCTGAAAGCTGATATCTTCGCGATCTCTGATCTGATCACGGATGAGCATTTCGGTATCCTCCGGTGTCCGCGGTGAAGTCGAAATGGTCCAGCGCTTATCTTCGGCGAGCAGTTTTGCAATATCTTCGACCAGCCGCACGCTGCTCCATTCATGGGAGGTTTCGTCCCGGCCGCCGATCAGAATAAGCGCACGGTCACGATCATGCCTGGACGATGGTACCGCGGTATTGGGGGGCCCCACGGTTCTGAAGATATTGTCACCATCCCCGAGCTCGTCGTGAATCGGAACACAGCAGAGATCGAACCGGTTTATCAGGTGGATCGGAGGGGACATGCAGACCACGGCTTTGGCTCGGTATCTTCGCGCCGCAGAGAGAACCGGAATGTGGGTCTGACTGCCGGTACCGATCACCAGGTCGATGCCTTCGCCAAGATCCGGGCATGTGTCCAGGCTCAACAGATAGCGGAGATGGGAAATACCGTGACGGCCCGGCCCCAGGCGCTCGACACGACGCTCTGAAACCTCGGCGTCGATATAGTTCCGCAGCGCCTCAACAACGCCGCGCGACTGTTTCTCGTGTCCCGGCCGGCCGTCACTGAACAGCGTAATCCTCAACGTCCGCATGTACCCTTAAGCAGCCTGTTCAGAAAGGATAGGTGCTCCATAACCGTTCGGTCCGGTTTTTGGAGGCTTATCTGGTCGGTGGAGGTCCCGGCATGCGCTGACCGCCGCCGGCGAGCTTGACGATGATCTGGTTGGTCTTCTGCATCCGGTTGGTCATGGTCTTGAACAGCTGCGAGGATATATCCGGGTACTTCTGGATAATCTCCTCGATCTTGTCGCCGGGAAAGCGCTTCACCGTGCACCTGCCCTTGGCGATCACCGAAGCGGAACGGGCTCCGCCGGAAATGGCCGCCATCTCGCCGAAATACTCGCCGGGTTCGGTGAGTTCGGCAATTTTCTTGCCGCCCTTGACCACCGTCAAGGCGCCCCTGATCAGCCGGAAAAAATCGATGTCCTTGTTCCCTTCCCGGATGATCATGTCACCGTCATCATACTCTTCCACATCTGGATTGATCAGGTAGGCAGGCAGGCTTTCCTCGTGGGCTACGGTTCGGCGCATCGCTTCGTTGATGCTGGTTATCCCCTGCCGCACCTTCTGCAGAGCCGCCTCTCGCAGCGGCGTCATGCCCTCCTGGATGGCGATCTTGCGCAGTTGATCTTCGGGAACTTCGGCGCTGATGGCCTTGGCAACCTCATCGGTCACTTCCATCAGCTCGAAAAAACCGACCCTGCCGCGATACCCGAGTCCGTTGCATTCCTGGCATCCGACCGGCCCGTAGATGACCAGGTCCTCGAGTTCATCCTCACGGAAACCTACCTGGAGCAGTTCTTCATCGGAATACTTCATTTTCTTCTTGCACTTCTTGCAGAGTCTTCTGCCCAGGCGCTGGGAAAGGACCATGGTCACCGAAGAGGCGATCAGGTAGGGGGGCACGCCGATATCGACAAGACGGCCAATGGTAGCCGCACTGTCGTTGGTATGCAGGGTCGAAAACACCAGGTGTCCGGTCATTGCCGCCTTGATGCCGATCTCGGCCGTCTCGTAGTCACGAATCTCGCCGACCATGATAATGTCGGGGTCCTGACGGAGAAACGCCTTCAACGCGGCAGCGAAGGTCATTCCCACTTCCTGGTTGACGTTGACCTGGTTAATGCCCTTGAAATTGAATTCGACCGGATCCTCCGCCGTCAGGATCTTGATGTCTTCGGTGTTCAGCGAGTTCAGCGCCGAATAAAGGGTCACGGTCTTGCCCGATCCGGTTGGTCCGGTGACCAGCAGCATGCCCTGCGGTCGTCCCAGACACCGCTTGAGCATTTCGAAGGTATGCGGTTCGAATCCCAATCTGGTCAGATCGACGTTCAGCGAGCTCTTGTCGAGAATACGCAGAACGACCGACTCTCCAAACAGGGTGGGCAGCGAAGACACGCGGAAATCTACCGAGCGGTTTTTACCCAGACGCATCTTGATGCGGCCGTCCTGCGGAACGCGTCGTTCGGTTATATCGAGACCGGCCAGAATCTTGACGCGGGCGATCATTGCGTTCTTGATGGTCAGGGGCAGGTTCATCGACTTGAACAGCGAGCCGTCCTTACGGTAGCGCACCTGCATCGACCGCTCGTACGGCTCGATGTGAATGTCTGACACCTGGTCCTGAACGGCTTTGACGAGTATGCCGTTGACCAGTTTGATAATCGGTGCGTCGGATGCGGCGAACTGGTCGTAATGATCGTCGTCGTCCTTGCTCTCGATTTCAAAGTCGTCCGCGGCTTCGGCGACGATCGCGCCGAAGTCGTCAACCTCGGTGATCGACAGCTCGTCCTCGTGTTCCTCTCCTCTGGTGAAAAAAGAATTGGCCTCCTCGTCGTCGATATCGTAATACTTCTTGTAGGCTTCTACGATATCCCGCTCAGTCGACACGCAGACCGACAGCTCCTTCTTCAATTCGTCCTGCAGCTCTTCTATGGCAGCCGCATCGGTGGGCTCCGCCATGGTTATCTGCAGGGTGTTGCCGGCCATGCGCAATGGAAAGGCGAGGTACTCCTTGGCAAGCTCATAAGGCATCAGCTTGATGGCATCGGGGTTCGGCGGCTCGTTCTTGATCACCGCAGGGAGATAGCTGTGATGCCTGCTCAGGAAATTGAATACCGTATCCTCGTCGATATAATCGAGCTGCCGCAGCACCGCACTCATGCGGACACCGTTTTTCTGCACCTCTTTCTTGGCCGTGTCAAACTGTGTCGCCGTGATGTAACCGGCTTTACTCAATAATTCTCCAAGCTTGATTCGGCCGGCACCAGATTGATCTTTAACGGTCTTCTTGAGAGAAGATCTTCTCGTTCTTGCGCCGTTTCCAGTCGTTGTAGCCATGATCTCTATAAAAAAAGAAAGGTGTAATATAAGCTAAGTCAATATAACTTATTCATATTACACCTTTCTTACAAAAAATACTAATTTCTAACTAAAATACGCCTTCAACCTTGCCGGTCTCTACATTGACGTCGACCCGCTTGAAGGCCGGGTTGGAACCGGTGCCGGGCATCAGGCTGATGGTCCCTGCAACCGGTACGATAAAGCCCGCACCTCCATAGGTCAGAACCTCGCGGATAGACAGCCTCCAACCTTTCGGCACCCCTTTGAGGGATGGATTGTCGGACAGAGACAGGTGGGTCTTGACCATACAGATACCCATTTTAGACAGCTCCGGATCGGCCTGGATTCGCTCTATCGCCCGGTTGGCATCGGCCGAGAAGTCGACACCGTCGGCGCCGTAGACTTCCTTGGCGATGAGTTCGATGCGCTCCTTGATCGGCATGTCGACTTCATAGAGCAGTTTGAATTCAGTCTTGTCTTCACACGCCTCGACAACCGTCTTGGCGAATTCTATTGCACCGTCGCCACCCTGCTCCCAATGGCGGGACAGGGCTACGCGGGCCCCTTCGGCTTCACAGAGTTCGCGTACCTTGGCGATCTCCGCATCGGTATCGGTATAAAACGCGTTGATACAGACAACCGGGCTGATTCCCGCCTTGCGGACGGTTTTGATGTGATGGATCAGGTTGGCGCATCCCTTGGCAACCCATTCCACGTTCTCCTGCTTGTACTCTTCAGGCATCGGCTTGCCCGGAACCGGAACCGGGGCGCCGCCGTGGCACTTGAGGGCCCGGATCGTTGCGACCACGACTGCGCAATCGGGCTTGAGGCCGGAGTAGCGGCACTTGAGGTTCCAGAATTTCTCGAAACCGATGTCGGCGCCGAAACCGGATTCGGTAACGTGGTAGTCCGCAAGCTTCAGGCCGACGCGGTCGGCGATGATGGAGCTCTGACCGATGGCGATGTTGGCAAACGGACCGGCGTGGACGATTACCGGCTGCCCCTCCAGCGTCTGCATCAGTGACGGATTCAAGGCATCGACCATCCAGGCGGTCATGGCACCGGCCACCTGCAGATCCTCGGTGGTAACCGGCTTGCCTTTCTTGGTATAGGCCACCACGATTTTCCCCATGCGCTCTCGCATATCCTTGAGATCCCGGGCAACGGACAGGATCGCCATGACCTCCGAGGAAACGGCGATACCGAATTTGGACTTCATCATGAATCCATCGGCCTTGCCGTTGACGCCGTCGATACCGATGATGATGTTTCTCAGGGCCTGGCAGCAGAAATCCATGATCCAGCCCATTTCCACGTTGGTCGGATCGATGTCGATGCGCTTCATGCCGGAAAGCCTTTCGAGCTGTTCGTCGGTGTAGTTCCGTTCGTGCTGCAGACGTGAAGTCAGGGCCACCATCGCCAGGTTGTGGGCATTCATGATGGCGTTGATATCTCCGGTGAAACCAAGCGAAAAGGGAGTCAGCGGAATGCACTGGGCAAGGCCGCCGCCGGCGGCGGATCCCTTGATATTCATGGTCGGTCCGCCGGAAGGCTGACGGATGGCCGCGCATACCTTTTTACCGATTTTTCCAAGCCCCTGAACCAAGCCCATGGAAGAGGTGGATTTCCCCTCGCCCAGCGGAGTCGGCGTGATGGCGGTTACATCGATGTATTTTCCGTCAGGCTTGTCCTGCAAACGGTCAAGGACCTTGCGGAAATCGATCTTACCGATGTAGTGACCCTGCGGAAGCAGCTCTTCCTTGGTCAATCCGAGCTTTTCACCGATCTCATAGATCGTCAGCATCGAACTTTCTGCATCCTGTGCGATTTCCCAATCAGCATGTTTTGTCGGATCTAGAACCATTAAAAACCTCCCTTTCTCAATGAGTTTAATATGGTGGGTTGCCTGGAAAACGGCCGGCAGGCGAACCTTATAACGGTTGGCGCTGCCATGTCAAGCGGTTATGATAACACAATTAGAACAGGCACTGAACTAAATTCATCGATTTCACTCAATCAATTGAGCACCCGGCAGGCCTGCACCCCGATAGGCGGAGCCTCTCTGGGGAAACGGCGCCTGCCCCATCACAGCGACAGGCATGAATCCGTGTCGGCAGTGAAGCGGCAGAGGGCAGATATAGGCGCTCATCGACTGTGCCGTACCGCCGTGAACGAACCTGATGGAGGTGCACAATCGGCCCGACGGCAGGAATATGGTTTAAAAGGATCAGCGGGGCAAGGGTTCAGAATCGGAGGCAGCGCCAGAACGAGGGCACAGGGTGTATGCTGTCTGCTGCCGGTACCCGATAACAACCGAAATGCCTACGCTCCGGGCCAGAAGGGTGACAGTTCGCGCAACTCGGCAATGATTGCAGGCATCTTGTCGAGCACAAAATCCACTTCCTCCTCGGTGTTGTAGACGCTCAGCGAAAAACGGATCGATCCGTGCGCGGCGGTGAACGGCACCCCCATCGCCCGCAGCACGTGTGACGGCTCAAGCGAGCCCGAGGTGCAGGCAGAGCCGGAAGAGGCGCAGATGTTGTAGCGATTCATGTGCAGCAGGATCGCTTCCCCCTCCACAAATTCGAAACTGATGTTGGAGGTGTTCGGCAACCGCTGCTCCTTGTTGCCGTTCAATATGGAACGTGGGATTCGAGACAGCAGTCCGTTTTCCAGTTTATCGCGCAAGGCCTTGACCCGGCTGTTCTCCTCCGCCATCTTCTGGGCAGCCAGTTCACAGGCTTTTCCAAGTCCGACGATCGAGGCGACGTTTTCGGTGCCGGCCCGTCTGCCGTGTTCCTGATGGCCGCCCGCCATGAAGGGTGCAAACGGCGTTCCCCGCCTCACGTAGAGAATTCCCACGCCCTTCGGCGCATGCAGCTTGTGACCGGACATGGAAAGAAAATCAATGTCGAGCTGGTTGAGGTTGATCGGGATCTTACCGACCGCCTGCACCGCGTCGGTATGAAACATGATCCCCCGCTCCTTTGCGGCCTTTGCCATCTCGGGGATCGGATAGACAACCCCGGTCTCGTTGTTGGCCCACATGATCGACACGATGGCCGTGTCGTCATTCAGCGCCTCGAGATACTCGTCAAAATCGATCAATCCGTCTCCGGACACCTTGAGCATAGTGGTCCGGTAGCTGGTGGAGGTTCTCGCGGGCAGATTCTCGCAGAGGTTCTTGACCGCCGGATGTTCGACCCGCGAACTCACCACATGGCGTTTATCGGGGTTGGCGCGCAGACCCGAAAAAATAGCGGTTGAATCACTTTCGGTGCCGCAGCTGGTGAAAACGATTTCCGACGGGTCGCAGCCGAGCAGCGAAGCGACCTGTTCCCTGGCGGTGTCAATCGACCGACCGACCTGACCGCCGAAGGTGTGCATGCTGGAGGGATTGCCGTAGAGTTCGCTGAAATATGGCGTCATCACCTCCAGCACTTCCGGGGCAACCCGCGTGGTCGCGTTGTTGTCCATGTAGACGACCTTGTCCATTATTTGTCTTCCTCCACGATCAGGGTTGGCAGAACCTGCTCCCGCAGTTTTTTCTCCACCAGCTGCTTGATGGTGGTCTGCGAATTCGAACAGCTGGTGCAGTGACCCCGCATCGAAACGATCACCAGGTCACCGTCCACATCGATCAGCTCGAGATCGCCGCCGTCGACGCGCAGACCGGGTCTGACCTCGCGGTCGAGCACCTCCTCGATCTTCTTGATCTTCTGGAGGGTGGTCATGCGTGTGGGCTTGACGGCCGGATCGACGATTTTCAACCCTTCCGAGACACTCTTCCGCAACAGCGCCACCAGCTTGTCGGCGCACTTGCCGCAACCGCCTCCGGCCTTCGTGAAATTGGTAATCTCCTCCACCGACCGCAGATTGGACTCCTTGATCGCTCGGGTTATCTCAATATCGGTTACACCGAAACATTCACAGACCACCTCGCCCTCCGCGGTCGGCAGGGCCAGTCCCCGGTAGTCGGCAATCGCCGCCTCCAGGGCCTCCCGGCCCATCACCGAGCAGTGCATCTTTTCCTTCGGAAGGCCGCCGAGATAGTTGGCGATATCCTCGTTGGTGATCTTTTCGGCCTCGCTGATCTCCATGCCCTTGATCATTTCGGTGAGCGCGGAGGACGAGGCGATGGCACTGGCGCAGCCGAAAGTCTTGAACTTGGCATCGACAATGCGCTCGTTGTCGATCTTCAGCGTCAGCCTGAGCGCATCCCCGCAGGCCAGCGAGCCGACGTCGCCGATGCCGTCGGCATTCTCTATTTCTCCGACATTCCGAGGATTCTGGAAATGTTCGGTAACCGTGTCGGTATAAAGCCACATGATACCACTCCTGATTGATCGTGATTTATCGTTTCAACAGCCGCGCGCTCAACGACAATAATACCTGGCGTGCGATTTGCAAGCCGTAAACCGGCAGCGGGCAATGTTCCATCGTTATTCGAGGAGGCCGATCTCAGACAGCATGGTTTTCGCGGCAGCGACCAGCATTCCGGTTCCTTCCGGATCCCGGGATTCGACATAGAAGCGCACCTTCGGTTCGGTGCCCGACGGCCTGATCATCAGCCAGGAATTGTCCTCAAAGATCATCTTTCTGCCGTCTATGGTGATGATCTTCTTGATGATCTTGTCTGCGTTCCCAACCTCTACCGCCGCCCCGACATCGTATTTTTCCAGCTGCGCCAGAGCCTCCAGCAGCTCCTCCCCCTGCAGGCTGACCTCAACCCCGTCCCGGTCGGGGCAGTAGACACCGTAGCGTTCGTCCAGCTCGCGCTTGATCTCGCCCAGGTTTTTGCCGGTGGAGACGACCATGTCCAGAGCCAGCAGAAGCCCGATATAGGCATCTTTTTCAGGAGTGTGACCGATGATCGAAATTCCGTCTGATTCCTCGAAATAGACCAGTGCCTTACCGATGACCGGTTTGAATTCCTTGAATCCTACCTTGGTCTCAAACACCTCCTCTCCGAGCAACTCGGCGACGCTGTTGGCAAGGTTCGACGTCGCCACCGTTTTCGCGACCATTCCCCGCAGCCCTTTCACCTCGTGCAGGAAATGATACGACATGGCGCCGAACTGGTTCATACTGATCTCGGTGGCGCCGTCGGTGAACCGGATACGATCCGCGTCGGGATCTATGATCGCCCCGATTTTTAGTTTTTTGCCGGATTCTCCAAGCAGTTTCGTCACCTGTTTTATGTTCGCCGAAGAGGGCTCCGGTGCGATGCCGCCAAAGGTCACGTCGGTGTCGCCTCGCAGCAGCTGCAGCCTGACGGCGGCCGGTCCGAGCAGCCGTTCGATGTGGAGCCGCGAAGCGCCGTGCACGCAATCGATCGCGATGAGGATGTCATCGCGGGCCGCTATGGTGTCCATAAGCCCGCGATAGTCGATGCGGTGGCGGCCGCGGTTGGCATCGACCATCTGCTGCCACAGGGCAAATGAATCGGTTTGCACCACGGTTCCGGCATCTCCGTTCACTTCACCTGCCGGTACCAGCGCGGATCTAATCCGTTCCCTCGATTTCCTGGTGATGATCGATGTCAGCTCCGGTGCGGCGGGGCCGCCGTCCGCTGCATTGTACTTGTATCCACCATATTCGAGCGGGTTGTGCGACGGGGTGAGGTTGATCGAGAATGCCGCCTGCAGCTGCAGCAGCGCCGCAGACAGCACCCCGGTGCTCGACTCTCCGCAGAGATAGACCTTGAAGCCGTGGCGCCGGAGCGTATCGGCGACGCCCGCACCCAGAATATCGCCGCCGAAGCGATTGTCCCAGCCGAGAAGGCAGCCGCGCCGACGCGCTTCGTCCAGAGAAGCGACACCGAGATGAAATTGCAGGTCCGGATCAGCATCGGCCATCTCATACAGATCGACGATGGCTTCCGTGACGCAGACCACCGAGCGGACAAACACATCCTTTCCCAGTACCCCGCGCCATCCCGAGGTCCCGAAGCTGATCTCGGTTCGGGGTGGCCCGTCGTTGTCGACGATCTCGTCTTTGACCAGCTCGTAGGTCTGCATGATCACCCGCTGCACCTCCGGGTTCTGCCTCCTCAGCTTTACCAGTTCACGGATGAAGGCGAAATAATCGCTGGCGCGAGGATCGCCGTCGACGATACACCGCCTGCGCAGCGAATTAATCTGCTCCTGGAGGTTCATAATCGTTCTCCCTGTCACCGAGGTTCATCGATACGGCAGGGGCTGATCCGTCACCGCTGCCGCCAGCCGCGCTGTCACGCGGATTCGTCGAGCTTTCTGGCCTTGTCGATGATCATCACCGGAATATCGTCGATGATCTCGTAGCACAACCGGCAGGTTCGACAGACAAGCCCGTCTTCGCCGCCGGTCAGTTCCACGGGTCCTTTGCACTTCGGGCACGCCAGGATGTCGAGTAAATCCTTGTTTATCATATTAGCTCCTCTGAAAGCGTTGTGTTGTAATTCCCCATGCATAATGATAAGACTGAATCCTGCAAGTCGCCTGGACCTCACTATATGGAAATGTTAGAATAGCAGAATTACACGAAATTGTCCTGAAAATCATGCAACGGAACAGACCATGACTCGAACCATCGGATTTATCGGCGGCGGACAAATGGCCGAAGCGATTATCAAAGGGCTCGTTCAGACCGGCAAAGTGGCAGCGCAGCAGATTGCGGTGGCGGAACCGGTCGCCTCGCGACGTGACCATCTCGCTTCCCTGTATCATGTCGGGACGGCGGCCCGGCTTCCGGATATCGTCTCCGGAGCCGAGGTCATGATTCTCGCCGTCAAGCCGCAGGTCATGGGTAACGTGCTTGCCGACCTCGCCGGCTGCTATTCTGGACAGCTGCTGATAACCATCGCAGCCGGGCTGCCGATTTCCTTCTATACCGGGCAGCTTGGCGACACGGTTCCGCTGGTCAGAGTGATGCCCAACATGGGAGCCCTGATCCTCGAAGGAGCTTCGGCTCTGTGCCGAAATGCCCGGGTTTCTGACGATGATTTCAAATATGCGCAGGAGTTGTTCGGGGCCATCGGCACCACCGTCGCCGTCGAAGAGCCCCTGATGGATGCGGTGACTGGTCTGAGCGGCTCCGGCCCGGCCTTTGTGTTCACCTTCATCGAGGCGCTGATCGACGGCGGCGTCAAGACCGGACTGAGCCGGCAGGTGGCAAGAGACCTCGCCGTGCAGACCGTCTATGGCGCTGCTGCCTGTATGAAGCAGAGCGACGCTCACCCGGCGGTGCTCAGGGACCGGGTCACCTCACCGGGAGGCACCACGGCCAGCGGACTCCAGATACTCGACTGCAGCGGCTTCAAAGGCACCATCATCGAAGCGGTGGAAGCCGCCTGCAACAGATCACGGGAGCTTGGCGAAAAATGATGTCGAACCGCACGCGGTTTACTCGGAGGATCGACGATTTTCAGGTTCGCAGCGCCGGGATCATAGTAAAAAAAGACGATCCCGGAGCGGCGGGTTACGCCGAACGTCTGCGCTCGTGGCTTGCGGACCGGCTGGTCAGCACCACGATGAACCGGCTCACCGGGGATCTCGATCTGGCCATCATTCTCGGAGGGGACGGCACCCTGCTTCACGTCGCCGAAACGGCGGCACGGCACGGGGTGCCGGTGATCGGGATCAATCTCGGCAACCTGGGGTTTCTCACCGAGCTCACCGAGAAGGAAACGCAGCCGGCCCTGCGCGAGATCATCGGCGGAACGGTGACCATGGAAATGAGGTCGATGCTCAAGGCCAGGCTGACCCACGAAGGCCACAACTCCCCGTACCGCTACGCGCTCAATGACGTGGTGATAAGCAAAAACGCCGCGGACCGGCTGCTCTACCTATCGGCACGGGCCGATGACGACTATATCACCACCTACAAGGCGGACGGCCTGATCCTGTCCACCCCGACCGGCTCGACGGCCTATTCACTGTCGGCGGGAGGTCCGCTCGTCCACCCCGGCCTGGAAACCATCCTGGTCACGCCGATCTGCCCGTTCATGCTGAGCAGCAGGCCGATCATTCTGCCCCCGGACAAGGTCGTACGCTCGGAGTTGACCG
>JAJDNR010000061.1 GCA_022340565.1 Desulfofustis sp.
TAGGTGTTGAAGTGGGTGGTAATTCCACCAAGCGCCAGAATGTACTCGACCTCCTCGTTCAACACGCGTTCCGGCAGCCTGAACGATGGTACCTGGCTGCGCATGAATCCGCCGGCCCGGGATTGATCGTCGTAGAGATCAAGCTGGTAACCGAGAATGGACAGATCTCGAGCCACGGTGAGCGATGCCGGCCCGCCGCCGACCAGGGCGACCCGTTTGCCGTTTTTTTTCTCGGGCGCCCGCGGCAGCAGCGCCGCAATATTAACACGGTTGTCAGCGGCGACCCGCTTCAGCCTGCAGATTGCAACCGGTTCATCCTCCACCCTGCCTCGACGGCAGGCCGGTTCACACGGCCGGTCGCAGACCCGTCCGAGAATACCGGGGAAGACGTTCGAATCCCAGTTGATCATGTAGGCATCGGTGTACTGTTCATGCAGGATGAGCCGGATGTATTCGGGTACCGGCGTATGGGCGGGACAGGCGTACTGGCAGTCCACCACCCGATGGAAATATTCTGGATTCTTGATGTCGGTCGGTTTCACGGGTCAGTTCTCAAGGAGGTTGAAACGCGGAATTGTGGACTGGTAAATGTACCAGAGCCCTCCCAAAAATGCCAAAGTAATCGAACCAGTTCCCTGGCCTCCGTCGGATAACGATAATGGTTCCTAGAAGCATAAAAGTAAGCCTTGGAAACTGAAATGCAAGCCTTCTTTTCTTCTCATCAGAAAAAGAAAAAACCCTTTATTTCATATTGTTAGTTGGTCATATCGGGGCAGGGGCGGATCCGTCTCCGGTTTCCTTTCACCGGGACGTGCGGCCGTGAGGCAGAAAGAATTCCATCCCCTCTCTTGACCGGCGTTCGGCTATGGCTGGCGGTCTTTGCTGCTTTGTGAGGGGACAGAATTGATTCTGCCCCCATGTGCAGGGCCTTATTCGGGGATAATCCGGATGGCGCCGAGATCGGCAGACGCTGCAAGCAGCGCATACGCTTTGAGGGCGCTGGAGACTTTGCGTGGTCGCGGCGGCGGCCTGAACGCCGCAGCTCCTTTTTGTTCTTCTTCGGTGCGGCGTTGTTGGAGTTCTTCCACCGAGATATCGACATTGATGGTCCGCTTGGGAATGTCGATGGTGATGGCGTCGCCCTCCCTGATCAGTGCAATCGCTCCGCCGGCTGCGGCTTCCGGTGAAACATGGCCGATCGACAGCCCCGAAGTACCGCCGGAGAACCTGCCGTCGGTTATCAGCGCACATGCTTTACCGAGATGCATTGATTTCAGATAGGAGGTGGGGTAGAGCATTTCCTGCATGCCGGGTCCCCCTTTCGGTCCTTCGTAGCGGATCACGACCACGTCACCGGCCGTGATCGAACCGCTGAGGATGGCGTCGCAGGCCTCTTCCTGGGAATTGCAGATACGGGCGGTTCCCGAGAAGACCAGGATGTTCTCGTCGACGCCCGCGGTCTTTACGATGCAGCCGTTCTCGGCGATATTTCCGAACAATACCGCCAGGCCGCCGTCTTTCGAATAGGCATGTTCCATCGAGCGGATGCAGCCGTTTTGCCGGTCCAGGTCGGCCGCTTCGTATTTCTTGTCCTGGGAGCCCATCACCAGATTGCGGCCCATCGCTCCCGGGGCGCTCAGATACAGATCGCGGGCTTCTCCGGTGGCGTTGCCGCCGGCCAGGTCGAAAGCATCGAGAACCGCCCCCAGGGACGGGCTGTCCACCCTGCCCACCGACGGATCAATGAGTCCGGCCCGGTTCAACTCGGCCATGATGCCGAGGATGCCGCCGGCGCGGTTGACGTCTTCAACGTGGTAAGATGAAGACGGGGAGACCTTACAGAGATTGGGGATCTTGCGGGACAGCGCGTCGATATCGCTCATTTTGAAATCGACCTTTGCTTCCTGGGCGATAGCCAGCAGGTGGAGGACGGTATTGGTGGAGCCGCCCATCGCGATGTCGAGCGACATCGCATTCATGAACGCTGCCTTGCTGGCGATCGAACGCGGCAGAACCGATTCGTCTCCATCGCTGTAGTACGCTTCGGCCATGTCCACGATCCGTGCTGCCGCCTTCTCAAAGAGCCTGGTGCGGTTGGCATGGGTCGCGACCACCGTGCCGTTGCCTGGCAGGGCAAGCCCGAGGGCCTCGTTCAGGCAGTTCATCGAGTTGGCCGTGAACATGCCGGAACATGATCCGCAGGTGGGACAGGCACTGCGCTCGACCTGGTCGATCTGGTCGTCGGCGATCGAGGGGTCGGCGGCCATGATCATCGCGTCGATCAGGTCATATTTCTTGGTGCCGACGACGCCGGCCTCCATTGGCCCGCCCGACACGAAGATGGTCGGGATATTGAGCCGCATTGCGGCCATCAGCATGCCCGGCGTAATCTTGTCGCAATTGGATATGCAGATCATCGCGTCGACGGTGTGGGCATTGCACATGTATTCGACGCTGTCGGCGATCAGATCTCGGGACGGCAGGGAATAGAGCATGCCGTCATGGCCCATGGCAATGCCGTCGTCGATTGCCACCGTGTTGAACTCGGCTGCAAAACAGCCCTTGTCGGCGATGATTGCTTTCAACTGCTGTCCGATGTCGTGAAGGTGGACGTGTCCGGGCACGAACTGGGTGAACGAATTGACGATGGCGATCACCGGTTTGCCCATCTGCTCCTCGGTCATACCGTTGGCCCGCCACAGGCTGCGGGCTCCGGCCATGCGCCGTCCCTGGATAGTGGTGCTGCTTCGCAATGGTATGGTCATGTTGTACCTCTCTGAATGGTATTGTTCCTCTCGCCACGTGTGGAATTGGCGGGAAATGTTAGAAAAAACTGTACTTTTGAAAAAATCTATTACAGTATATTACAGAAAGGGAAGTATTGCATAATTTTCGGGAGGATACCATGAAAAAGACGGAGATTGATTATTGGATCGCCGAAGCACTGGCATCCCAACCAAACGTTTCCGATATCAATATTACGGTTGGCAAAACCATCCAGGTCGAATCGGCCGGCGTCCTCAAGCCGGTGGAGGTGAAGCCGCCGGTACGGGAGATCACGCCGTTCCAGGCCGAGACCTTTGCCTTGAATCTGATCGGCAACAACAAGCGGCTGCTGACCGATCTGGCCGTCAACGGATCCTGCGACCTGTCTTATGCATTCAGCGATGACGCCCGCTTCAGGGTCAACATCTTCACTTCCAAAGGCAATATCACCACGGTCATGCGTAAGCTCGAGATGACTGTCCCGTCCATCGAGAGCATGAACTTTCCGCATGCCTTCGAAAAGATGGCTTCGGAGTTGAACGGCATCATCATCTTCACCGGTGCGACCGGTACCGGTAAAACCACCTCGCTTGCCGCCCTGCTCAACCGCATCAACGAGGAGCGGGCGGTGCATGTGGTCACCCTTGAGGACCCGATCGAATTTATGCACACGCACAACCAGGCGACCTTCAATCAGCGCGAGCTCGGGCAGGACTTCTCGACGTATGCGATGGGCATGCGAGCGGCATTGCGGCAGGCGCCGAAAGTCATCCTGGTTGGCGAGATGCGCGACCGGGAGACTATGGAAATCGGCCTGACCGCAGCCGAAACCGGCCATCTGGTTCTGTCGACGCTGCACACCATCGACGCCGGCCAGGCGATCAACCGCTGTCTGGGCATGTTCGAGCAGGATGAACAGCCCCAGATCCGCAACCGGCTGGCCGATACCATCCGCTGGGTGGTTTCCCAGCGGCTGCTGCCCCGTATCGGCGGCGGGCGCGTTGCGGCGATGGAGATCCTCTGCACCAGCCTCAGGGTGAAGGACCTGATCATCAATGGAGAGTCCGAAGACAAAACCTTCTATGAGGTCATCAAGGCCGGCTCGGCGCTGGAGATGCGGACCTTCGATCAGCATATCCTCGAACTCTTCAGCCATGGGCTGATCACCGAGCAGACTGCGATCAGGTTCTGCTCTTACCGCAACGAGATATTCCGCGGCATCGACCAGATCAAATCGGCGCGCGGAGAGGCGACCTCGACGCTGAAGGGGCTCGAAATGGAGGAGGAGGAAAATCCTTCGCTGGGTTATTGACCGCTGGGACGTCAAGTCGAGTGGGCTGAGCTAAGATGGCGACACACCAATCAGAAACGTCAGCAGAAGAGAGACGAATATGAACATCACATGTAGCGCATGCGGTAAAACCCACAAAACGAGCTCAAAGATCGAAAGAAGTGTGGAGCAATTGCATCCGGGGCAGAAGATACGGCTCAAATGCAGTAAATGTGGTGAAGCGATCGCCATCGGCAGGGAAGACCTCTATGGCCGGGATGCCGGCCCCAGCGGGATACAGCCGCCGGCTCCGCCCGATACGGGCTGGCTGAAACAGGGATTGTTCGATGACGAAGAGGTGGTATCAGACATTCCCCAGGCACTGGTGATGATGCGTCAGGGGGAAGCGCGGGACCAGGTTGCCAGCGCCCTGGCCGGCCTTGGATATCGGGTGGATACGGCGGATGACATAAAGGAATCGATCAAGAAGCTGCAGTTTTTCAACTACACCTGCGTGGTTCTGCATGAGGGATCCGGAGAATTCGCGAATAACCGGCTGCACCGCTATCTATGCAGGATGGAAATGGCCCGCAGGAGATATATCCTGTACGTGCTGGTCGGCCCGAACCTGAAGACCTGCTATGACATGCAGGCGCTCGCCCATTCCGCCAATCTGGTGGTCAACGACGTTGACATCACCCATTTCGGGGTTATTCTACGCAAAGCGATACCCGAATACGAGACCTTGTTCGGGCCGTACATGGACGAATTGAAAATACAGGGAAAGTAGCGAATCCCGACTGATGCCGGTCAGCCGCCCGGGTCCTCGGGACGGTTGGCCGGTAGCTCTCCGCTGTTCCAACTCAGCTTCAACCTCGAACATAACCACACGTTCCCGATGAAATATATTGTTTTGCTGGTGCTGCTGGCACCTGTGCTGTTCATGCAGCCGCTCGCCGCTGTCGGAAGTGGTACGCAACAACCGTCCGCCGTATCCGAAGAGACTTTGACAGCGGGCGTCGGAAAGGATTCGACGAGGCCGGCTTTCCGGTCGATAACCCCGGCTGTCGCTGCCCAGTTGATCGAGCAGCGGAAAGATCTGCTGGTCGTCGACGTCAGGACTCCGGAGGAGCGAAAGCAGTTCCGGATCGCCGGTTCACAGCTGGTGCCGGTCGGAGACGTGATGCGCGGCAGGTTCACGCCTGAACTGGAACGGCCGATTCTGATGATCTGTGCAGTCGGCGGCAGAAGTTATATCGCCGGCAAGATGATGACGGCCAGGGGATACCGGGAGGTTTACAACCTCGACGGAGGAATCGAGTCTTGGCGAAAGGCCGGTCTGCCGCTCGAGACCGGACGGGAAGAAGCGGGCAGCCGACACGTATCTCCTTGAATCTAGGACGGTCTTTTTGATTCTCCAGGGATCGGTTTTGGACGGCAAGGAGTTTTGCCTGAAATAGAATAAAACCTTGTCTCTCCACCGTTTTTATGGTAATAAACACAATTCCTCGGTTGGGGTCTCCTCTTGTGCGGGCCTTCCCCTCCGGAGTATGAGGCGTCTGCAGAGCTGCAGGCAGAGAATAACTTCAAAACCGCATGCCATAAGGAATGCAACGAGTAAACCATGACTGAAGGAACCAACCAATCAAACCCCAAAGAAAACAAAGAGGACCTCAGCTTCGCCGAGCTCTTCGAAATGGAAGAAAACAACACGGTCGTCGAAGTCGGTAATGTAGCCTACGGTACCGTTATCGGAGAGGACGACGATTGTTTTCTCGTGGATGTCGGCGATAAAGCTGAGAGCTACATCCCCAAATCCGAATTTCGCCTCGACGACATCGAGGAGATCAAGATCGGAGATTCCATAGAGGTCTTCGTCGAGCGGCGCAAGGACGAGGGAGGACTGCTGTTATCCCGCGAAAAGGCCATTGCCATCAAGGTCTGGGAAGACATCGCCCGCATTCAGGAGGCGGACGGAACCATCCAGGGCACCATCGAAAGCCGCGTCAAGGGCGGTATGTCGGTCGATATCGGCGTGCCCGCCTTCCTGCCCTATTCTCAGATCGACTTGAGGCCGGTCAAGGACCTCGACGGTCTGATTGGTCAAACATACGAATTCAAGATTCTCAAGTTCAACCGCAAGCGCAACAACGTCGTCATCTCCCGCCGTGCCATCCTCGAGGAAGAGCGCAACAAGCTGCGCGAAGAGATGCGTTCGAGACTCGAGGAAGGACAGATCATCTCCGGATCGATCACCAATATCACCGACTACGGACTATTCATTGATATGGGCGGCATGGACGGCCTCTGCCATATCACCGACCTGAGCTGGGGCCGCGTGTCCCATCCCGCCAAGTTGTACAAGGTGGGCCAGGAAGTCGAGGTCAAAGTGCTCAAGTACGATCGCGACAACGACCGGGTATCGCTGGGCATCAAGCAGCTCCGTGAAGACCCGTGGACGACCGTCACCGACCGTTACCCGGTCGGTGAGAAGGCCGTCGGCAAGGTCGTGTCGATAACCGACTACGGTGTGTTTGTGGAACTCGAGGAAGGCGTCGAAGGGCTTATCCACGTATCTGAAATGACCTGGTCCAAGAAGCCGCGTCACCCGTCGAAAATTGTCACCGTCGGCGATCGGATCGAGATCATGGTTCTCAATATCGAACCGGAAACCAAGCGTATTTCCCTCGGCATGAAGCAGCTCCAGCCGAATCCGTGGGATATGGTCATCGAGAGCTATCCGGTCGGCGCGATCATCGAAGGCAAGATCAAGAACATTACCGATTTCGGTGTGTTCATCGGTATCGAAGAGGGTATCGACGGACTCATTCATGTGTCGGATCTGTCCTGGACTGAACGCATCAAGCATCCGGGCGAGAAATACGCCAAAGGTGACACGATCCAGGCTGTGGTATTGAAGATCGATAAGGAAAACGAGCGTTTCTCGCTCGGCGTCAAACAGTTGACCCCTGATCCGTGGCAGACCGC
>JAJDNR010000106.1 GCA_022340565.1 Desulfofustis sp.
CGCTTTTTTGTTGAGCAGCTATCACACTACGCTCCTGTGAGCAGAGAAACGAGACGAGTTCTTGGTGACCCTCTTTCGAGTTGGGGACCTTAAATAAGCGGTTCTTGCCGCTAGGCCATTGGACCAATACATCAAAGAATCCTTTTGAAACATCGATTGCGACCAGAACGAGATCTTGGTTGGAATGTGCGTGTGCCATTGTCGGTAGCCTCCTTATTTAAATTTGGCGGTTTAAATCAGGATTACGCTATCGACAGTGGCCAGTGAAGGGAACAGTACTTTTCCCTTCACTCTGAAGGTACTACGGCACGGAATATAAGGGGCGGCCGATGGTTCATCTCTATGAGATCTTCCTGGAACTCAACGATATCGAACATCGCACGACCAGGGGTGCGACTCCTCGAACCAATGGCTTTGTCGAGAAATTTAACCGCAGGATTCTCGATGAGTTTTTCCGTACCGCATTCAGGAAAAAACTTTACGAATCGGTTGACGTGCTCCAGGCCGATCTAAACGAGTGGTTGAAGCACTACAATACTGAAAGACCTCATCGTGGTTATCGCAACCAGGGACGCAGGCCCATCGAGACGTTTGAGGTGGGAAAAATACGTCGAAATGAAATGTCAAAAGAGGCGGCTTGAAGACAAGCGACCTGAGAGGGCAAACTGTTCGGAAGGTCTTTGACTTTTACACAACAAGGCTTTTGAGAGATATTTTCAGAGAAACAGCCAGGTTGTAATAGAGGTATACAGCCTGACTGAAGCGGGGCACCGGCGGGACACTAAAAAACAGCCTGCAAAGATAGTATCCTACCGTAATTAAAAAAAATGGTGGAGGCGGCGGGAGTCGAACCCGCGTCCGCAAATGCTCCCCTCTCGTATCTACATGCTTAGTTCCCGGCTTGAACATTCGCTTCTGGCATGCCGCGGGAACAGAGCGGACCAGAGGCTATCCTGTGAAGATCTCGCCGATCCGTGTACAGGCACCACGAATCGGCCAGCCTGTTGAGTCGACGCTCCGGTCCGGCCTTACAGGCGAAGGCCGGGGGAACGGAAGCGGGTTATTAGGCCGCTACAGCGTAGTTATAATCGTCGGCGATTATAATCTAGGTTCCATCAGTTTAACGAGCAGACAGAAGCTCGGCATGCAACGACGAGCTTACACATCCCCGTCGAAACCGTTTCGCCCCCATATTGTAAAAGATCGATTCGCCGGTCGTCTCCGGATCGGTAAACGACCCGGACGCTTTACCGCTTACGCGTCGTGCCGGCGGTTGTTGTCGCGCAGTGCGCGCTCGACTTCGCGGTCGGACTGCTTTTTCTTCAAGGTCGCCCGCTTGTCGTAGAGCTTTTTGCCGCGAGCCAGGCCCAACTCGACTTTGGCCTTGCCGCTGCTATTAAAATATATCGACAAGGGGATCAGGGCAAGTCCTTTCTCCTGCAGCTTGCCGATCAGTTTTCTCAATTCCCGCCGGTGCAGCAGCAGTTTTCGGACCCGCAGCGGGTCGTTGGGGTTGTGGGTCGCATGGCTGTACTGCGAGATGTGGACGTTGTGCATGATTGCTTCGCCATGCTCGTCGATCTGCACGTACCCGTCCTTCAGATTCGCCTTACCCGCCCGCAGGGACTTCACCTCGGGGCCGGACAGCACGATGCCGGCCTCCAGCTTCTGGTCGATGTGATAGTCGTGATAGGCCTTCTTGTTGCGGCAGACGACCTTGACAGCCTTGGTTTCCTTCATACCCGTTCAATCAGCGGTGACCCGGAGCGCTTCCTCGTAGGTGGTGATGCCCATCTGCACCTTCCTCCAAGCGTCCTCGCGTAAGGTAGTCATCCCTTCACGGATTGCAACCTGGCGCAACTCATCGGTGGTGTTGCCGGCGGCGATCATCTCCTTCAGCCGGTTGGACAGCGGGAAAATCTCGAAGATCGCGGAGCGGCCCTTGTAGCCGGTCCCGCGGCACTCCCGGCAGCCGGCGCCGCGCTTGAGGGTGAAGGGCTTGGTTCCGGAAGCCGGAAAGCCCATTTTGGAGAGCAGGTCGGCTTCCACGGCAATCGGCTCGGCGCAGTCGGTGCAGATGGTTTTTACCAGCCTCTGGGCCATCGCACCGAGCATCGTGGAGCTGATCAGAAACGGCTCAAGGCCGAGATCCCGGAGCCGGACGATGGATGATATCGCGTCGTTGGTGTGCAGGGTGGAGAAGACCAGGTGTCCGGTCATCGCCGCCTGTACGGCATAGGCCGCGGTTTCGCGATCCCTGATCTCGCCGATCATGATCACGTCCGGGTCCTGCCTGAGGATGTTTCTGAGGATGGTGGAGAAGGTCACGTCGATCAGTGGCTGCACGGCGATCTGGTTGAACTCCTCGTACACCATCTCAACCGGGTCCTCGACGGTTACCAGGTTGAGTTCCGGGGTGGCGATGGTCTTCAGCGCCGAATAGAGGGTCGTCGACTTGCCGCTGCCGGTGGGACCGGTGACGAGCGTGATGCCGTGGGGTGCGTTCATGAATGACGTGAACACCGAATAGTCGCGTTTCGAGAAACCGAGCTGCTTGATCGACTGGAAGATCACATCGGGATCGAGGATTCTCAGCACCGCCTTCTCGCCGAAGGAAACCGGAACGGTGGAGACCCTGATCTCGATATCCTTGTCGCCGCTGATCCCCACCTTGATGCGTCCGTCCTGGGGGCGCCTTTTTTCGGCGATGTCGAGTCGCGCCAGGAATTTGATGCGGGAAGCGATCGCCGCATGCACGACCTTGGGCAGCCGGTAGATGGTGTGCAGCACGCCGTCGATCCTGAATCGGATCATGCAGAAATCGCGCTTGGGCTCGATGTGGATATCGCTGGCGCGCTGATCCAGCGCATAGTTGATAATATGGTTGACGGCGTTCTTGATGTGCTGGTCGGACTGGGTGATGTCTTTTGCGGAGATCTTTACATAGCGTTCGAGATTGCCGATGTCGACCGAGGTCCCGGACTGGCTCATGCCCATCTGGTCTTCGGCGGCGCTGATCGAGGTCTGGAACCCGAAAAACTCGGCAAGAATCCGCTTGATTTCCGATTTTGTGGAGATGTACGGCCTGGTCTGTATCTGGTTGGCCTGCTCGATGTCGGCCAGCACCGTATGGGAATCCGGGTGGTATACCGCGACCTCCAGGATCCCGTCGACCACGTTGAACGGCAGCAGGAAATGACTGATCGCAAAGGTCTTGGGGATGGTCTTGGTGACGATGTCCATGTCCAGTTCGAGCGGATCCAGTTTCTTGAAAGGCAGGTCGAACTCCTCGCCGACCACCCGCATGATCGTCTCTTCGTCGACCGCTTCGTCCTCGGTTCCGCCCTTCTTGAGGTTGAGCGACACGATGATGTCGATCAGGTCGGGATACTTCTTGTCCAGCGGGTCGGGTCTGCCGCTTTGCTTGAGGAGTTTCTGACGCTGTTTGCCTTTCTGGAGGTTGACGAACTCCTTTTGTTTGTCGGACAGGACGTTCTGCTTCACAAGCAGGTCCAGCAAGCCGTCACTGTAGAGAAATTTCATTGTTGCTCCTTGCCTGTTGTCGGCCAATCAACGGGAATGCATACCCCCTTCATTGTCCACTTTTCTCCAGGTTTTAGCAAGGTTCTTTCAGGACTGGATCAGGCCACGCAGGGTCCGCAGGTTGACGATGTCCTCCCTCAGGTCTTCCCCTTTGGGTGTTTCGAGCGTCATCGGATGGTTCGCGAAACGGCCGTCGTTGACCAGCCACCCGAACCCGTCCAGGCTGATGCAGCCGTCGCCGATGTGCTCGTGGCGGTCGACCCGGCTGCCGCAGCTTTTCTTGGAGTCGTTGAGGTGGAAGAAATGGAGATGCTTGAGGCCGATGATCCGGTCGAATTCGGCCATGGTAGCGTTATAGCGTTCGCGGGTTCGGATATCGTAACCGGCGGCAAAGACATGGCAGGTGTCGAAACACACGCCAATTCGTTCGGGGAATCGCGAGGCGGTCCGAATGGCAGCCAGTTCCTCGAAGCGGCTGCCCAGCGAGGTGCCCTGGCCGGCAGTCGTCTCGATCAGGACCATGGTATCGGATTCGGCCCGCTCGATGACCTCGTCGAGCGCCTCGGTGGCCCGTTCGAGCCCCGCTTCGAGCCCCGCTCCGCCGTGGGATCCCGGATGGATGACCGCATAGGGGATGGAAAGTGCGTGGCATCGGCGCAGTTCCCCGATGAAGCCGTCGATCGACTTGCGGCGGAGGCCGCTGTCCGTGCCGGCCAGATTGATCAGATAGGAAGCATGGGAGGCGACGATCATGTTTCCGCTTCGCGCCCAGGCATCGCGGTAGTCGCGGATCTCATCGGCCTGCAGTTCTCTGGGCGCCCACTGGCGCTGGTTACGGGTGAAGATTTGCAGTGAATCTCCGCCGACGCGGGCGATCCGCTCGAAGGCGACATGAAGCCCTTTGCTGACCGATTGGTGAGCGCCGAAGCGTGGCATATTCGGGTACCTCTTGTCATGAAATCAGTCGATGAACAGCGTGTCGCTGCGGTAGGTGCTGGTCCGGAACCGTTCCAGCTGCAGGCGGTAGAACACTTCCTGCTCGGGGTCCATGCGCAGCGCTTTGGTTTCGGTGGCGACCGCCTTGTCGATGTCGCCCTGGGCCCAGTAGGCTGTGGCAAGCGTGTCGAGTATGTGGGGCAGGGGGGCGAGCACAGCGGCGGCATCTGCCAGCTCCAGGGCCCGCTCCGGATCCCGCAGTTCCTGGTCGCCACTGGTAAGCAGCAGCCAGGCGAGGTTGTTGAGCGCCTGGTAATTGTCAGGGTCGTGGCGCAGTGCATCATCGTAGGCATCGATCGCCCTGCGGCCGAGACCGCGGTTCTGCAGCAGGTCGCCGAGCAGCCTGAAGCGATCCGAATCTGTTTCGATGCCCGCGATGGAGGGAATCACCACCGATTCGATATATTTCCCCTCGTAGGTCTGTACCAGCTGGTCGGAGGGGACCCGGCTGACCGCCGCAATGCAGACGGCAAGAACTGCCAGGTAGGCCAGCAGGCTGCGCCTGAGTTTTCCGTCCTGACGGCGAACCAGCGACGGATCCCGCTCGCAGGACTCCAGGCAGGCGATTCGTTCGCCGATCCCGAAATGGTGCCAGTTGGGTTTATCGGCATTCTGTCCGCTCACCAGAATAATCTTTTTGAACGCCGACACCAGTCCGTGGCTTCCGCCCAGCACTTTGAAGGCGTAGAGATCGGCCTGCCTCTCGAAGTTTCTGATGAAATATCCGAAGATATAGCGGAAGTAGACGAGCAGCAATATCAGCAGCGGTATGCCGCTGATCAGCGAGATGAGCGTCTCTGCCGATATGAGGTTTCTGGCCATGACTGCATAGATCCAATCCATGGAAAGCGAGGCGTAGAGTATCGGCTGGGCGAGCAGTCCGGCGAAGATGGAAAAACCGCCGATCAGGAACACGTAGAGCAGCAGGTGGCGATGCTTCACGTGGCCGATCTCATGGGCCATCACCGCCTCGAGTTCGGCACGGTCGAGATGCTGCAGCAGCGCGGGGGTGAACATAACATAGCGGAGGCCCGGCAGCAGTCCCATGACCCCCGCCGTCAGTACGCGACCCTCGAACAGCGGCCAGACGTAGAGGTCGGCCTTGAAATCGAGCCTCTTGCAGAATGCTTGGAGGTGATCCTTGATGGAACCCTCGGGAAACGGCGAGCAGTTCCACAGCCTGCGGACCAGGGGGGGGAACAGGAACAGCACCAGCAGAACGAAGAGTCCGAGGAAAAGCAGATCCCCCCAGAAGGATTCGAGCAGTCTTCGCACTCTGTCGGAGTCAACCAGGTCGAGCAGATTGTACATGAGGCTCAGTCCGAGCCACGGAAGGATGATGGGGAGATTGAATTTGAAGTTGGTCACGACCAGGGTCCGGGTCTTGAGCGGCCGACCGAAGGCGGACGCATAGCTTCTACTGCCGCCGATCCAGACGAGGGCGAGATAGGTGAAGAAGATGAACAGGCCGAAGATGTCGATGAGCACCGGAACCTGTGCAGACAGGGGCAGCATGGCCGCGTTGGCCTTGAGACCTCCAAACAGGATCAAAACCGCGAAGCAGGCGAGGGCGACGATCGAAAGGTTCCGCTCGGTCCTGAAATAGCCGCTCGGGTACATGGTGCGCGGGTTTTTGAACCAGCGTTTGACGAGCAGCCATAACCCGGCAGCGGTGGCGCCGTAGAGCGATGCCGAAAGGCTTAGAGAGGGTGCGCTGGCGGCATCCTCAGGGCCGAGGCTGAGCAGGAAAATCGCCGACAGGAAAATGAGAAGATTGGTATAGATCACGGCAGGTGTAGGGTGTTGGCTGAAAGGTCTGGAAGAAACATGGTCTTACTATAGTCCCGATTGTCAGGGCCAGCAAGGGCGTCCCTGCTGTCCCGATGGATGAAACGGCGGTGAGGTGAGAAAATTGAAGTCTGTTTTTATGTAAAATTAAACTTTTTTTATTGACTGGGTTCCATATTTTTATTTTATTATTATGTTTCACTGCCGCGCAGGGCGCATAGCTCAGCTGGCTAGAGCCACCGGCTCATAACCGGTCGGTCGTAGGTTCGAGTCCTACTGCGCCCACCAGAGTAATCGAACAACAAACTTGAAGTTTTGAAAACAAGGAAGATACGAGCCGGACAACGGGGGATGAAAATCGGCCCCCTCCATATAAAGTCGAAGGGTTCAGGACAGCAAGAAGAAACCTGGACGCTTAAAAACTAAAGGTACAGCCCAATCGGGATGTACCTTTTTTTTATGCTGTTTTCTAGGAATTGAACATGGGGATTACGATCGCTGATCTGATGAGCTGCCTCGATGAGATCGCTCCCTTCACGATGGCCGAGGCCTGGGACAACGTCGGCCTCATCGTCGGCGACCGCAGGCGGGATGTGCAGACGGTGCTGGTCGGCCTGGACCCGACCAACCGGCTGCTCGACGAGGCCATCGACCGCCGGGCCGATACGGTGATCACCCATCATCCCGCCATTTTCAAACCGATACCGGTCATCGATACGGCCGAAGCGAGCGGCCGGTTTCTGGAGACCGCATTGAGCGGCCGGCTCAATATTATAGCCTGCCATACCAATTTCGATGCGGTTTGCGGCGGAGTCAACGATGTATTGGCCGCAGGTCTTGGCCTGACCAATCTGCAACCGCTGGTTCCAGCCAGCCAGACCTCCGCGGATGGTGGGGGTATGGGGCGTATCGGCCGGTTCCGGGAGCCGCTGACGCGAAGCGCGTTTGTGGAAACCCTGCTCGAGGTGCTTGACAGCGCCTGTCTGCAGACGGCGGGAGATATACCCGAAACCGTTGTCAGCGTGGCAGTGTGCGGCGGCAGTGGTTCGGAGTTCGCAGAGCTTGCATTCCGGTACGGGGCCGATGTCTATATTTCGGCGGAGATCAAACACAGTACGGCCCGCTGGGCTGAGGAGAGCGGATTCTGCATCGTCGACGGAACCCATTATGCGACCGAGAAACCGGCCGTGAGAGTGCTGGCGGATCGATTGAGAACGTTTAGCCAGCAGCACCGCTGGGATCTCGACATCATCGAGACGGAAACAGAGCGCCACCCGTTTCATTCGGTGGATAGAAATAGTTACCGATAACACAACCATTTAGGAGACGCGTCTTGAACGAGTTAATCGAACAACTGGTATCATTACAGGAGATGGACCTGGTAATCGACAAGATCGACAAGGAAATCAAAGAGGAGCAGGATCAGCTGGACAGCCGGATTTCGGCCGTGGCCTCGAGGGAGCAGCGGATCAGCGAGCAGCAGGGGGAGATCGAAGAGCTGGAAAAGGAGAGACGCACACTCGAGGACGAGATGTCTGACCGGATCGCCCACGTCAAGGAGCGGCAGTCGAAGATGATGCAGGTCCAGACGAGCAGGGAACAGACGGCACTGCTCAAGGAGATCGAGGACGCCAAGAAAAGCGTCAAGGAGAACGAAGAGAAGATCGTTGCGATCATGGAGCAGGTCGAGAAACTGACCGGCGAAACCTCCGAGGAGAAGACCGTTCTCAAGACCGAAAAGGCGCTCGTGGACGAACAGAAGGAAAAGGTCAAGGCGGTCATCGAGGAGCTCAACAAAGGTAAGAAGACGAAAATCGGCAAGCGGGACAAGCAGGCCCAGGACGTCAACGGCACGATGATCAGAAAGTATGAGCTGCTGCGTGAGCGGCGCAACGGCCTTGCCATCGTGAACGTGCAGGACGGGGTCTGTCAGGGCTGCTTCATGAACCTGCCGCCGCAGAAATACAATATGCTGCTGAGGGGAGATCAGGTGCTCGAGTGTCCGTCCTGCCAGCGGCTGATCTACCATCAACCCCTCTGAGCCCGGCGAGCGCACCGCCCCGATCCGAAACGGCAGCAGAGGCGGGGATCGAAATCCATTTGATATTTTTCGTATAAGAACTACATTCAAAGCCGGAGCGGGTGCATGATCGCTCCGGCTTTTTTTAGTCGGGGAGGAAAGTCCGAACTCCGCAGGGCAGGATGGTTCGTAACGCGAACGCCGGGTGACCGGCGGAAAGTGCCACAGAAAACAAACCGCCCGGATGATCCGGGTAAGGGTGAAACGGCGAGGTAAGAGCTCACCGCTTTCGTGGCGACACGAAAGGCACGGTAAACCCCATTCGGTGCAAGGCCAAATAAGGAGATGCTACGGGCGGCCCGTCCAATGTCTCCGGGTAGGCTGCAAGAGATGCCGGGCGACCGGTATCCCAGTGAAATGATCATGACCTCAAGGGTACAGAATTCGGCTTACAGCCCGCTCCAATCGCTGTTCCAAGCGGCATGGCCCGTGGCCGGCGGACATCGCTGATGGGGGCGCTGGCAGGGGTGGTAATCGCGGCAGCAGGCCATGGCCGCAGAATGCATTCCGACATTCCCAAACAGTTCCTGGAACTGCGGGGAAAGCCGATGCTGATTCACTGCGTGTCGACGTTCAGGAAGTGTGAATCGATCTCCAGGGTCGTGGTCGTGGTGAATGCGGACCGGGTGGAATCGACCAGGCAGATGCTGCTGAGCTACGGTCTGCTCGATGACGGGGTCCGGGTCGTGGCCGGAGGGACCAGGCGGCAGGATTCGGTGCGCAACGGCCTGGCCGAATTCGGTGACGATGTCGACGTGGTGCTGGTGCACGACGGGGCCCGGCCGCTGGTTTCGGCATCATTGATCGACCGCTGCTGCGAAGCCGTCCATGCTCACGGTGCGGCGATTACCGCGATACCGGTGAAGGATACGCTGAAGCTGCAGGACGATCACCAATGCATCGCCAAAACCATTGACCGCGGCGGACTCTGGCAGGCTCAGACCCCCCAGGGGGCGCGCCGGGAGCTGTTTGTACGAGCCTATGAAACAAGCGGCGATGGCGACGTCACCGATGAATCGTCGCTCTTCGAAAAGGCCGGCATCAGCGTGGCGATCGTCGCCGGTGACGAGACCAATATCAAGGTGACCAGGCCGGAGGACTTGGTGCTGGCGGAATCGATGATGGGGGAAAAAGCTGGGGGATTCCGGATCGGACACGGATTCGACGCCCACCGCTTTGCCGAGGGCTGCACCCTGGTTCTCGGCGGGGTCCCGGTTCCCCATGACCTGGGACTGGACGGTCATTCCGACGCGGATGTCGTCTGCCACGCGCTGTGCGACGCGATCCTGGGGGCGCTGGGTGAAGGTGACATCGGCCGTCATTTCCCGGACAGCGACGGTGCATACAAGGATATCTCTTCGCTGCTGCTGCTCGACAGAGTTGTCGATCTGGCGTCCGGCAAGAAATTTATCACCGCAAACGCCGATCTGACCATTGTCTGCCAGGCGCCCAAACTCGCACCGTATATGGAAGCGATGCGAAAAACCCTTGCCGTCCATTGCCGGGTGGTTCCTGAACGTATCAACGTGAAGGCGACCACCACCGAAAAAATGGGCTATACCGGCAGGGAGGAGGGCATCGCCTGTCATGCAGTGGTGCTGCTCTGCAACCGCTGAATACTTTGCAATAGAAGGAATCATGAAATTGAACATAGATAGGGAACGGCTGGCAGAGGAGTTTGTGACGCTGTGTGAAATCAGCAGCCCCTCGAAGCAGGAACGGCCGGTGGCGGATTATCTGCTAACGGTGTTCACGGAGTTGGGGGCGGATTATGCATACGAGGACGATTCGGCAATCCGAACCGGTTCCGACTCCGGCAACCTGATATTCAGGTTCACGGGCAACAATGGCTCTGAGCCGATATTCTTTGCCTGCCACATGGATACGGTGCAGCCGGGAAGCGGGGTGGAAGTCGAGCGCAGCGGCGACATGTTTACCAGCAGGGGAGAGACGGTGCTCGGCGGGGATGACAAGTCCGGAATCGCCTCGCTGATCGAATTGATTCGGGTGCTCAAGGAGCACCGTACGCCCCATCGGACCCTCGAGCTGGTGTTCACCACCTGCGAGGAGATCGGCCTGCGGGGGGCGAAAGGGCTCGAATACCGGAAGCTGGAAGCGCAGTATGGATATGCGCTTGATTCCACCGGCATCGACCGGGTGATCATCGGGGCACCGGCGTCGAACCGCTTCAGGGTGGACGTGCACGGCACCGCGGCTCATGCCGGGATCAAGCCGGAGGCCGGGGTTTCTGCGTTTCTGGTGGCCGCCAAGGCGATGACGAGACTGAAGCTGGGACGGATAGACGAGGAGTCGACCGCCAATATCGGCATCATGGAAGGCGGCATGGCGACCAACATCGTCCCTCCCCATCTGATGTTGAAGGGTGAGATCAGGAGCCATTCGGTGGAGAAGCTGGCCCGCTATTCCGAAGACCTCAAGGAGGTGTTTCTCGACACGGTGGCGAACTGGCCGGTGGTAGACGACCCCGATTACCGCCCGCCGACGGTCGACCTGAAAATCGAGTCGGAATATCCGGCCATGCGGCTTTCCGAACAGGACCAGGTGGTCAGAACCGTCCGCGACGCGGGCCTTGCGCTGGGCCGAGAGCAGTCCTTCATTATTGCCGGCGGCGGCAGCGATGCCAATATCTTGAACGGTTACGGGCTCCCGACCGCGATCCTCGCGACCGGGATGAGCAGCGTCCACACCACCGATGAACGGATAGATCTCGACGATATGGTTAAACTGACCGAACTGGTGTACGCTATTGCCTGCATGTGAAATGATCCAGCCGGATCATTTCTTTCTGGTTGAATTTCGTTCCTACTTGTTTTAAACATTCGCCAGCGGTTGAGGTACAAAGAACGCAGCCCAGGTCTTTGTGCCTCAACCGTTTTTATAGTGTTGACAGCCGTCATGCTGTCATATTCCTCGTCATGCTCGGATCATTCGAGACTTCACAGGGGCGCCTGATGAACAGTTGCGACGCACCGTCAGCCGGCTGCACGGGATCTTCCAGCAAACCCCGCCACGAATGCGGTGTGTGCGGAATCTACAATCATCACGACTCATCCAAGCTTGCCTATTTCGGTCTGTACGCGCTGCAGCATCGGGGCCAGGAGAGTGCCGGCATCGTCACCTCCGACGGGAAGCGCGTCAGAATCCACAAAAACATGGGGCTGGTCTCCGAGGTGTTTTCGGAGGAGACGCTGACCAGTCTGGACGGCCACATATCGATCGGCCATGTCCGCTACTCAACCACCGGCGCCTCCAACATCATCAATACCCAGCCGCTGATGGTCACCCACAAGGGAATGACCATCGCCGTCGCCCATAACGGCAACCTGGTCAACTCGGTGAGCCTGCTGAGGGAACTGGAAAAAAACGGATCGATCTTCCAGACCACCATGGACAGCGAAGTGATCCTCCATCTCCTGGCCCGATCCACGGACGCGTCGTTCGATGAAGGGCTGCAGAAGGCCCTGGTGCAGATCAAGGGAGCCTTTTCGATGCTGCTGATGACCGCCGATTCGATGATCGCGATACGCGATCCCAACGGTTTCAGGCCGCTGTGCCTCGGCAAGCTCAACAACGGCGGCTATATCGTCGCCTCCGAGACCTGCGCGCTCGACCTGGTCGAGGCCCGCTACCTGCGCGATATCGAGCCGGGCGAGGTGCTGATCTGCAGGGATGGGGAACTGCACTCGCTCTACCCGTGGCCCGCCCAGCGGCGCAGCTACTGCATTTTCGAAAACGTCTATTTCGCGCGGCCGGATTCGGATATCTTCGGAATCAACGTCTACCAGACCCGCAAGCGCATGGGCCAGATCCTCGCCCGCGAGTGCCCGGTCGAAGGTGATTTCGTGATGCCGTTCCCCGATTCGGGAAATTACGCGGCGATCGGCTATTCCCAGGAGTCGGGAATTCCGCTGGAATTCGGCGTGATCAGGAATCACTATGTCGGCCGGACCTTCATTCAGCCTACCCAGTCGATGCGCGATTTCAACGTCAGGGTCAAGCTGAATCCGGTCCGCTCGTTCCTGGAGGGGAAACGGGTGATCATCATCGAGGACTCGATCATCCGCGGAACCACCGGCAAGAGCCGGGTCAAATCGCTCCGCAGCGCCGGTGCCGCGGAGGTCCATATGATGGTCAGCTGCCCGCCGACCCGTTATCCCTGTTACTACGGCATCGATTTCCCGTCCACCGACGAACTCATTGCATCCGGCAACGAGGTGGCAGACATTGCCCGCTTCCTCGGGCTCGATTCACTCTATTACCTCAGTCTCGAGGGCATGGTCGAGGCCACCGGCCTGACCATGGAGGATTTCTGTCTGGCCTGCTTCAACAGGGACTATCCGGTAGCGCCGGATCTAACCTTTCACAAGAATGCGCTGGATGGCTGCAGGTAGCCCGGGGGCGTCCCCGTCAGCGGCCACTGCATCCGATGTTCTCGGGTGATTGGCACCTTGTCTGATCCAAATCCTATTTTTCCCGGGGATCCCTTCCGGTTTCAAACATTTCAAAGAGATCAAAAAACAGCCGGGCCACGGCACTGTAGTGGGTCGCCGCTCCTGAGGAGGCATAGGCCTTGGTGATTTCGAGCGCCTTGGCGAAGCTCTCCTGGCTGGTTGACTGAGGATTGGCCACGGCATCCATCAGTTTCATCCCTACCGGGGAGGGGGTGTTGACGTTTTTCATCGCTGTAGTCCTGATGGTTAGCCTGAATATTTCATGAGCTGAGACGGCTTGCGAGCCGAGGAGACTTGGGGGTGGCAATATAGGTGCGGCCTCCCCCAAAAGCGACGCGGGATCGCAGACCGTATCGGCTCGCCCGAAGGGTGGAAATGTTGTCTTTTCAGTTGAGAATTGAAAAAGTCCAAACGCTAGCATTGACACTTACCCAATAGTACCAAGCAATACTCTGATATTCTTTATTGTCTTTTTGCTTTTCCTTGGTTTTTCCATGAAATATTACGGTTGAAGGTAGTTGATCCATTCCCGGGTTCCGCGGTATCTGCAGGATTGTGACGCGACGCGGGCGGCCAGCTGCAGACTCTCGGTGAAGGGGTGATCGATTATATAGTGGCAGAATGCACCGTGCAGGATATCGCCTGCTCCCAGGGTATCCACTGCGTCGATGCACGGAACGGGAATGTCTGTCCGGTTGCCCGCAGCTGCCGAGATGATCGGTTTGCCCCCCCGGCTGACGGCGCCAGAGCTGATGCCCCGGTCGGTCAGAAATGCCAGTACCTGGTCGACAGAGGTACTGCCGGGGGGCAGAAAATCTTCTGAGCAGACCGCAAAATCAATGAACGCAAGGAGTTCGTCCAGTCCGTCTTTCCAGGAGCCGCCGTCGAGAACGGTGATGACGGAGCGCTCTCTGGCTGCGCGGGCGATGGCAACGGCCTGCTCCAGGTAAAATCCGTCAAACAGCGCTACCCGGCAGCCCTGCAGCAGCTCACCATGGCTGATGTCCGGCCGCAGCCATTTGCTGTAGGGGTTGGCGTAAACCACGCAGCGGTCGCCGTTCGACGCGTCGATGATGATCGACGACAGGATCGGCAGTTCGTCCGGGTCCCGGGCGTAATCAAACAGGGTGACGCCTTGGCGGCGCAGATCGGCATCGGCAATCCCGGCCATCGGGTGGCTGCCAAGGCCGCTAACCAGCCGCGCGTCGTTACCCAACGCACTGAACGCCACGGCAGCATTGGCGGCAGGGCCCCCGGCGCAGACCGCCTGGTGTTCCGCTTTGATTTTCTGGTTTGCCGGCGGGTGGCGGGGGACCACGTTGAAGATGTCGACGGTGGTAAGCCCGAAAAAGAGACCGGCGGTCATCGGCTGGCCCGTTACATGATGTCGATCGAGCTGCATCGGTAATGCTCGTCCTGCAGCGGATGGTACAGTTTGATATGGATATAGAGGTTGCCGCTTGCGCTGTCGTAATAGCCGCTGCCGGCAATGATGCCGAACCGGGTCTGCAGCGAACCGTCGTCCATGATCAGTTCGGCGCTGATCTGGTGACCGACGCCGGCGGCCGGGTTGCGCTGATGGGTGACCGGCAGGGTGAGATTGAACCCGCCGCACAGGGTATGTGCCAGTCTGCCGTGCACATCTTCTTCGATCGTGCGGCCGTCTTCCCTGCGAAATATCGATGAACTGCGGACCACGACCTCCGCGGCATCCTCCTCCACCTGGCCGGATGCGGCGCGGTGCACGAGACACGGCACCACATCGTTGAGTCTGCAGTAGCGCTCCAGTTTCGGCAGCAGTTCAGGAACCTGCTGCTGCAGTTCATCCCTGCGGGACCGCGCCAATCGCCGGACTTGAAGCTCTGTCTGGGCATGGACCGTGAGCGGCCAGGGCAGCTGGCTGAAAAAGAGGTTTCCGCCGATGATCTCTCCGGCTTGAATCGGCGTGAGGTTCACGTTGGCTGTGCTTCCGCCGATGTGGAGGTCGGCATAGCCGTGGTCGACGAAAAACAGATCCGCCTCGCCGCTGCCCTGTTCGACGATCAGATCGCCCGCCTCAAAGGTTTCCGGGTTCAGCGTCGCAAAGAACAGGTTCGCTTCTTCGGTGCTGAGCAGTTCGTAAAACCCGCTCCAGACCATCAGGTGATGGTCCTGGCTGTGGTGTGGCTGGAACATCGAGTCAGAGGACTGGTCATATGAGTCCGGCCGTTTGTCGGTCAGGGTGTCGGTCAGGGTTTCCACGAAAATGTCGCTTAACCCGCCGTCGCCGTATGATCCCGCCATTTCCGCCGGATCTGCCGAATCCGCCGGGATTTGTGCGAACAGCTCTTCTTCGAACAGGTCTCTGTCCGGGCCATCTTCCTGCTGCGGAAAAGGGGCCTCGATGTCGATCTCGTCGGTCTTCTCTTCGATGGTGCGCAGGGCGGCGGTGGCGGCCCTGAAAAGACTGTCGGACTCTCCATAGCGCTGCCGGCGTTCTTGCGCCAGGTCCAGCAGGCTGTTGACCGTTCTCGGGGAAGGATAGGCGGCGAGCTTGCTGCACAGCTTGGAGACCAGGAAATCGGATACATGGCCGCTGAATTCACCGCGCCGGTCGAACAGTTCCAGAAGCGAGGTTTCCACCTCGGGACTGCGGAACTGCACGAGCTGGTCGATCAGGTGGACCTTCAGATCATCACTGATCGCGAACAGCGCCTCGAGCAGCCGCTGCTCCATCTGGTCGCCGCCGAGGACCTCGATGCAGTTGACCACCTGCTGCTGGACCCTGATGTCCGGGTGAGACAGATGCGGCCTGACCTCGTTGTACAACTCGTCGCTGCCGAGGCGGGAGATGATCATGATGATGTTTCTGGTGACATACCAGGGCTGGTTTTCTTTCAGGTAGCGGGTGAGGACCGGAATACCCACTCCGCCGATACGGGGAATGAGGTCCAGCAGCGCCAGCCGCTCCTCCTTGTCGTTGCTGTGGGTGAGGCGCTGTATCAGGAACTGGCCGCCCTGCCTGCCCATGTTGAGTAGGATGTTTTCGACGACATCCTTGCGCTGTGACGATTCGCCGAGGTACGCATTGACCATGATGTCGAGAACTTCAGGCTCTGCCAGCCTGTCATGGACCCGCGACACGACGCCGTAGATCAGGTTGTTTTTCAGCAGGGACTTATTGCTGATCTTGTTGAGGGTTACGATCAGCTGTTCGACTTCGTACCACTGCTGGGTCGACAGCATCTCGACCGCTATCCGCTGAAGCTGATGGCACACCGGTTCGAAACCGGCGATGAATTCAGGCTCGAAATAAAGCCAGTTGGCAGCCAGCCGAGCGATGATCGCGCTCAGTTCCCTGATATTGTTGGCGTAAATGTGCTCGGACAGGATCATCACCACGATGAGCGAACGCTCACGGATGGCCTGGGATTCGCTGCAGATGCTCTTTTCCAGCCGCTCCAGCAGGTCGATGGCGGTCTTGCGCTGGTCTCCGCGGTATTTCCTGGTGATCTGCTCGGCGAGCTTCTCGACGAACTCGTCGTTGAGCAGCACCTCGAACTTTTCCTGCAGAAAGAGGGCGACGTTTTGATTCAGGCGTGCCTCTTCCCGCTTGATTTCTGCCTGCAGCAGGGACTGTTTTGCCTTGGCCACCGCCCGGGCCTGCTTTTCTTTATCGATTTCCATGGGCTGCCTCGCGGAAAAGAAATTCAGGCGCGACCTGAACGAGGTCTTCGCTCAGGGATTAAGGGGTTCAGCCGTGCACCGCTGTTCCCCCTCATTTTACGCCGGCACCGACCCCAGAAGCGGGAATCCCATCTGCTCCCGCTGCGCCACGTAGCTCTCCGCCACGCGCCTGACAATATTTCTGATCCGGCCGATGTAGCGTGTGCGTTCCGCCACGCTGATCGCCTTCCTGGCGTCGAGCAGATTGAACACATGGGAACACTTCAGGCAGAAGTCGTAGGCCGGCAGTATCAGTTCCCGGTCGATCAGTCTGGTGGCTTCCGCTTCATACGAATTGAAATAGCTGATCATCTGCTCGACGTTGGCCTCTTCGAAGTTGAACGTCGAAAATTCCACTTCAGCCTGGTGAAAGATATCCCCATAGGTGATCTCGTCGTTCCAGGCGATGTCATAGACGCTGTCGACACCCTGCAGATACATGGCGATGCGCTCCAGACCGTAAGTGATTTCGGCGGTAACCGGATGCAGATCGATCGAGCCGGCCTGCTGAAAATAGGTGAACTGGGTGATTTCCATGCCGTCCAGCCAGACCTCCCAGCCCAGGCCCCAGGCGCCGAGCGTCGGCGATTCCCAGTCGTCCTCGACGAATCTGATGTCATGCTCCAAAAGGTTCAGACCGAATCGCTTGAGGCTCTCCAGATACCGTTCCTGGATGTCGAGCGGAGACGGCTTGATGACCACCTGGTACTGATAATAGTGCTGTAGCCGGTTCGGGTTGTCCCCGTAGCGCCCGTCGGTGGGGCGACGTGAAGGCTGCGGATAGGCTGCTTTCCAGGGTTCGGGGCCGAGTGCCCTGAGCAGCGTGGCGGGATGGAAGGTACCGGCGCCGACTTCCATGTCGTAGGGCTGTTGAATGACGCATCCCTGCTTGGCCCAGTAGGTATCCAACTCGAAAATGATATCCTGGAAATTCATGATCTCTCCCTCGCTGCACAGGATCTTCGCAGTCCCTACCCCCGAAGGGAGGACCCGGTGGTGGTAAGCCTTGTCAAAAGACTGGTTATAATTGCTATCTTGACTTTTGTCCAGCCGATCTCCATTATATTCTGCTGGCTTAAAAGGTAAAAATCAACCTGATTTACGGCGACATACCATGATCGATGCAGGCGGCGGAGATGGACGGATAAAGACGCTTCTCGAAGAAGCGAGGAGGATTGCCGTGGTCGGCCTGTCACCGAGACCCGAGCGCCCCTCCCACCGGGTTGCCGCCTACCTGATCAGTCGCGGCTACGATGTCATTCCGGTGAACCCGGGGCACGACGAACTCCTCGGCCGGACCTGCTATCCCAGTCTTGAGGCGGTTTCTGGAAAAATCGATATCGTCAACATCTTCAGACGGTCCGAGCAGGTGGCGCCGATCGTTGATCAGGCGGTCGAGGCGGGAGCCGGAGCGGTCTGGATGCAGCTCGGAATTGTCGATGAGGCTGCGGCGACACGGGCTGAACTGAGCGGCATTACGGTTGTCATGGACCGCTGTATCAAGGTCGACCATTCGCGACTGTTCGGCGGTTGATTGATCATGGAACCGCAGAAGATCCGCATCCGTGGCGCACGGATGCACAACCTCAAAAATATCGACGTCGATCTTCCCAGAAACGCGCTGGTGGTCTTCACCGGGCTGTCGGGTTCCGGCAAATCGACGCTCGCCTTTGATACGCTGTATGCCGAGGGACAGCGGCGCTATGTCGAGTCGCTTTCCACCTATGCCCGCCAGTTTCTCGGCCAGATGGACAAGCCCGATGTGGATTCTCTGGAGGGGCTGTCGCCGGCGGTGTCTATCGAGCAGAAGACCACCAGCAAGAACCCCCGTTCAACCGTCGGTACCGTTACCGAGGTATACGACCACCTGAGGCTGCTTTTCGCCCGCTGCGGAAGACCGTGTTGCCCGGAGTGCGGAAAGGAGATCCGCTCCCAGTCGATCGAGGATATGGTCACGATCCTGCTTGCCGAGCCGGAGGACACCAAGGTCATCCTGCTGGCACCGATGGTCTCCGAGCGGAAGGGACGGCACGAGCAGCTTCTGGCCCGCATCCGCAAGGAAGGATTCGTGCGGGTGAGGGTCGACGGCGACATCGTCCATACCGACGATGTTCAGGCCCTTGACAAGAATAAGAAACACACCGTCGAGATCGTCGTTGACCGGCTGGTTCTGAAACCGTCGGTGCGAAGGCGGCTTGCCGATTCGATCAGCACCGCGGTGAAGGTCACCGGAGGCTTCCTGCTCGCCTATTATCCGGACCGCGGCAGCGAGCAGCTGTTCAGCGAACTGGCTGCCTGCCACGAATGTGGTATTTCGATGCCGCCGCTGTCGACTCAGCTGTTCTCGTTCAACAATCCCCAGGGGGCCTGCCCGGAATGCGGAGGGCTCGGGGTCAAACAGTTCTTCGACGAAAGTCTGATCGTGCCCGACCACTCGCTGTCGATTGCCGACGGCGCGATCGCCCCGTGGGGGTGGCGGAATGAATCGACCTACACCGGCCAGATGCTCGCCGCGGTCGCCAGGCACTTCGGGTTTTCGCTCAAAACCCCGTTCGGCAGGTTGTCTGAAAAACAGCGTAGGATCATCCTCTACGGATCAGGCAGGGAGGAGATAGAGTTCTTCTACCAGAAGCGGAAACGGGTCATGACCGCGCTGAGAAGCTTCGAGGGAGTTATCCCGCAGCTCGACCGCCGCTATCACGAGACCCAGTCGTCGATGATCCGCGATGAACTGGTCCGCTACATGAATGAGCAGGTCTGTCCGGTATGCAGCGGCGCCAGACTCAAGCCGGAAGCGCTGGCGGTGCGCATCGGCCGGCACAACATCCATGACCTGACGATCCTGTCGGTGGGCAAACTGCTGAGGGATCTGCCGCTGCTTCCATTCAACGATCGAGAACGGGCTATCGGGGAGCCGGTTCTGAAGGAAATCGTCGATCGATTGTCCTTTCTCGAAGATGTTGGACTGGGATATCTGACCCTGGCCCGGAAGTCGGGAACCCTGTCCGGCGGCGAAGCGCAGCGCATACGCCTGGCGTCGCAGATCGGGTCGCGCCTCGCCGGCGTCCTCTACATTCTCGACGAACCCAGCATCGGTTTGCACCAGCGCGACAACCAGAAGCTCATCAATACGCTGATTGAACTCAGGGATCTCGGCAATACGGTAATCGTCGTCGAGCACGATACCGATACCATCCTGGCTGCAGATCATGTGCTCGATATGGGGGTAGGCGCCGGTGTTCACGGCGGCAGCGTGGTATTCAGCGGCACGGTGGTCGATCTGCTCGATCAGGAACAATCGGAAACCGGTGCCTACCTGTCTGGCCGAAAGGCCATCGACATCCCCGGGGCCAGGCGCACGGTTAGACGGCGGGGGGCAAAGGTGCTGAAGATAAGCGGTGCCACCGCAAACAACCTGAAAAAGGTGAACGTTTCATTTCCGCTTGGCGTGATGACCTCGGTAACTGGTGTTTCCGGTTCGGGGAAAAGCAGCCTGATCATGGAGACCCTGTTCAAGCTCGCCAAGTTCGGGAAATCGACCCGGCACGACAGCGTCAAGCGCGGAGGGGTGGGCTTGAGCGGTCTGGATCAAATCGACAAAATCGTCGACATCGACCAGAGCCCGATCGGCCGCACGCCGCGCTCGAATCCGGCAACCTATGCGGGTGTGTTCACCCCGATCCGCGAGCTGTTCGCGCAGCTGCCGGAATCGCGGGCACGCGGCTACAAGCCCGGCAGGTTCAGCTTCAACCTCAAAGGCGGCCGCTGCGAAGCATGCGACGGCGAGGGCGTGCTGCGCATCGCGATGCACTTTCTGCCCGATGTATACGTGGTCTGTGAAACCTGCAAGGGCAGACGCTATAACCTGGAAACCCTTGATATCAGATACCGGGACAAGACGATTCACGATGTGCTGACCATGACGGTTGCCGAAGCGTTGGAATTCTTTGCGAATATCCCGGCTATCAGGAGTCGGCTGCAGACCCTGTACGACGTCGGTCTGTCCTATATCAAGCTCGGCCAGTCATCGGTGACGCTTTCCGGAGGCGAGGCACAGCGAGTGAAGCTGGCCCGGGAGCTGTCCGGCAGAAGCAGTGGTAAGACCCTTTATATCCTCGATGAACCGACCACCGGTCTGCATCCGGCCGATATCAAGCACCTGCTGGAGGTTTTGAACCGCCTGGTTGACCAGGGGAATACGGTGCTCGTGATCGAGCACAATCTCGATGTGATCAAGACGGCTGACTGGATCATCGATATCGGTCCGGAGGGCGGCGACGGCGGTGGCGAGGTGATCGCCTGCGGGACGCCCGAACAGGTTGCCGGCGTCGGCCATTCCTATACTGGAGTGTTTCTCAAGCAGATTCTTGAATCCAACGGGGTGAGCATGAACGGCGGTAAGGCAGCGTGAAACAAACCTTGCAGCCCCCGTCCATTTGCAGTTTAATGCCGGCCAGTTCACCATTAACCATGATTACATACCAGAAGGAGTCGCCATGGCTGAACAGACAAGCACGGAGACGCAGGGCTCGGCAGAGAGTCCCATTCTGCGGATGCAGAAGATGTACATCAAGGATCTTTCGTTTGAAAATCCCAACGCCCCCGATGTTTACCGGGTGGGTCAGAAGGCCGAGCCGAGCGTGGAGCTCAACCTGAAGCTGAACAACAGAAAGGTCGGGGAAGACCATTGGGAGGTTTCACTGGAAATCAACGCCAAGGTCGCAACAAAAGAGGACGAACCGCGGGTGCTGTTTATTCTCGAGATCGAGCATGGAGCGGTTTTTCTGCTCAGGAACATACCCGAACAGCATATGCCGATGGTCCTTGGTGTGGAGTGCCCGACGCTGCTCTTCCCCTTTACCCGGCAGGTTATCAGCCAGGCCTCCGTCGATGGCGGCTTCATGCCGCTCCTGATGGAGCCGGTCAACTTCATGGCCTTGTTTCAAAACGCCCAGAAGAACAGAGAGCAATCGAACTGAGCAGCTCGCTGGATGGAAAAAGCGAAGAGGCCGTTTATCCAGGGGATAAACGGCCTCTTCGTTTATGGCAGGTCTGTTTGAGGACGGAGGTTACAGCCCGTAGGCAACGAAATTGTCTATCAGCGTGTTCACTCCCTTTTCGATTGCGCTGTCGAACAAGGCATCATACTGATTGTCGGCATACACTGATTCCGGCGATACCGCGACCCGGATTCGATTTGTCCAGACGAGGTTTCCGGTGGCGGCCTCCTGGACCCAGATTCGCATCTGCACGACTGCCTGTTCGTTACGTGCACTGTTGTAGGACAGATCACCTAACGCTGCACCGGTAGCGCCCCAGAAAATTGCGTTTGAGGTATTATTGGATGCCCCGAACAGGGTCGTGTCATCGAACGGCCATACCGTATGGTATCCGATCAGGGCGCCCCAGGTTGCACCTGCCGCCATTTGGCCATAACGATCATACTCGTCTGACCCGGCGAAACCGACGGCAATTCGAGAGGTACCCTGAACGATGAACGGCAGAATACCTTTCTTCCACGGTTCCCAGCTCGGATCCTGACGCGTTTTGTACTCGAGGATTCGACCGCGGACGATGTAATCGGCATTGAAACGGCGGCCAATCATGGCCACGGTTTTTTCATCGAGGCCATGGGTACCCGGGGCTGCCACCGCTCTGTTTTGGTTTTGCACCTGCTGCTCGGAGATATAGCCGCGCAGCACAGATTTCATGGTGTCCGACCACTCGCCGTCGAGTTCGTTTCTGAGCGATTTCGCATGCACCTCTTCGTAGGCGGCGAGGCTGATCAGGTTCTGCTCGATCATATAGCGGAACACATCTTCCTGGATCGAGGTGGAAAAGCCCTGGGCCATGAGGCTGTCGGTCAGCGACTCGGTAATCTGCGAGCTGCGCCGGTACGCCGAGACCATATTGTCGGCGAAACTGTAATCGGCGAACGGCAGTATCACGACTGCTTTGCCGTAACCCGGAGAATTCTGTCCCCCGCCTTCAGGAACCTTGAGCGATTCAACAACGGTCTGACCGCAGCCGGCCATAGCCAACGCCAAGATTCCGACGATCAGATATTTCAGCCTGTTCATAGTAATCTCCCTGCCAAATGATGAAATATGGTTTTCTGTTCTCACTTACCGGACGATCAGATAATTCTCGGCCTCAGTATGATAATGAGTTCACGCTTCTGTCTGACTTTTTCTTCGTATCCGAACAGATAGCGGATTACCGGAATCTTGCCGACCAGCGGCGCGAAATTCCCCTCGGTATCGTTTACTTCGGAGATCAGGCCGCCGATAACGAGCATTTCGTTATCCTTGACCCTGACGGTGGTGCTCATCTCACGCACCCGAACCCGCGGTAGACCGACTTCGGTACCTTCCAGACCGACCTGCTTGTACTCGATCGGTTCCTCCAACTCTGAGGTGATCGGCACGAGGTTCATGATGACCTCTTTGTCGTTGAGAATGTTTGCCGTCAGAGCAAGGCTGATTCCGGAGAGTACGCGGGCGGTTTCGACGGTGTAGGTCAAAAGGGTGTTTATACCGCCGGTATCCCGGTCCACTTCGATACTCTCGATGTAGGTGACGTTTTCACCCACCGAGATCAGAGCCGGTTGGCCGTTCATCACGCTGAGCTTGGGGTTTGACAGAACCTGTGTGTCACCCTGGGTCTTCAACGCGTTGAGAAATACGCTGAACGGAGCGGCCTGCAGCGAAACCTTTGAGATGAACCGGGTCGGGTCATACACCGGTCCGTGGGTTTCGCCATCGTCGTAAGAGGTGTTGTTGGAATGGATGTATGGCCAGACCTGCCCGCCGCCGCCATCGCCGGTGGCGGGATCGCCGAAGGTGACGAGCCCCTGCACGTTGAAGTTTTTCAGCACCTGATTCCAGTTGATGCCGATCGATGAATTGTCCATCAGGTGAACCTCGATGATCTTCGCTTCGATGGATATCTGTTTATAGAGCTCGCTGGTCAGGCTGTCGAAATATTCCTGGAGACGGTCGAGGAGCGGGCGCGGAGCCACGACGGTTACGATTCCGACCGGTTTGTCGATGAAGTACTGGACACCGCCCGAGGATACTCTTCGAGTGGCCTGCTGGACCGGTTCATCCGCCTGGGCACCCTCCTGGGCGGCGGCAACTTCCGGGGTGACGGCGGTGGTGCTCCACAGGTTTATGATCTTGTCCATATTCGCCTGGACACTTTCCCAGATGTCGAACGTGTTCTGGTCGCTTTTCAGCTCGACCGTGCCGTCGACGTTGGAGTCGACGCCTTCGCCGCCGAGCACGTTGCCCCCCGTCCCGGTCCGGTAGTTTTGCCGGATGAACGGCATGGCAATGCGGAACTGCCGTGTTTCCTTGTATTTTACGACAATCGTATTGCCCTGCATTTCATGGAAGTAATCGACTTGTCTGAGCAAGTTGTCCACCGCCTGATAGAAATCGTCGTTGGCGTTGATGTCGACATCGACAAGCACATTCTGATCGACATCGCTGGCCCACGACACGTTCATTTTCTTCAGGGCGGCCAATCGTTTCAGGATATCCCACAGCGGCTGGGGGCCGCGGGTAGACTTGATGGTGGCGCCGACCTTGACGGCGGTTTCCTCCTCCGTCAGAATCATGTCCTGATCATCCTCAGTGTCGACCATATAGGCGGGACTCTGGTACATGATGGGCAACGACTCCGGTGGTTTTTCTATCGGATTCTTTGCTTGGATGGTCTGCTGGTCTGGAACGATCGGCTCCTCAACAACGGGCTGTTGCTGGTTGGTGCACGATGTCGCGAATAAAATGAGCAGCAGAATGGCCAGATAGTGCATGCGTCTCTTGGTTGCCTTCATCATTCAGAACCTCGTCGACAATTATCAGTAATGAGAATATCCGGTAGATACCTTTTGTTTATTAATTCTCCGCAGTAGCCCTGCTTTCAGCGTATTGTTTGAGGTCCGGGCGTATCTGATATCCCGATGCCAGCAGCGCCCGATATTGCTCCTTGGCCTTGGCCCGGTCTCCCAGTTTGTCGTAAATGCGGGCCTTGCTGACCATGGTTTGAACATTGTCGCCATAATAGGTGCCGTAGGTGTCGAGCAGTTTCAGCGACGCATCGAGCCGATTGTTGTTCTCCGTAAAGGCGGCATAACTGATCAGTGCCTCCTTCATCGGCGGATCACCGCTGATACTCTGGGCAAAGCACTCGAGCGCTTCGGCGGTCTTCTCCATATTGGCTGAACTGATCGCGCAATAGAGGGCGGCCTTGGTGTCGGACGGGTCAATGGCCAGGGATTTCTTCGCAAAGTAGGCAGCCTTGGCATTGAGCAGCAGCCGGCCGAGATAGAGGTTTGCGAGCTTGTTGGATATGCGGATATTGTCTGGCCACAGTTTGAAGGCCTCTTCATACAGCGCTGAGGCCTCCTCGAAACTGTTCTCTTTTTCCAGAGCATAAGCCTGACGCAGCAGTTCTTTGGCCTGCATGATCTCCGCTGGCTGGCTGGCGGATTCCTGAATAATCAGGGCTTCTTCCTTGACGACTTCGATGTCGGCTTCGAAGGAGAGGTTGTCCTCGGCCTGCTCGGGCCATTCAAACTGCTTGTTTTTCGGATAGATCACCAGCGTGTTGTAGCGCTCCTCCTTCTGCAGCCCGGTGAGGTTCATGATGATATCGAGCGCGAATTCCCAGGGCACGTCGTTGAGCGCAAGGGTCAGCGTTCCCTTTACGGCCTGATCGACAATAATGTTCATGCCGGAGATTTCCCGGAAGAGTCTGAACACGTTGTGCAGGTCTATCTTGTAGAAGTCGACGCTGATTCGCTCTCCTTTGTATCCGGAGAAGGAAAAACTGTCTTGCAGCTGAGCGAATTCATCATCTTTCTGGGCCTGCGGCGCCTTGATCCCGACGCCTCCCTGTTGGGGAGACTCGAACATCGATTCATCGAGCTCTGCTTTGGCCGGTTCGGCGGCAGTGCTTGCAGCGGCCGCAGGTGCAGCGGCGACGGTCTCGCCCGGCTGACCGATGATATTGATGGTGAGATCATTTTCGATCTGCTGCACATCATAGGTCGCATTGTTGCCGATGGTGAACTCGAATCGGGCTACCGGCGGGTCCTGATCCTTCAGCATCGACAGGTTGAGCCTGGCCACGTCGTTGTCCGCCAGGATCTTCTGAGGATCGATGGCGCTGTCCAGTTCGGTGTCGGCAATATCGACAATGAGTCGATACGGATCGAAGCGCTCGGAAACCGTATATGCGGGGGGAGAATCCCCGCGAATGGTCATATCCAGGCTGTCTGATCCCAGGTTCGTTTCGATACTTGAGATCTTGTAGATCTGCGTTTGACTGACAGCGACAGATGGTGAATATCCAATCTGATATGCGCAAACGACGGAGAAAATGGCCAATAATGTAGTCGTAAACCTGGTATACATTGTCTATTCTTCTCCCTCTCTTTTTAACACCATAGCGATCTCGTTCTTGAGTGTCTTGCCGCTACGGGTATATGCGGTTTCTTCTATGATAACTCTGTCTTCAGTTATTTTCGTGATAACGCCCCGGCGGCCGATCTTCATGCCTTCCTCGATAATGTAGCCTCTGCCGGTAGAATCCTGAACCATAGCCATCTTGTCGCCGCCCGTGAGCATCAGAGCCACCAGTGTCAGCTGGCCGGGCTCGAAGAGCTGCATGCCGGTCAATACCTCGTTGTTTTCGATGATTTCATCCGGCGTGATCGGATTTCTTCTTGCCTGCTCAGATACGAACGGGGCAAAGGGATCCGCCCGGTTTTCCATCCGATATTCATAGCTTGATGTGCTCTGTTCGATTGCCACCGGCTCAGTCTCTTCAGGAGGTGTTTGTTCACCGTTCTGAGGGTCCGCGGCAATGGACGGGTGACAGAGAAAGAGCGAGACAATCACTGCGAGATACCGTGTGATGACTTTCATGATGTTCCGGCTGTTGAGTATCATATCCATGGATTGGTCTGCCCGGGGAGCCTACTTCCTCCCCTTTTTCTTCTTGCCGTCGTCTTTTGGCAACTCTTTATTGGTGAATCGATAGGTAACCAGTTGACCGCTGGCACTGACGATCCATTCACCCAGCGCGGATTTCTTTGGGGAACCCGCCGACAGATTGGTTACGCTGACGATCCGGTCCAGTTTGCTGACCCGGTCCAGAAATCCACCGATATTGTGGTATGGCCCCTTGATGCTGATTGCCACCGGGACCTCGTTGTAGAAGTCTCTCTGCACCTCTCCTTTGGGGGTGAACGATACGAAATCAAGGCCGGCGTTCTGCCCAAGTGCGGAGATGTCGGTGAGCAGCTTGGGGATTTCCGTGGTGGTGGGCAGCATTTTAGCTGCCTGTTCGAACTCCTCTTCTACTTTGGCAACCTCGGCAAGCAGAATCGGGAGCCGCCGTTTCTTTTCCCGCAAATCCTGAATCTCTTTGACAAGCTTGTCCCGGGCCTGTTCGAGGCTCTTGATCTCTTCAGCCTTCGGCTGGAAGTAGAGAAAATAGAAGAGGGCAACCGGTGCAGCCAGAACGACCACCGCGATAAGAATCTTGTATTTCTTTTCGAGTGGTATATATCTCTTGTCGAGAAATTCTGAAAATTTCGATGTCTTTTTCATGGACCCCTGTATCCCTGAAAGCTTTACTTCTTGTTATCTTCCTGCGGTGCCTGTTCCGGAACTTGCGGAGACGAGACACTGGCAGTAATTGAAAACGATTTCAGGCTGTTGCCGCTGATGTTTTTGAGCGACGTGTTGCTGAGGTTGACACCGTTCACATATTTTGAATTCTGATCAAGATTTTCCATGAATTCGGCTATGGTCTTGTTGTCAAGAGCGTACCCCGAAAGCGCCAGGCTGCCGCCACTCTGTTTGAATGAGGTTATCCACATCCGCTTGTTGTCGATGATCGCGGCGACATCATCGAGAATGTGAACGGTGAGTGAGGAGTCGGTTTTCAACTGGTTGATAATCCTGATTTTTCGATTCAGATCAAGACGCTTCTTTTCCAGCTCGGCAATCTGTTTGACCACCGCATCAAACGATTTGATTTCTTCGTTCTTGCGGGCGATGTCCTCATTGAGTTCGGTGATTTTGGCGGCCAGCAATACGCCGGCCCCGCCGAGAAGGGCAAGTACCACGAGGAAAATGAGAAAAAAAGCGAGCAGTTGATTGCGCGCCTTGGTTCGTTTCCTCAGCTGCCTGATTGGAAGGAGGTTAATTCTGAGCATATCTCACCAGATTCCCTTGATTTGCTAGATTACTGAGGGACGGATAGCGATACCTGAGGCAATGGCCATTTCCGGACCTATGTTTTTCAGATAGTCAGGATCTATTTTCCGCTTGCTGAACTTCATGTTCGCGAACGGGTTGAACAGCTCAACCTCGATTCCAGTCTCCTGGGTCAGAAAGTCCGCCAGGCCGGCAACTTTGGAGCCACCTCCGCTCAGCACCAGTTTCGTCAGGGGAGCATCGGAGAAGTTGGAGTGGTAGAGATCGATGGCTTTCTTGATCTCGAGAATCCATTGGGTACAGACCGACCTGAAGATTTCCTGCAGCTCCTTTTTTTTGTCTCCCGCCGGAGCACTGCCCAGTTTCAGGGCCTCCGCCTCCTCGTAATCGAGGTCGAACTGCCCCATGATACGATCGGTCAGCTGGCGGCTGCCGACCACGATGTCCCTGGCGACAACAGAGATTCCCTTGGAGATGATATTGATATTCATCTTCGACGCGCCGATATCGATCAGCGCGACATTTTCGGTTTTCGGGAAGTTGTATTCGTAGGTGTTTTCCAGCGCGAAGCCGTCCACATCGACGATGGTTGCCTGCAGGCCGATGGATTCGAGCATTTTCAGGTAGTCGTCGACGATATCTTTTTTGGCGGCGACGAGCATCACATCGGTGCGTTCGTAACCGTCTTTGTTGGTCTTGAGATCCTGAAAGTCCAGGTATACATCCTGGATATCGAACGGAATGTACTGTTCGGCCTCGGTCATGATGTGATCTTCCATCTCCTTTTCGCCCATCACCGCCAGATTGACTTTCTTGACGATGACCGAGTAGCCGGAAATGGAGAAGCCGACCTTTTTCTTTTTGATCTTGAGGTTCTTGAAAAGGGAGGAAATTGCCGAGGCGACGATCTCAGGATCATTCAACGCGCCGTCATCGACCGCGCCCTCGGGAAGAATCGCGCTGCCGAGGGTTACGATCGAATAGGCCTTGTCGGCGCGCTTGAGCTGGCAGACCTTAACAGAATGCGAGCCGATATCTACTCCAACAACTAGTTGCGATGATGAAAACATGATGTGTGCATTCGTAGTTGTGAAATATCAATTTCCATTGATTGTTAAGGAATGCGATAACGTACAGACATTCCATACTTAAAGTACATTTAGGACATAAAAAGCACGCTTTGTCAAGCAAAACGAAGAAAAATATACAGTTTTTTTTCTTTTTTTAACAGGTATTTATTCGAGATAGTATAAATTTTTATACTTGCTCTCCCCCACCTATGGGCGATGCCAGGGCCCCCTCCTCTGCATCTAGTGTATATCCCTAGGTCGTTGTTAATCAAGGAAAAAAAGATAATTATTTGGGGTGTTGGCATCTCGCTTGTAATCTAGGATGAATTAAAGTAGCTTTGCTGGCGTTGGGTATATCCTTACGGAGTGGATGAATCGATAATCGGGATTGAGGAACAAGCGGTGGAGTCAATTAAAAAGAAAAAATCTGTTTTTCGGGAATATGCCGAGGCAATCATCATTGCCGTACTTCTGGCACTGTTTATCAGGACGTTCGTCATTCAGGCGTTCAAGATTCCTTCCGGCTCGATGCTGCCGACGCTGCTGATCGGAGATCACCTGCTCGTAAACAAATTCATCTACGGCATCAGAGTGCCATTCACCGGCAAGACGCTGGTTCCGGTGAAGGATCCCAAGACCGGGGATATCATCGTGTTCCGCTATCCCAAGGACCGTTCCATCGACTACATCAAGCGGGTAGTCGGCGAGCCGGGAGACACGATCCAGATTAAAAACAAGCAGCTCTATAAAAACGGGGCAAAGGTCGATGACCCGAACGCCCATTTTTCAAATACGGCGATGCTGCCAGCAAACGTGAGCCCCAAGGACAACTTCGGCCCGATAACCGTTCCGGCAGGAAAATTCTTCGTGATGGGCGACAATCGGGACAACAGCTCGGACAGCCGTTTCTGGGGGTATGTCGAGGAGGCGGACATCCTCGGCAAGGCGATGATCATCTACTGGTCCTGGGATATCGAGACCCCCCTGATCTCCCTGGATCGGCTGGAGTCCATCCGCTGGAGCCGGCTGGGCGAAATCATCCACTGACCGCTCTGGTTATGAACCGAGGTTCACCGGCAGTTCGGCCGTCACCTCGATCGACTCGGGGGTGACCGCTGCCTGATAGGCCAGGACTTCGACCCCGCG
>JAJDNR010000108.1 GCA_022340565.1 Desulfofustis sp.
AAACTCCTGGTATGCATTATTTGTTGGCTAAACAAAGTATAGCAGAAAATCGAATTAAGCTCAATTATTACAATATTTTACGTTCAGATTTTTAGGATTTTTCAGCCTCGCCGGCGCGCTCCTCTTGAGAGTTTTGCAAGAAGCTCAGTTAATAGCCAAAATTGATCCGACATGGCTTGAACATACAATCAGCCGTAAAAACACCTGACGTATCATATTTTCCCATAATATATTGAAACGTTACGCACAGCAGCCGTGATGATGTTTTAGATGCGCAACCGTTTATCTGACCGTGCCACGGCGATTCTCGGGGCTATCAAACGTCTCTCCGGCCTGCCGCACGAATTCAGCCTTTACCGCCATTTTTTCGAATCGACGTTGCCAGTCTGCCTTTCACCGATGAGAATAGCGTTCCGACCAAGCTCATCACCGTAAACACGTGAAAGGAGGTCTGCTGGCTGTGCAAGAACCGGTCAACGTTGGCGCCGGTGACCGGCTGATCGCCGAGATAGGAATAGAAAATCAGGGCAATAATCGCGGTGCTCGCAAGTACGCCGGTGGTGCGCATGGTCGCGATCATGCTCGAAGCGGTACCCAGTTGCCTGGGTTCGACTAGGCTCATGATGGAGGTCATGTTGGGGGTCGCAAAAATCCCGAGGCTGACACCGAGCACCACGGTAACCGTGATAATCAGCGCCAGCGACGAGTCGGCCTCTATCCTCGAGGCGATGAACAGTCCCACGGTGCAGAAGATCATGCCCAGCGTCGCCAGGCGCGAGGGCGAATAACTGTCGGCAAGCCGGCCCACCAGAGGAGCCAGACCCGCCTGCACCAGCGGCTGAACGATCAGCAGCATTCCCGCCTGCTGTGCCGAGTAGCCTTTTACATACTGCAGGTAGAGGCTGAACAGGAACATGAAACTGAACATCGCCGAGTAATTGATGAACGTGGCGAGATTGGCGAAGGTGAAGGCGAGATTTCCCGTCAGCAACTTGGTATCGATGATCGGATAGCGTGTACGTCGCTGGTGCATGAAAAACAGAACCATTCCCACCAGTCCGGCTGCCGCTGCGATTTTCATGGTCAGATTTCTGGTTATGCCGACCGCCCCGCAGATGATCAGAAACAGGGCCGCCATGTAGATCATCGCTCCTCCCCAGTCGAAAGGTTCGCCTTCGGCGCTTCTCCACTCGCCGGTGAGCCTCAGCACGGAAAGGATCAGGGTTGCCAGCATGACGATGCTGAGCAGGACAAAGACCCAGCGCCATCCCAGATGGCTGACGATGATGCCCGACAGACTCGGCCCGGCAGCCATGCCGAGATACACCATCGCCGCAACAATGCCGATCGCCCGTCCCCGGCGCTGGGCTGGATAGATCGAGGTGAGGATGGCGAGGCTGGTTGAAAAGATCATGGCGGCGCCGATGCCCTGGATGAATCTCATCAGAATGAATAGTTCGATGCTTGAAACCATGCCGATCACCATCGTCGCGACACAGATCAGTGACGATCCGCCGATAAACACCCGGCGACGACCGTTGATATCGGCAAACCTGCCCATCGGCAGCAGCAGCAAGCCGACGCCGAGGATCTGCGCGGTCTGTACGAGCGAGAGCTGGACCGCGCTGGCGCCGAGATCTCTGCCGATTGCCGGCAGCGCGATTGCCACCGCCGACATCAGAAACGGCACGGTGAACTGCACCAGGGAAACGACAATCAGGACAACTTTGGCTGAGGCCAGATTGTGCTGAGAAGGCGCGGATGAATCCATCGATGTCCTGGTGGTGGAGGCTGGATGAGGAAGTTCGGTGAACTTGACGAAGATCGACGAGCAGGTTCGGCCCGCCGCCGCTCCTCAGATCTCCCCGAGGGAAGACGTCAAGGCAGCCGCCGCGGCCCGCTGCTCCGCCTCTTTTTTTGATCCGGCGGTGCCGGTTCCGAGCACCTGGTCCCTGAATAGAACGGAAACGCTGAACCGCTTTCGGTGCGAAGGCCCCTCCTCGCGGTCGAGCCGGTAGGCCGGCTGTTCGTTGTGTTTCTCCTGCAGCACTTCCTGCAGCCTGCTCTTGGCGTCGGCGAGCAGCAGGTCTTCCTTCTGCTCATCGACGGCGTCGCTGAAGAGCCTGCATACCAGCGCCTCCGCCGTCGGGTAATCGCTGTCCTCGAAAATGGCACCGATCACCGCCTCGAACGCGCAGGAGAGGATCGAGGACTTGCTGCGGCCGTTGGAGCTCTCCTCACCCTTGCCGAGGCAGAGATAGGTCCCCAGGTTGAGGTTTCTGGCCATGTCAGCGAGATGCGACTCGTTGACCAGCGACGCCCTGAAGCGGGTCAGATCTCCCTCCTTCAAATCGGGATAACGCCTGGTCAGCAGGTGCCCAATCACCAGGTCGAGCACCGCATCGCCAATAAATTCGAACACCTGATTGTCTTGACCGGCCTGCGCCTGCTCAAAAGCGAAGGATGAATGAATCATCGCCTTCTGCAGCAGGCGCAGATCGGTAAAACGGTAGCCGATTGTCGATTCGAGTTCGGTGAGCACCTGTTTGTTGGCGCCTGCCAGACTGTCCATGAACGCACTCATGTATCTATATTTCCTCTTGTCAAACGGTGAATCTGTGGTATAAACAACGCTTTCAGCCGAGCGCGACGGCGGCGTAGCCAAGTGGCTAAGGCAGTGGTCTGCAAAACCATTATTCAGCGGTTCGAATCCGCTCGCCGCCTCCAGGAATCAGAAAAGGTTACAGGAGCAGATCCTGTAACCTTTGTCATTTTCTAGATACTGCAATTTTCAGCGGCCGTCAATCGATCGTCTATACCTCAATACCCCAGATCTCGTTGGCGTACTGGCGGATGGTCCGATCGGTCGAGAACTTACCCACCCGTGCGACGTTGAGCACTGCTTTTCTGGTCCACGCTTCAGTATCGTGAAACGTCTCGTTCACCCGCTTCTGGCAGTCGAGATAGGACTCGAGGTCCCTGATCAGCAGGTATTGGTCGTGGGAGCTCATCAGCGAGTCTACCAGCGGCTTGAAGAGGTCCCGGTCCCCGGAACTGAAGGTGCCGTCGGAAAGCGACTCGATGATCTGGGCCACGTCCTCGTTTTCGTTGCAGATCTGAGCCGGTGTGCGACTGCAGTGGATGCGCTCGTACTCGGCTTCGTCCGCCTTGAGGCCGAAGATGAAGATATTGTCGTCTCCGACCTCCTCCCTGATCTCGATATTGGCGCCGTCCAGCGTGCCGATGGTCAGCGCACCGTTGAGCGCGAACTTCATGTTGCCGGTACCCGACGCCTCGGTCCCGGCTGTTGAGATCTGCTCGGACAAATCGGCAGCGGGGATGATCAGCTCCGCCTGGCTGACATTGTAGTTGGGCAGAAACACGACTTTGAGTTGATCACCGATGCGCGGATCACGATTCACCACCTCGCCGATCGAGGAGATCAGCTTGATGATCAGCTTGGCCCGCCAGTACGATGGCGCCGCCTTGCCAGCGAAGAGCACGGTCCGGGGGGCAAGGCCCCTGCCCTGTCCGGTGACCAGCCGATGGTAGTGATGAATCACGTGCAGGGCGTTGAGCAGCTGTCGTTTGTACTCGTGGATCCGTTTGACCTGCACATCGAACATCGTCTCAGGGCTCACCAGCACCCCGGTACTGACCCCGGCATAATCAGCCAGCTTAACTTTGTTGGCGAGCTTGATCTCCCGGAAACGCCGCCTGAATTCGGGGTCCTCCGCATACGGTTCCAACTCCCTCAGCCGGTCCAGATCGACCTCCCACCCCTCACCGATCTTCTCGTTGATCAGCCCGGCCAGGCCAGGGTTGGCCTTGAGCAGCCAGCGCCGCGGTGTGATGCCGTTGGTTTTCGCGTTGAGTTTACCGGGATAGAACTGGTGAAAGTCCTTAAACACGCGCTCCTTGAGCAATTTCGTATGCAGTTCCGCGACCCCGTTGACGGAATGCGAGCCGACGATGGCCAGATGGGCCATCCTCACCTTTTTGGGATAGCCCTCCTCGATGATCGACATCCTGCTCAGCTTCTCCATGTTGCCCGGATATTCCTGGGCGACCAGATCGAGAAACCGTTGGTTGATCTCGAAGATAATCTGCAGGTGCCTGGGCAGCACCTTTTCAAGCAGATCCACCGACCAGCGTTCCAGAGCCTCTGGCATCAGCGTGTGGTTGGTGTATGCGAAGGTTCTCGTGCAGATATCCCAGGCCTTCTCCCAACCGAGCCCTTCGAGGTCAAGCAGGATCCGCATCAGCTCGGGTATTGCAATCGCCGGATGGGTGTCGTTGAGCTGCACCGCGACACGATCCGGGAAGTTGTCGAAATCCTCGCTCTTCTTCTTGTAGCGCCGCATGATATCCTGAAAGGTCGCGGCCACGAAAAAATACTGCTGGCGCAGCCGCAACTCCTGGCCGGCGTAGTTATGATCCGGCGGGTAGAGCACCTTCGAGATCGTCTCCGAGCTTACTTTCTGCTGTACGGCGCCGATATAGTCGCCTTCTCCAAAATGGGTCAGATCCAGTTCGCTGGACGCCCGGGCCGCCCACAAACGCATGTTGATGACATGATCGTTTTTATAGCCCGGGACCAGGATGTCGCAGGGCATCGCCAGCACGTCCTGGGTGTCGATCCACTTCGAGCGGTAGCGGCCGGAAGTGTCCAGATAGGTGGTAACCTTGCCGTAGAACTGGATATTGAATACCGGCAGCCGTCGTTCAAACTCCCACGGCGTGCCGTATCGCAGCCAGTTGTCAGGGCGCTCCACCTGGTAGCCGTTGATCAGCTGCTGGTTGAACAGGCCGTACTCGTAGCGAATCCCATACCCGTAGGCCGGGATTTTAAGGGTCGCGATCGAATCCATGAAACAGGCCGCAAGCCGGCCGAGGCCGCCGTTGCCGAGCGCTGCGTCCTCCTCCTGCTCGCGGATCTCGTCCATCGAGTAGCCGAGACTCTCGACCGCCTCGCGGGCTACCTCGAACAGGCCCAGGTTGATGATCGAGTTGCCCAGGGAGCGGCCGATCAGGAACTCGAGCGACAGGTAGTAGACCCGCTTCTTCTCCTTTGCATAAAAGGTCTTCTGCGTCTTGATCCATTTCTCGACCATGATGTCGCGTACCGTAAAGGCCAGGGCCTTGTAGATATCGCCGGCTCCGGACCGCTCCGGATCCCGCCCCTGAAAGCTCATCAGATGGTCGATGATGCTGTCCCTGATCGATTCCGTTGTCGTAGGAAAATAGACCGACGGGCTTGACGGCTGTAACTCGGACAGCATGTCGGGCGTTGATTTACTCATCTGTGTTCCTCCGCAGATCTGGGCGGCCGGGCAGCAGCGGCTGCTGCCCGGTGATCATCCAGGGCGTCATAGGTGACATTAAATAAAACTACGTTCTCAAAAGACAGGCTCGCGGGATGCTGCGTCGATCCGGTATCACCGAGTTCAGCACGCTTTCATCTTTTCCTATCGGATCGGCCGGACGACCGTAACTATATCACAATGTGATATACACATTCCGGTTTTCATGTCTATTATATGGCAGTGTTACCGTGATCTCCGGTTGGATCGGTTCGACAACCGACAATACAATGTTATTCAGAGTGTAAACATGGAAAAAAAACAGGCAACCGTTTCCAAACAGACATTATATATCAGTGTACTGGTTGTTTTCATCATCGGTTTTGTCTCGGGCGTCGTTTTCACGGTCATGAAGACGGGCGGCGGCGTGCCATCGGCCGCTTCCCCCCAGCAGACCGCCCAGTCACCGCAGGAGGCCCAGGCGATCCTGAACCTCGAAGCGGAGGTTACCGCCAATCCGGACAACTACGATGCCTGGACGCGGCTCGGCCATCTCTATTTCGACAGCGACCAGGTCGACAAGGCGATCGGCGCCTACACCAAATCACTCGAGCTGAATTCAGCCGACCCGAATGTCTGGACGGATCTCGGCGTGATGTACCGGCGCTCGGGAAACCCGGAAAAAGCGATCGAGTCGTTCGACAAGGCGATCGAACTGGACGCGACTCACCTCCAGTCGCGCTTCAATCGGGGCATCGTCCTGCACTTCGACCTCGGTAAAACCGCTGAGGCAATCGCTTCATGGCAATCGGTCCTGGCAATAGCCCCTCAGTACAAGACCGCAAACGGCATGTCCTTGCAGGATTTGATCGACCAGGTGAAGAATCAGCCGGCTAGCGGCGGCAACAAGTAGCAGCACAAACCACCAAAGGAGAGAGATATGAAACTCGAAACCATCGCCCTTCACGGCGGTCAGACCATAGACCAGGACACCCTGTCCCGGGCGGTACCGGTGTATCGCACCAGCGCCTACCTTTTCAAAAGCACCGAACATGCAGCCAACCTGTTCGCCCTGAAGGAGCTCGGAAACATCTACACGAGGATCGGCAACCCGACCCAGGATATCCTGGAAAAGCGGGTGGCCCAGCTCGACGGCGGGGCTGCGGCGCTGGCACTGGCATCGGGCACCTCTGCAATCTTCTACACGATCATCAATATCTGCGAGCAGGGAGATGAAATCATCGCCGCCAACAACCTGTACGGCGGAACCTATATCCAGTTCAATTCGATCCTGCCGCAGTTCGGCATCTCGGTCAAATTCGTCGATCCCGAAAACCCCCGAAATTTCGAAGCCGCCATCACCGGCAAGACCCGGGCCATTTTCTGCGAAACCATCGGCAACCCGGGGCTCAACGTGGTCGATTTCGAGGCGATCTCGGCGATTGCAAAAGCCCACAACTTGCCCTTCGTGATCGATTCCACCTTCACCACCCCGTACCTGCTCAGACCGATCGAGTATGGCGCCGATGTCGTTATCCATTCATTGACCAAATGGATGGGCGGTCACGGCACCGGCATCGGCGGCATCGTCGTCGACGCCGGCCGCTTCGACTGGACCGATCCGAAGTTCCGGATCTACAACGAACCGGACAACTCCTACCACGGGTTGCGCTATGCACACGACCTCGGAGACTTCAACCCGGTCGCCTTTGCGCTGCGTATGAGACTGGTACCGCTGCGCAACCTTGGCGCAAGCATCAGCCCTGATAACAGCTGGCTGTTCCTACAGGGCATCGAAACCCTGGGCCTGCGCATGGAACGTCACTGCAGCAACGCCGCCGAGGTTGCCGGATACTTGAAAGCTCACCCCTCCGTCGACTGGGTCTGCTACCCGGGACTCGAAGGAACACGGGGCCACGCGAACGCGGTCAAATACCTGAAGAACGGCTTCGGCGGCATGGTCACGTTCGGCATCAAGGGAGGGCACGAAGCAGGCCGCAAATTCATCGAGGGGCTGGAGCTGTTCTCGCACCTGGCCAACGTCGGCGATGCCAAGTCACTGGCAATCCACCCTGCGTCTACCACCCATTCGCAGCTCTCGGCGGGGCAGCTTGCCGAATCCGGTATCACCGATTCGATGGTCAGACTGTCGATCGGCATCGAGCATATCGACGACCTCAAAGCGGATATCGAGCAGGCCTTGAAAAAAGCGTCATCCTGACAACAACAGGAAACCATGGCGGACGGTTCGGAGGCATATCTCGAGGTTGGTTCGGCGGGGATCGTCGAGAAGCAGTTCTTCACCTTTGCCGACCCGCCCGACAAAATGAGGCTTGAGAGCGGCGCCCTGCTCGGTCCGATCACCGTCGCCTACGAAACCTGGGGCACCTTGACGCCGCAAAAGGATAATGTGGTCCTGGTGGTCCATGCATTTTCCGGGGACTCGCACGCCGCCGGTTTCTACCCGGACGACGCCGACCGGACCAAACCCGGATGGTGGGATTCCATGATCGGTCCGGGCAAGGGGCTCGACACCAACAAGTACTTTGTGATTTGCGCCAACATTCTCGGCAGCTGCATGGGCACCACCGGACCGTCCTCGATCAACCCGGAGACGGGGACCCCCTACGCACTCGATTTTCCGATGATGACCGTCGGAGATATGATCGAGACCCAGAAAATACTGCTCGATCATCTCGGCATATCCTCCCTGCACACGGTGATCGGCGGTTCGGTCGGCGGCATGCAGGTGCTGGAGTGGTGTGTCCGCTACCCGGACATGGTACGCTCCGCCATACCGATCGCCACGACCATGCGCCACTCGGCACTGGCCATCGCTTTCAACGAAGTGGCACGACAGGCGATCATGGTGGATCCGAGCTGGAACAGGGGCAACTATTACAATGCCAAGAAGCCGGACCTAGGCCTTGCCGTCGCCCGTATGATCGGTCATGTGACCTATCTTTCCGACGAGGCAATGCGTCGCAAGTTTGGACGCAGACTGCAGAACAAGGATACGTTCTCCTACGGGTTCGATGTCGATTTCATGGTCGAGAGCTATCTGCGCCACCAGGGCTCTCAGTTCGTCAAGCGCTTCGACGCCAACTCCGTACTCTATATCACCAAGGCGGCTGACTATTTTGATCTGGTGGACCGGGAACCGCCGATGCGGTCCATCAGGGATATTCACGGAGCACGGATAAAATTTCTGGTAATCAGTTATACATCGGACTGGCTGTACCCGACATATCAGGCAAAAGAGTTGATCCAGACGCTCAAACGCGCCGACCTGGACGTCAGCTTCTGTGAGATCGAGGCAGATTTCGGCCACGACGCGTTTCTGATTCCGGACAGGCGGCTCGGCGAGCTGGTCGGAGGATTCCTGGATGGCACCCCCCGGCACTGAGCATATGCGTTTCGACCTGCAGGTCATCGCCGCCTGGGTCGAACCCGGATCAAGAGTGCTGGATCTGGGCTGCGGCTACGGGGAGCTGCTGACCTGGCTCAGGGACCACAAGCAGATCAGAGGCGTCGGTATCGAGTATGATCAGCAGAAGGCGGCACACTGCATCGCCAAGGGGCTCAGCGTCCTGCAGGGGGACCTGCGCGAAGAGGTGGACGACTACCCGGACAAGCGGTTCGATTACGTGATTCTCAGCCAGACCCTGCAGCAGGTGTACGAACCGGCCAGGCTGCTCTATTCCCTTGCGCGCATCGGCCGGCGGTTCATCGTCAGCTTTCCCAATTTCAGCCACTACTCCATCAGGCTGCAGCTGCTGCTCAAGGGCATGGCCCCAAAAAGCGACGAATTGCCCTACAACTGGTACGACACACCCAACATCAGGGTCGTCACCCTGAAGGATTTCAGACGGTTTGCGAGCGACGTGGGATACCGGATCGTCGAAGAGATTGCCATCAAAACCGACCACCATGCCAGCCACGGCAGCGTCGTTCGCCGTTTCAGCAACATGAGGGCGACCTACGGAATTTTCATGATCGAAAAAGAGACGGAGCCATGAGTGCGGAAAAAAGAGCGGGGGAACGACTCGACATCACCATCATCGAAACCTGCAACCATCAGAAACTGAGTGCGGCGTCAAAACATCATCTGCTCCCAGAGGTCGTGCAGAAACTGATGCAGTCGTGGAGCACCAAGGAGTGCTACGATCATATCAGCCCGGTCGCGATCCCGTCGCACAAGGCGGTGATTGACATCATCAAGCAGGCCAGGCGGATTCTTTTCCCGGGGTACTTCACGTCGGCCAGCCTGCACGCCTCCAACCTCGAGTACTACATCGGCAAGGAGACCACCGAACTCTACGACAAGCTCTGCGAACAGATCGCGATGGCTATCAGGCACGACTGCCGCAGGCAGGATCAGCCCTGCACCAACTGCGAACAGCGGGCCAGCAACATGGCCTACCAGCTGATCGACACCCTGCCCGACATCGCCAGCATTCTCGCCCAGGACATACGTGCGGCGCTGGAGGGCGACCCGGCGGCCAAGAGCCCGGACGAGGTGATCTTCAGCTATCCGGGATTGCTGGCCATCACCGTCTACCGGCTGGCCCATGAACTGCACAAGCTCGAAACTCCGATCATCCCCCGGATCATGACTGAGTGGGCCCACGGGGAAACCGGCATCGACATCAACCCCGGCGCCGAGATCGGGGCGGGGCTGTTCATCGACCACGGCACCGGCGTGGTCATCGGAGAAACCACGGTGATCGGTAAAAACGTGAGGCTCTACCAGGGGGTCACGCTCGGCGCGCTGTCGCTGCCGAGAGACGCCGGGGAGAGCCTCAGAAACACCAAGCGCCATCCGACCCTGGAGGACGACGTGATCGTCTATTCCAACACCACGATACTCGGCGGCGATACGGTTATCGGCGCCGGATCGGTGATCGGCGGCAACATCTGGCTGACCGAGAGCGTCAGCACCGGAACCAAGGTGCTGCTGAAACGCCCGGAGCTGATCTACCAGAACTCGAAATAACCGTTAAACATCCAACCGCACAGGAGGACACCATGGCCCTTCCTTTACCCCAGACAATCGGCAACACACCGCTTTTGAGCCTGCAGCGCTTCGGCAAGGATACCGGAGCCGTGATCATGGCCAAGCAGGAATCGAGAAACCCTATGGGCAGCGTCAAATGCCGTATCGCCGTATCGATGATCGAAGCCGGAATCCGAGACGGCAAGATCAACGATGACACGATCATTGTTGAACCGACCAGCGGCAACACCGGCATCGGCCTCGCCTTCGTGTGTGCATCGAAGGGACTCAAACTGACGCTTACCATGCCGGACAGCATGAGCGTCGAGCGCCGGACCCTGATGACCCATCTCGGCGCCAGGCTGGTACTGACACCGGCGGCGGAAGGCATCAAAGGCTCTATTGCGGCCGCCGAGAAGATCACGGCCGAACATCCCAACAGCTTCATGCCCGATCAATTCAAGAACCCGGCAAACCCCGACGTGCACCGACGCACCACCGCCGAGGAGATCTGGCGGGACAGCGACGGCAAGATCGATATTTTGGTGGCCGGAGTCGGAACCGGCGGCACTATCACCGGCATTTCCGAGGTGCTGAAACAGCGCAACCCCGGTTTTCGCACGGTTGCGGTAGAACCGGCCAACTCTCCGGTGCTGTCCGGTGGAAGCCATAGCCCCCATAAGATCCAGGGGATCGGCGCCGGCTTCGTGCCGGATGTCCTGAATCGGGACATCATCGACGAAATCGTCACCGTCACCAACGAGGATGCCTTTGCAACCGCCAGAAAGATCGCCGTCGAGGAAGGCATCTTCTGCGGGATCTCTTCAGGAGCCGCAGCCTGGGCCGCTCTGCAAGTCGCTGCCAAACCGGAAAGCCGCGGCAAGCGCATTGTCGTCGTGCTGCCCGATACCGGCGAACGCTACCTGAGCACCGAGTTGATCGTCAAACCGGACGCCTGACAGCCGTCCCAAACCGGCTACCAGACACCGGCGATGGGTGCCCCGCAGGAGGGGCAGCCACCCTGCTCGAGCAGGTTCCGGCGGACGGTGAAGCCGGAGCGGTAAACGACCGTCTGTCCGCAGGACGGGCACACGGTATCCTCCCCGCCGCCACCGCGCACATTGCCGATATAGACATGATGGAGTCCGGCTGCCAGGCCGATCTCCCGCGCCCTGAGCAGCGTCGACGCCGCAGTCGGCGGTCGGTCGGTCATCCGGTAGGTAGGCCTGAACGCGGACACATGCCAGGCCATCTCGGGATCGACCGAGACGATGAAACCGGCAAGCCGGTCCAGTTCATCTTCCGAATCGTTCAGACCGGGGATGATCAGCGTCGTTGCCTCGACGAGCAATCCGTGCTCGGAGAAGTAGCGGACGTTGTCGAGAACCGGCTGCAGCCGGCCTCCGCACGTCGACACATAGAATTCGTTGCTGAACGACTTGATGTCAATATTGATGCCGTCGATCACAGGCGCCAGCAGCGCGGCCGCCTCCGGGGTCATAAAACCGTTTGACACGAAGATGTTCTTCAAGCCCCGCTCCCGGGCGATCAGCGCGCAGTCATAGGCGAATTCAAAGAAAACGGTCGGCTCCGAGTAGGTGTAGCTGATCGAGCTGCAGCCGCAGCGAAGCGCCGATTCCACGATTTCCGCCGGCTCATGGTACTGGTATCCGATCCGCTCGATCTGGCGTCCCGTCTGAGAAAGCGAATAGTTCTGGCAGTGCAGACAGGTGAAGTTGCAGCCCACGGTGGCGATCGAGTAGGTCAGCGTCCCGGGCAGAAAGTGAAACAACGGCTTTTTCTCCACCGGATCGACGTGCGCCGCCGACACCTTGCCGTATGATAGCGCATAGAGCGTTCCAGCACGGTTTTCCCTGACCCCGCAGATGCCGGTCCGGCCGGCGGGAATTCTGCACCGATGCGCGCACAGCGAACAGACGACCGCCTCTCCGTCGGCAACGTATAATCGCCCCTCTTTCAGCACCATTGCGGCATCCTCCCGTCAGTCGAACCGTTTCCAGCCCTCGTAGTGCTTCAGATAGCAGGGCCGGAACCTGGACTTGTACGACATCGCCGACAACCCCTCGATATAATAGCCCAGGTAAAGATAATCGATCCCCTTCTGCAGACAGAAATCGATCATCGTGAGGATGTTGAAGGTACCCAGGCTGCGCTGGGCCTCGTCGGTGTCGAAAAAGAAATAGACCGCGTTCATCCAGTTCTGTCCGATATCCACGATGGCGTTGCCGATCAGCCGGCCGTCCTTACGGTAGTGCAGTTCCAGCGAGGTTACGATGTGGTTGAGGAAGAAACCCGAGTAGTAGCCCAGGGCGGTGTTGTTCTTCTGCGGGTACCTGGTCGACAGGAACTGCTCGCAGAGCTTGAGGTTCTCGTCGTTCATCTGAACGGAGTTGAAGCCGATGATCAGGTCACGATTTCTTTTCAGGATCCTGCGTTGGTTGCGATTGGGCCTGAACTCCCGGGGATGCAGCCTGATCGGGATGCAGCGGTCGCATTCCACGCACCGCATCGTATAGAGGCTGTTGCCGTTGCGCCGGTAGCCCGCGGCCAGAAACAGCTCCATGACATGCTCGGTGATCGGCCCGAACAGCGCCTGATAAAAGGTTGCGATGTAGGGCAGCTGATACGGACACTCCATAGACATGTTCACGAAATACCGGTCCAGCCGGTGTTCGAGGCGGGCGAATTCCTCTCCGCACTGCCGATCGTAGAGTGACATGGAAGTCCCCTGCCGTGCTAGACCAACCCCTGGTCGAGCATTGCGTTGACCACCTTCACGAATCCGGCGATATTTGCGCCTGCCACGTAGTTGCCGTCCGCCCCGTAAGTGTGGGCGGCATCAAGACAGGTATGATGAATCGATTTCATGATGTGCTTGAGACGGCTGTCGACCTCATCCCGGGGCCATGCCAGACGCATCGAGTTCTGCGCCATCTCCAGGCCCGATACGGCTACCCCGCCGGCATTGGCGGCCTTTCCGGGCCCATAGAGGAGTTTTGCGTCGATGAACTGATCGATGGCCTCCGGCGTCGACGGCATATTGGCCCCTTCGCACACCAGGTAGACGCCGTTTTTGAGTAGATTGGCGGCATCACGACCGTTGATTTCGTTCTGCGTTGCGGAAGGCAGTGCACAATCGGCCTTGTGGTCCCACAGCGGGTTGTGGTCCAGCGCCGGGTCCACCGGGACATAGACGGTGCCGGAGTATTTTTCGGCATATTCGCTGATCCTGCCGCGGCGGATGTTTTTCAGCTGCATCAGGTAGGCCAACTTGTCTCTGTCGACACCTTCCTCGTCGTAGATGTAGCCGGAGGAGTCGGACAGGGTAACCACTTTGCCGCCGAGTTCGATAACCTTTTCGGTGGTGAACTGAGCGACGTTGCCGGAGCCGGACACCAGGCAGGTCTTGCCGGCAAAGCGCTCTCCTCTGGTGGCCAGCATCTCCGCCGCGAAATAGACGACGCCGTAGCCGGTGGCCTCCGGACGGATAAGGCTGCCGCCCCAGTTCAGACTCTTGCCGGTGAGGACCCCGGTGAATTCGTTGCGCAGCTTCTTGTACATCCCGAACAGGAAGCCGATCTCCCGTGCGCCGACACCGATGTCGCCAGCCGGAACATCGGTGTTCGGGCCGATGTGCCGAAACAGCTCGGCCATGAACGACTGGCAGAAACGCATCACTTCGTTGTCCGATTTTCCCTTCGGATCGAAGTCGGAGCCCCCCTTGCCGCCGCCCATTGCCAGGGTCGTCAGCGAGTTCTTGAAGACCTGTTCGAAGGCCAGGAACTTGATGATGCCGAGGTTCACCGACGGGTGGAACCGCAAACCGCCCTTGTAGGGGCCGATGGCGCTGTTCATTTGGACCCGGAACCCCCGGTTTACGTGCACCTGACCGTTATCCCCCATCCACGGCACCCTGAACATGACCACCCGTTCCGGCTCGGTGATGCGTTCCAGAACAGCCTGCTGCCGGTATTCCGGGTTGCGGTCCAGCACCGGCCGAACCGACTCCATCACCTCTTCAACTGCCTGGTGAAACTCATACTGCTCCGGGTCCCGGGATTGAATCTTTTCAACGATCTGTTCCATGTTTCGCTCCTTATGCTTTTCAATCTTCAACGCTGCAGGTTCGATCTACCATATCCTTACGGTAGAGAATGATGCCAGCCGACTCTGATCCTTCACATTTGATGGTTAACGGGTAGTCCAGACGGAGGTGTCTGACCCAGGTGGCGTCTCGATGGGCCGGATAGCCCAGCAGCCAATTCCAGTCGATATGATCGGCCCGGCCATTTTTTTTGCCGTTCCTGTCATCCACGGTCAGATAGGGGATTCCCAGGGAGGTGATGTTCTGGAAGAAGTGCGAGCCCTGGGACGGGTCTGCCCGCAGCAGCGCACTTCTCACCTCGACGATGGCCTGGACCGCGGAGATATCGCTCCACTGCACGGGGATGCCGAGCCAGTGATCATTGGTTCCCCAGCGTCCCGGCCCGACCAGCAGATAATGGCGCCCCTCGGCCTGCAGGGATCGGTTGAACATTCTGATTTCACGTGCAATGTCTCGGGTTGCCGCGGGATCGAAGGGCTCCGGTTTGACGAACACGATATCGGTCACATTGGTCATCCGGCCATGACCGAGACTCTGCCTCGAATAGCAGATGGACTGTTCGATCTCGTGCTCGCAGATGCCGACATCGGCCCGCTCGCCGCCGGTGACCATCGGCCGTATCTGCAGCAGATAGAAGGTGCTCGCTTCCAGCGTGTCGCCGAGCTGCACCGCAAATTCAATCTCCACCTCGCTGCCCATGCCGCTTCGCCCGGCGGCCAGCAGCTCCGTGAGGATCTGACAGAGCGGATAGGTCGAATATTTGAGAATCTGGGCAAAGGTCATGATCTTCACACCAGCCATATCGACATCTCTGATCCGGTGTTCTTCCGGGATGTAGGTTGAGGCGAGCAGGCTGACCGGCAGGTCGGCCGCCACATCCTGAACATCGTAACGGGCCAGGTTGGCATGGTAGCGGTTCAGGCACGATGAATCGCTCATGTCCAGCGCATAGAGCTGACGTTGACAGTTCTCGAGAATATCGTCCACCGTCGAGAACTGGATCAGTTTCTGTGGGTGGGCCGGGGAAAAGCGTAGATTGCGCTCTCCCTCCACGACCGTTTTGCCGATGCCGAGCGCGATATGGGCAATGCCCTCCGACGGCTGCATGCCCTGCACCGGATAGTAGTTGTGCGACTGGGCGACGCCGGATATGGCCGGATACCACCGCGAATTATAATCGGTGCCCACCACTTCCTGGATGATGACCCCCATGGAGTCCTCACGTCCGGTCGAACCGACACCGCGCGAGAACGCCTGGGGGCTTTCGAACCAGGTGGAGGCGTAGACCATCTTCACCGCCAATTCGAGTTGCACCAGCCGTTCCTCGAAATCTGGGTGGTTGTTGGTTAGAAAATAGGTTGAATAGAGCCCGGCATAGGGCCTGAACTGTCCGTCCTCGAGCAAGCTCGAGGAACGCACCGACAAGGGAAATGAACAGTGGTGCAGCACCCCTTCGAGATCCTGCCTAAGCCACGACGGTAACCGCGCATCGATGAACAGGTCGGCGATCTGTTCATCGCTCATGTCCGTTGACGGCTGCAGGCGGTTCTGGCTGATGAAGTCGTCGAACCCGTCGGCAGAAATAACCACCGATTTGGGGATCGTCACCGGATAGCGGGTAAGGACCGAATCGTCATCCTCCTGGTTCTGCAGGTGCGCCCACATGAAGGCCAGGCCGCGCGCCTTGCCGCCGATAGGACCGTCGCCGATTTTCACGAAATCATTCACGTCCGGTTCGTATTCATCACGGTCGAAGCCGGTGATAACGCCCCGCTGACGGAGCCGGCGCAGAAATCGAACCTCGCTGACGAGATTGTCCCGTATCGAGCCGCTCTGGGTGATGTCGCCGATGAAGTCCCGGTGCAGCCGGCGCGCCAGCCAGACTTCGGAGCGGGCCATCATCCAGTTGGAAAAATGATTGCGCAGCGCATGATACTGGAGGCAGGTATCCGGGACCTCCTTGAGCTCCCGCTCGAATTCCACGATATTGGAGGCACTGCTGATCGGGGTACCGTCGGGCAGCCTGAAAACAAAGTCGCCGAACCCCAGGTAGGTCAGGAAAAACTGGTGGAGCTCCCGGTGAATGTCGGGTGACTGTTTGGCGATGAACACCGCCGGGATGGACTCCGCCCTGATCCGGTTTTCTTTCTCGGATGAGATCATCAGCAGCGCGATATCGGGGACATCCGCCCTGATCCCGGCCAGAAGCAGTTCCCCCGCCCGCGGGTCGACCCTGCCGCCCCTGGGGAAGCGGGCGTCCGATATGACCGCGAAGACAAAGGGCTTGTAGGCCTCGTAGAGTCGCTCCGCCTCCTCATAACTGTGAGCCATCAGGATTTTCGGCCGGGCTCGCATGCGCAGCAGGCGGTGGTGCTCATTAAGGCTCTCATCGAGCACCGCCTGGGTCTGCCTGACCACTTCACGATAGATGGCGGGTAGGAACAGGGACCGGTAATCGGGGGAATCCTCGACGTAGATGATCACCCTGACCATCGCTTTAGCCGTGTCGTTATCGACGTTGGCATGATCCTCGACATTCTTGACGATGGCCATCAGCAGATCGGTTTCACAGCACCACAGAAAAATATCGTCGATACCCCGACGGTCGCCGGCGGGCGGCAGCGGATAGAGACTCCTCAGATTGTGGGTGAGCAGGATGACCGGCAGGTCCTCTCTGATTTTTTTGATCTCTCTTCCCAGATTGAATCCATTCAGGCCACCGAGAAACGGCATGGTGATGACCAGGTCGTAATGCTTTTCCTCGAGTGCGGCAAGCGCTTTTGCGCCGGTAGAAACCCGGGTGACCTTCGGTGCCTTGCTGAGATTAAGGCCGTGATATTCGTGGATCAGCCGGGTAGTGAGCGAGCCGTCCTCCTCCATGATAAAGGCGTCGTAGGGACTTGAGACAAGCAGGATCTCCTGTACCTTGAAGGGCATCAGCTCGTGAAAAACCTTGAAGTGCGGATCAAATGATGTCGGGAGAATGGAAGGATGTGCGGCCATTGATGTTTACCCGCCCGGGTCTGCCGATCAGTGGTTCAAGCGACGGCTGTACTGGAAATTTGTCGGTGTACTCGCCCACCATTTTAACCGCTCAGCTAAAAAAGAGAAGCACCAATCGCCCGCGGGTTCGAATCCTCCGGATCACTGACCGCCCATCACGATATATGAAACCGGCGGCCAGGCGGCGATCAGAACAAACAATAGAAGGCTCCCTAGACTCATCAAAACAGCCGTTCTAATAAACGGTCGTACCTGACCGGCAGGTATCCATCGGCCCGCCGTCAGCGCCGCCGCCGCGCCTCCCAGACCGGACAACACGGCCGCATGAAGCGAGAGATACAGCGGAACGCCGACCACCGCGTATGGATAGTGGAGCAGATCGAACGGGCAGCGGTGATGGGGCAGTGCATACACATACGGACTGACGACCACGGTAACGACGAGCAGCGCCAGTACATAGAAACCGATCCAGGCCGCAATCGCCGCCCAGCCCGTCAGGGCAGCCACGGCGCCGGCCCGGCAGGGCACCAGCAGCAGTGAACAGAAAACCACGGCGGCTCCGCACAGGACGGTCGGCCACAACAGACGAGCCGGTGAGGCGTACTCGAACAGGCTGTATCCGCCTCCTGCATCGCCGCCAAACAAAACACCGCAGCAAGAGGTGATGATCTGCGGATCGAGGTTGACCAGGTATGCAACCACCAGAAACGCGTCCGCACAGAGCAGAGGGAAAATCAGCAGCAGCCCGTAACTCTTGATCCTGGTGAGCGGATAGTCTTCACAGCCGATATCGAGCCGGTGCACGACGATCCACAGCGCCCCCGAAAATATCGTGATCAGTTTCACCGCCAGCGCCGGCAGCCCATATGCGTTGGCGGCCACCGCTCCGGCCGCGCACATGGCGCCTTTGAGGAGCGTCGCGAAATAACCGGCAGCGTAAATGAAGACCACTGCCGAAACGACCTGCACCACGAGGCCGAACTGGGTAAGCGTCGCCGCCAGCCAGACCTGCTCCTCAAGGCCGATCTGACGTTCCGAGTCGGCTCCGGGATCCCAGAAGCGGACCACCCTGATCGCGCTTGCCAGGCCCACCGCACCCAGCGCCAGGGTGATCAGCGAACAGGTTATCAGAGCTATGGACCATGACTCGAGTATCATATCGGCTGCAACGGCCCTTCGAGCCTGCCATCACGCATCGGCAGGCAGCGGTCGACCACGGCGCTGTCGGCCACGAGCGGATCGTGGGAGGCCATCACGATGGTCTTGCCACCCCGTTTGAATTCCTCGATTATCGACAGGAACTCGAGGCTCAGCGCCCGGTCGAGATGGGCGGTCGGTTCGTCGGCGATGATGATCGGCGGATCGTTGATCATCGCCCGGGCGATCGCAACCCGCTGCTGCTCTCCGCCGGAGATCTCCGCCGCCGGAAAACGGGCTCGATGGCCGATGGACAGAAGATCCAGCAGGACCATGGCCCTGCGATTCCGCTCGGCCGGTTTAACCCCCAGCGGCAGCAGAGGAAGCGTCACATTGTCGAGTATGGACAGTTCGGGAATAAGCTGAAAGCGCTGGAAGATAAAACCGACAGTATCCCGCCGATGGATTGTCAGGAAACGGTCGGGAAGCCGTGCCAGTTTCCTGCCGTTTACCACGGCGCTGCCGCTGGTCGGCCCGATGATGCCGGCCAGAATTGCAAGCAGCGTGGACTTTCCCGACCCCGACGGGCCATGCACGCAGACGACCTGGTTTGGTTCGATGGCCAGGTTGATCCGGTGCAGCGCATGGACCTCGTTGACGGTACCGCGGTTATACCATTTCTCCACGTTGTTCAGCTCGATCATCATCCTAGATCACCGATTCGGGACGGATCGTGGCGCTGCGCCAGGCCGGGATGACAGTCGCTGCCAGGTATGGCAGGATCGACAGGGAAGCCACGATGAGCAGATCTCC
>JAJDNR010000120.1 GCA_022340565.1 Desulfofustis sp.
CCGTGTGAACCGGCCTGCCGTCGAGGCAGGGTGGAGGATGAACCGGTTGCAATCTGCAGGCTGAAGCGGGTCGCCGCTGACAACCGTGACAATATTGCGGCGCTGCTGCCGCGGGCGCCCGAGAAAAAAAACGGCAAACGGGTCGCCCTGGTCGGCGGCGGGCCGGCATCGCTCACCGTGGCTCGAGATCTGTCCATTCTCGGTTACCAGCTCGATCTCTACGACGATCAATCCCGGGCCGGCGGATTCATGCGCAGCCAGGTACCATCGTTCAGGCTGCCGGAACGCGTGTTGAACGAGGAGGTCGAGTACATTCTGGCGCTTGGTGGAATTACCACCCACTTCAACACCTACGTGTCCGACCTCAAAGAGATACTTGATAAACATTACGATGCGGTATTCATCGGCTCCGGTGCTCCGCGCGGCCGCGATCTGCCGGACCTTCCGGGGCGCCGCGAAGGGGACGAGGTGATCCATGTCGGCATCGACTGGCTGGCCGGGGTGGTGTTCGGCCATGTCGAGAAAGTCGGCAAGCGGGTGCTCGTTCTGGGCGGCGGTAACACCGCCATGGACTGTTGCCGGACCGCCCGCAGACTCGGCGGTGAGGATGTCAAGGTGATCGTGCGCAGCCCGCGGGCCGACATGAAGGCATCTGAGTGGGAGATCGAGGACGCCCTGCATGAGGATATCCCGATCCATGACAATCTGACGCCGCTGGAATTTATCATTGAAAACGGACGCCTGACCGGCATGCGTTTTGAGAAAGTGAAACCAGAATTCGACGAAAACGGCAAACGCAGGCTGGTGCCTACCGGCGAAGCCCCGGTCACCTTCGCCTGCGATGAGGTGCTGCTGGCTATCGGCCAGCAGAACGCCTTCCCGTTCATCGGCCCCGACTGCAACATCGCCTTCAATGACCGGGGGCTGCCGGTGCTCGACCCGGTCACCCTGCAGTCATCGGTCGCCCATGTGTTCTTCGGCGGCGATGCGGCCTTTGGCCCCGGCAACATCATCATCGCCGTAGCCCACGGTCATCAGGCTGCGATCTCGATTGACCTGCTGTGCCGCGGAAAAGATCTCCACAACCGACCGGATCCAGAAGTGAGCCTTGCCGATCAGAAGCTCGGGTTCCATGACTGGCTCTACGATTCCCACATAACGGAGGATACCCGCCAGATCGTGCCGATGGTGGACAAAGCCAAGTCGCTGCACGACCGGCTCGTCGAGGTGGAACTCGGATTCAGGCCGGAAACCGGCAAGACCGAGGCCAAACGCTGTCTCAACTGTGACGTCCAGACCGTGTTCGACGCTGGGCTCTGCATCGAGTGCGACGCCTGCGTCGACGCCTGCCCCACCTCATGCATCAATTTTACCGAAAACGGCGGCGAGGAGGAGCTGCGGGAACGGCTTATCGTCCCGGCCAGGAACACCTCCCAATCCCTGTACGTATCGGAAACACTGGGAACAGGCCGGGTGATGGTGAAGGACGAAAACGTCTGCCTGCACTGCGGAATGTGCGCTGAACGCTGCCCGACAGCCGCCTGGGAAATGGTCAAGTATGTCTATAAATCTGCAACCGCCGGTGATCGATGAAACGCATTGAACGAACCAACGATTTCGTAATCCGTTTTGCCAACGTCAACGGTTCGGGCTCCGCCAGCGCCAACAACCTGTTCGCCAAAGTGGTCTACCGGCTCGGCGTCCCGGTCAGTCCCAAAAACGTATTCCCGTCGAACATCCAGGGGCTGCCGACCTGGTACGAGGTACGGCTGTCGGAAAAAGGCTATCTCGGCCGGCGCGGCGGCGCCGATTTCATCATCGGCGTGAACGGTCAGACCCTGCTCGAGGACTACAACATGGTGCAGCCCGGCGGCTACTTCCTCCATGACTCGACCAGGGAACTGCCGCCTCACTTCAGCCGGGACGATATCACGGTCATCGGCATCCCGCTGACCCAGCTCTGCAACGACGAGTTCAAGGACAACCGGATGCGCCAGCTGATGAAGAACATCATCTATATCGGCGCGCTCGCCTCCCTGCTCGAGATCGGCCTCGAACCAGTCAACGACTCGATCAGAAAGCAGTTCGCGAAAAAACCGAAGCTTGCGGATCCCAACCTCAGGGCGCTGGAAATCGGCTTTGAATACGCCGAAACCCACCACAAGGGGCGCTGCGGCCTGAGGGTAACGCCATCACAGGGGGTCGGCGACCGCATCCTGATCGACGGCAACAGCGGGGTGGCACTGGGCGCACTATACGGCGGCGCAACCGTGGTCGGCTGGTACCCGATCACCCCGTCCACATCGGTGGTTGAGGCCTTCGAACGATTCGCCAACCGCTACCGTGTCGATCCCGAAACCGGAAAGAAGCGGTTCGCCGCCGTCCAGGCCGAGGACGAACTGGCCGCCATCGGCATCGCCATCGGCGCCGGCTGGAACGGTGCTCGCGCCTTTACCGCCACCTCCGGCCCCGGCATTTCGCTGATGACGGAATTCCTCGGTCTGGCCTATTTCACCGAAATTCCCCTGGTGCTGATCAACGTGCAGCGATCCGGTCCCAGTACCGGCATGCCGACCAGGACCCAGCAGTCCGACCTGCTCGCCTGCGCCTACGCCTCGCACGGCGATACCCGTCACGTCCTGCTGTTCCCGCACGACCCCTATGAGTGTTTCGAGATGACCGCCGATGCGTTCGACCTGGCCGAACGTCTGCAGACCCCGATCATCGTGATGAGCGATCTGGACCTGGGCATGAACGATCATCTCAGCAAACCATTTGCATGGGAAGACAGCCGCTGCTATGACCGGGGAAAGGTCCTCAGCGGTGAAGACCTGGACCGCATCGAAAAGAAGTGGGGACGCTATCTCGACATAGACAAGGACGGTATCTGCTACCGCACGCTGCCCGGTGCTCACCCCGAAAAGGGCGCCTATACCACCCGCGGCACCTCCCATACCGAATACGCGGCTTACACAGAGGAAAGCGCCGCCTACGAACGCGGCATGAACCGACTGCTGAACAAATGGGAAACCGCCCGGAAACTGGTGCCGATGCCGGAAATCACGATCAGGAACCCGGACAAAAAGATCGGCGCCCTGTTTTTCGGATCAACTGCCGCTGCCGCCGTCGAAGCCCTTGACCGGTTGGAGGAAAACAACATTGCGATCAACTCGATGCGCATCAGGGCCTTCCCGTTCCAGCGCGAGGTGTTCGATTTCATTGCCGAGCACGATCTGGTGTTCGCAATCGAGCAGAATCGCGACTCCCAGATGCAGATCCTGCTCGCCGGCGAATGCGGGGTAGCCCCCGGGAAGCTGGTGCCGGTCATTAATTTCAA
>JAJDNR010000059.1 GCA_022340565.1 Desulfofustis sp.
GCAATTAAGTATACTGTCCCCAGATTTCTGCCCTGTCCCCAGATCTCCAGATCTCCAGATCTCTTTTATTATCGCTAATTGACCAGTCTGCTACCAGGTGCGGACCCGGCCGGTATCGATATGGACGAAATTGGAGTCGGGGTAATAGCCCACTCCGCCTTTTTTCAGCGAGCAGGCCAGATCGCGCAGATCCCGGGTGCGGAGACCGGTGAGCCTCACGTCGATGGCCTGGCCGGCCATGTGCAGGCTTTTCTTGGCGACCTTGTTGCTGGCCTTGCGCAGCATCTGGTTGGTTGCCGCCGAACGGTAACCGGAGATGACCTCGAAGGTCCCAGAGCGGCCGCTCAATTTCTGAATTCGGCCGAGAATGTCCAGAAGCTGCGGGTCGATGGAGCGAACCTCGCCGGTCCTGAAGTCGCGCAGGAACCGGTTCACGGTCCGCAGCATCTTGCTGGATTTCTCTTTCAGGTTGACCTTCAGGGTCTCCCGCGTGTGGGTGTGATAAAATGAGAGATAGTCACCCGGGGTATGGGCAGCGAATCCCGGCATCGACTGAGCCAGGATGATTCCGGCAGTACTGTGCGCCGACAGCACAAGAAACTTCCGACGGGACAATTTGCGGCAGAGGAGATTTTCGTTCATGCGCCGATGTTGTTCGTTCTGCTAATTTCTGGCATCAAAAGTTTGTAATAGTTTGGTATCGCGACCATAAATGTCGCCATTAAAATGGATTACGCCGCCGTTGTCAACCCAGGAAGTTTGATACGTGATGTGAACCGGTATCGGAGTGCGCAGGGTGACGATCTTGCGCTCGCCTGTTGCGACGACCTTATCGATCGCCTCGCTGTCCCAACCGTTCTGACCGTTGAGCAAGAATGCGGCAAGCGCCAGAGGGCGGCTGACCCGGATGCAGCCGTGGCTGAACGAGCGGGACGACTGCTCGAAGAGATCGTGTGACGGGGTGTCGTGAAGGTAGACCGCGTGGTGATTCGGAAACACAAATTTCACCCGGCCGAGGGCATTCCACGGGCCCGGGTCCTGCCGTAGCTTGTATCGAGACATCTGGGAGCGGCTCACCTGGCTCCAGTCCATGGTTGTGGAATCCAGTTCGACGCTGTCGTCGAGCCAGCTCGAAAAAAGCCTGACATGGCGGTCTACGAGGTGGTTGGGGTTTTCTCGCAGGGCCGGTAACTCCTCATTGCGGGCGATGCTTGGGGTGATGTTCCAGTACGGATTGAACTCGAGGTAGCGGATCTTGTCGGAGAATACCGGCGTCTGGTGCTGAAATTTGCCAACGATGACCGGCATTTCCATCTCCGTCTGCCGATCCCGCACCGCGGTAAGCCGGAACCCGGCGATATTGACCATGATATGGGTGTCACCGAGTTTGTGCGCCTGGATGTGCCAGCGGATCATGTTGGCCCGGATTACGTCGACCAGTTCGGCCGGAGGCCGGTTCAGCGCAGCCCGGGTATTCGGCCCGATGATCCCGTCCGTTTTGAGTCCGTGCTGAGCCTGGAATCCTTTGACTGCCGCCTCCAGCGGCTCGTCGTAGAAGTCCTCTCGGTCTGTGGTTGAACGAAAATCACCGGTCTGCTCCAGCCGCCGCCTGACTTCCACCAGGCGGCTGTCGCTGGCGCCGGGCTTGATGAGCGGTCCGCCGCCGATCACCGGCCAGGCTGGTCCCTTGGCGAGTTCCCGATAGGAGGCCAGTGCTTCCCGCAGTTTCCGATAGGCGTCGTGCTGCGGAGCCAGACCGTCGAGATAGGCGCCGATATCCTGGGCCGAACGGGCCATCGTCATGGCCAGCAGCGGGTCGAAATGTTCATCTCCCGCCTCGGCGTAGAGTTCGCTATCGGCCTCTCTGAGCTTCATCTGGCCGTGGCTTATGTCGTGGATATATTTCACCAGGCTGAAGGTGAGCTGGGTGTCGAGACGCGCCAGGTCTCGGGGTTGCCGGGATGTCCACAGCGAAGCGAGGAGATCGACTTCATAATCGTCCGGGTCCAGCCCTTCCTGCACACTCGTGCGCAGCCGGTCGAGAATCGCCTCGGCGCTGGCATCCGGGCCGTCGGCGGTAACCCAGAGCGGCCGGGCGCCGGTCTCGTTGTAGATGGTCGCGAGGCACAGTTCCTTCACCGCGATCAGCGGTTTCTGTTTGTGTACCTGGAAGATCTCGAGCGGGTAGCAGGTGATTCGTTCCGCCATAGCCCGGTTCAAGGCATCTATTCGATCCCGGCCGGATTCGGCCGCCGCTGCGGCGGCCAGCAGGATCGTCAGCAAAAACAGGGCGGCGGAGCAGTGGGGTGTTCTTTGATTCATGTAGCGATTGTCGATTAATATTATCCGAACGGGTGTCGGGGGGTAGCAGCCCGGTGCTCGACTATACTCAGAATATCCTTATTTTCAACTATTTCCAAGGTGCCTCCGCCGATAATGAATTCCCCGACCCGGTAATACTGCAAACTCTGCCGATATCGGCTCTTCGCTAAAAACCTTTCCTGCCCTTGTTCGGGTCTGCACGGCTCACGCTCCCGGGCCGCTCACCGAAGAAAGCGTGCAGGGGGCGCCCTCCGGCTCTTCCCGGCTTGCAGATCATCACGATTTGAAAGGAGTAGGGGGCAATCGTTGCCTGAAAGATGGCAATCCTGCATCGATACATTACCTTGTAGGAGGAACCAGAGAGATTTTATCGGGTGATTTTCCAGACAAGAGCGGGCAGCCGATGTTTTCATCAAGCGGTCGCAGGAGGGTTTTGGCCTCACTGTTTCTGATACTTATCCTGGTGGTAATTCCGTTCATTATGATTTATTACACCTCGACCGGTTTTCAAGGTGCCCGCTATCAGCAGTGGCTCAAGCGCAACGAGCGTGCCTCGCAGCCGAATCCATCAGGCCAGCCCACCGACCAGTTCATCGTGTCGAGGGACAAAAAACTGGAGATCAACAAGATCTGCATCGAATTCAAGGGTGTCCGGGAACATAAGTTCATCCTCAATCTCTACCTGCTCGATTTTGACCGGCAGCAGCCCTTCCCGATGGAGGTTTCCAAAAAAGAGGCCAGGGAATCGATCACCTTTGGGGGAAATCAGTTTGTGATTCTCTCGGGAAACGATCGTCTGATCAAGGTGAAACTTATCGACAGCTACCAGACCCCCTGAATTCATCGGCCGGCAGCAAGACCATGAGCCGGCTGATCCCAGTCGTCAGAGTAAATTCTATGCTGAGGACAACGCGCCGGCAACTCTTCAAGCTCCTGCTCATGTACGGGGCGGTTTATTCAGCTCTGAGAAGCAGAGTAGTCAGCGGATTGTCACTATTCGGGTCGAAAGCAGCAAAACGCATCGTTGCAAAGGGCACACCGCTTTCATCACTGATACATGCCGATCCCGCAGAGCTTGATGCGCGGAATCTGGCAACCTCTTCGATGGAAGTGTTCGATGTGATGGGCGATACAGTGTACCGCGTTGATCTGCAGAACTGGAGATTGGCCGTCGATGGTGCGGTTCAAAGACCGTCTGAGTTCACCTACGAAGAACTGGTGGCCCGTCCGTCTATTGAACGGAATGTTCTGCTGATCTGCCCGGGATTTTTTGCCTATAACGGAAAATGGAAAGGTTTCTCGGTGGCACGGTTGCTCGAGGAGGTTGGATTCGATCCCCGCGCCACTCACGTCAAATTCAGCGGCTTGGAAGGCATTCGAAGAAATACAAAGCGATATAAAATCGAGGATGTCAATGATGATCGGCTGTTTCTTGCCTACCGGGTAAATGGTGAGCCCCTGCCGGAGCGGCATGGTTTTCCCCTCAGACTGGTGGCTGAAGGGCACAAGGGGAGAAGGTGGGTGAAATACGTCAACCGGATTGTTGTCGTTTCGTAGATGTCGGCGCCCAGTAAAGACCGACACCAGGGCTGTTTCTTACCCTCTGTGCAGAGCCGTTTGCCTGGACATGACCGTGAGCTCGGATCGTCTGGTATTATTCATACCGTTGTCTGACAATATGGCAGGGTATATGTTGACTGGGCGATAATTATGATTAACTACTAAATAGTAATGAATTCTTAATTAGAAGGATGGAATGAGCATCGAGAAGCAAGAAGTAGAGCAGCGTATGAACCACTTCCAGGCCGTCTGTCGGGACGAAGGCATCAAGCTGACGCATCAGCGCATGGAGATTTTCCGGGAAGTCGCTCAAAGCGGCGATCATCCTGACGCCGATCAGATTTTCCAGCGGGTCAGAAACCGCATGCCGACGGTCTCTCTCGACACGGTCTACCGCACCCTATGGCTGCTCAATGATCTCGGCCTGGTGGTGACCCTCGGCTTCAGCAGGGAGCGAGCCCGTTTCGATGCCAACCTGAAAGAGCATCACCATTTTGTCTGTGAGCGGTGCGGATTTACCCGTGATTTCTACAGCGAGGCTCTCGACAACATCAGGTTGCCTGAATCGGTGGATTCACTGGGTCAGATTGGTGCAACTCACGTTGAGGTACGCGGAGTCTGCCGGGAATGCTTGGGGACAGGTGCGTAACCCTCCGGTTACCACGGTCCGCCAATTCTCATCGGTGCGCGATATCGGCAACTCAAATAAATTCAGACAAGACGAGGAGGTAATCACATGAGTGATCAGAGCAAATGCCCGGTAACGGGAGCGGCAGGCAGGAGCGTGATAAGAGGGAGGTCAAACCGGGACTGGTGGCCGAACCAGCTGAACCTCGATATTCTCCGCCAGCACTCGGCCAAATCCGATCCGATGGGAGAGGATTTCGACTATGCCGAAGAATTCAAGAGCCTCGACCTGGATGCGGTAAAGAAGGATCTGCATGATCTGATGACCGATTCCCAGGAGTGGTGGCCGGCCGACTGGGGCCACTACGGGGGGCTGTTCATCCGCATGGCATGGCACAGTGCCGGAACCTATCGGACGGCAGACGGCCGAGGCGGCGGCGGGACCGGCAACCAGCGTTTTGCGCCGGTCAACAGCTGGCCCGACAACGTCAACCTGGACAAGGCCCGCAGGTTGCTGTGGCCGATCAAGAAGAAATACGGCCGAAAGATTTCCTGGGCCGACCTGCTGATTCTCACCGGCAATGTCGCCCTCGAATCGATGGGATTCAAAACCTTCGGTTTCGGCGGAGGCCGCGAGGACATCTGGGAACCGGAAAAGGATGTCTACTGGGGAGCCGAGGAGGAGTGGCTGGCAACCAGCGACAAACCGAAGAGCCGCTACAGCGGCGAACGGGACCTCGAAAACCCCTTGGCGGCCGTGCAGATGGGTCTGATCTATGTGAACCCTGAAGGTCCTGACGGCAATCCCGACCCGGTCGCCTCCGGCCGCGACGTCAGGGAGACCTTCGGACGCATGGCCATGAACGACGAGGAGACCGTCGCCCTGGTCGCAGGCGGTCACACCTTCGGCAAGTGCCATGGTGCGGGTGATGCGGCGCTCGTGGGTGCAGAGCCCGAAGGCGCCCCCATCGAGCAGCAGGGGCTTGGCTGGAAGAGCGGTTACGGTAGCGGTCACGGCGGCGATACCATCAGCAGCGGCATCGAGGGAGCCTGGAAACCGGAACCAACCACTTGGGATATGGGGTACCTCAAGGTTCTGTTCAAGTACGAATGGGAACTGGTCAAGAGCCCTGCCGGCGCCAATCAGTGGCTGGCCAAGGATGTGGATGATGAAGACATGATCGTTGATGCGCACGATCCATCCAAAAAGCATCGCCCGATGATGACCACGGCGGATCTCTCGCTGCGCTTCGACCCCATTTACGAACCGATTGCGCGCCGCTATCTGGAAAATCCAGAGGAGTTTGCCGACGCCTTCGCGCGGGCCTGGTTCAAGTTGACTCACCGCGACATGGGGCCGCGTGCGCGCTATCTCGGACCTGAGGTTCCCGCTGAAGAGCTGATTTGGCAGGACCCGATTCCCGCGGTTGATCACGAGTTGATAGATGAAGGTGACGTCGCCGCGCTGAAGCAGAAGATTATCGCCTCCGGCCTGTCCGTGTCCGAGCTCGTGTCGACGGCCTGGGCATCGGCTTCCACGTTCCGCGGTTCCGACATGCGCGGCGGGGCGAACGGCGCGCGTATTCGGCTGGCTCCCCAGAAAGACTGGAAGGTCAACCAGCCGGATCGGCTGGCTAAAGTGCTCAATACCCTGGAAGGAATTCGCAGTGAGTTCGGCAAGAAAGTCTCGCTGGCCGACCTGATTGTGCTGGCCGGTTGTGCCGGCGTCGAGCAGGCCGCGAAAAACGCCGGGCACCAGGTTGTGGTTCCGTTCACGCCGGGCCGCATGGACGCATCGCCGGAGCAGACCGACAGTGCATCCTTTGCCGCCCTTGAACCCGAGGCGGACGGGTTCCGCAATTATCTGAAAGCCAAGTATTCGGTGCCGGCCGAGCATATGCTGGTCGATCGCGCGCAGCTGCTGACGCTTACCGCTCCCGAGATGACCGTGCTGGTCGGGGGCCTGCGCGTTCTGGGCGCCAATTATGGGCAAACCGCTCACGGCGTCTTCACCGCTCGCCCGCAAGCGCTCTCCAATGATTTCTTCGTGAACCTGCTCGACATGAGCACGGAGTGGAAACCGAGTTCGGAGGATGAAGACCTGTTCGAAGGCAAGGACCGGAAAACGGGAGCGGTCAAATGGACCGGCACCCGTGTCGACCTGATTTTCGGGTCGAACTCCGAGCTGCGCGCACTGGCGGAAGTGTATGCCTCCGATGATGCCGGGGAGAAGTTTGTGAAGGATTTTGTCGCAGCCTGGAACAAGGTCATGAATCTTGATCGCTTCGATCTTGCCTGACCGGAGCCATGATCAGATAACCATGCTCTCCGCCGCGCGGCGGAGCGCAACACCTGCCGATACCGGCAGCGGCGACCCGCCCCCGGTATCGGCAGCCGATAAACCGGCAACCACAGGAGTGTAATCGATGACCGGTACAATGTCCTTCGACCATCAGGTCGAGCTGCTCAAGCAGGAGGTCAAAAACCTTGGCGACGGCTCAAGCGACGCCTTGATCGAAGAAACGGCCCAACGGCTCGAGCGGCTTAACTACGCGCCCCCCGTGATTATCCCGATGGACAGATTTCTCAGGTTGACCAGTGATTCGATGCTGCAGGAAATCGACCGGATTCTGGAGATGTCCGATCAAGAGGCCTGCGCCCTCGCCCCGGACAACCCCAAGAAATGCCAGGAGTTGCGTCTGGAGATCTTGTCCGTACAGGTTTTCTATTACAAAAACCTGATACAGCTCCGTCGGGGGGATCTGGACATGTGGGATGAAATTGACGAGCTGTATGTGCACGATTGATGAGACCAACGAGCCTGCTGCGAGTTCATCTCAAGAGCAAGGCCGGCCGGTGGCCCGGTGTCAGAACAGGAGTGCCGCCGCCCCTCTCTGGCAGGAACAGAGGCCTGGCCAATAACACGGGCAGAGAGCTTCGCTGATGATTTGAAACTGCTCGCGCAGCTCTTGCCGCACTCATGACTAGCTCTTATCCCGGATTGGTTTCAATAAGGCGAGTAACACCAGACTGCACAGGCTTGTGATCATGAAGGCATAAAATGCGATCGCATAGCTTCCGGTCATATCGAAAAGCTGACCGGTGAATATGGGACCTATCGCACCGCCGGTGGTGCCAAAACAGACAACAATACCCAGAATAGTGCCATGGGCCCTGATGCCGAAAATTTCAGCCACCATAGGAGATATGGCAGTAAATAACCCCCCGTGGGCGAGACCATAGATGCAGGCAAAGAGGTAAAGCATCCAGAGTGACTCCGCAGCCTGCAGCCACGACAATGAAATGATCAAAAGCAGCAGGCTTGCACCCATGATTGCCTTGCTGCCATATCGGTCGATGGCAAGGCCCGACACAAACCGGCCTATCATGCTGACTCCCCCGATGGTTGACAGGACTCCTGCAGCATGGCTGGCAGACAAGCCAATATCTCGAGCGTGGGGGACAATGTGAATAATGATGCTGATGAGGCAGAAAACGATCAGGAAATTAACGAAACAGAGATTCCAGAATTGATAGGTTTTTCTCGTTTTTTCAAAGCTGATGCCGGCGGTTCCAGCTTTTTCGATCTCCTCACCTGATGACCTGTCTTTTTTTCCTAGGTACTTAAAATCATCAGGGTCTCGTTTGAGAACCTGGGCTATACTGAAGAGGATACAGGACGCTGCCAGGCCAAGAATGAGAAAGGTATGCCGCCAGCCGGCCAGTCCGATAAGAAGACTCGCGATCAGCGGTATGGTGAATTGACCGGCGCCGGTTCCAACCTTCACAAGGCCGGTCATCGCCCCTCGCCGCAGAGAAAACCAGCGGGCTATGGTGGTGAGGGCAATGACATCCATTGAACTCAGGCCAATGCCGACGAGAAGGCCATAACACAGGTAGAGCCGCGGCACCGAATCGACCTGAGACATCAGCATAAGGCCCGCCCCGAAAAACAGCGAGGTAATTGACATGAGCAGGCGGGGCCCATACTGGTCATTGAGACGTCCGATCAGCATGCCGACGAAACCCATCATAAAAAAAGCCAGCGATGAGGCACCCGAAATAGTCGCTCTGGACCATTGAAACTCGGCAATCAGGGCATTGAAAAAAACGCCGTAAGCCACGTATGTACCGATCCCCACAGCCTGGATGGTAAAACAGGCTGCGAAAATGATGGAGCCATACGAATGAATTGTGGAATTAGGCCTGCCGAGCATGAATTTTCAAAGCCGTCCTGACCGGGAACAGTGAAGCATAATAGTAGGCCAGGGCGTTCCCTGGCGATACCGTGGTGACCAAAACATCAGAGCGTTGTGTTTGTCGCTCTGGCCATCCTCGTTCCTGTTCACTATATAAATAATTGCCGATTCAAGCCTCAGTTAAATTGACAGCCGCTCGACATCCGGCAGTATGCCGAGGCGCGTTCTCGGGACAGCGAGCCCGCCAGGCCGGCAGATTTCGGCGGATCCCATATTGCAAAAGCGGTATGATAGGAGTAGAAGTCTTCTGGGTGTCCCGGAAATTCACGGCGCCGGAACAGCGCGCAGCGGGGCTGCCGGCAGCCCCGCCGGGTTCGATATGTGACCAACCTCATCCGCGGATTACCGGGGTCAAGAGGTTTGATTCTCTGCTGCTGAACAGGTTTGATATGGCTGACTACGGCTCACCTGAGGCTGCCGCCAAGCTGATCGAGGCATATTACCAGAAAGGATGGACCGACGGATTTCCCGTCATCCCTCCCAGTCAATCGTCCATAGCCGCAATGCTTTCTGCGGCGGGGATGAGCGGCGATCAGGCGGTGGCCCGCATAGCCACCCGCAATCTCGTTATCACTGCTGACAAGATCGCGGTAAATGCGGTTATGGCCGGATGCCTGCCCGAATACATGCCGGTTATACTTTCGGCGGTCAGAGGCATGTGCCACCCCGATTTCAACTACCACGGCATGGCCACGAGCACCGGCGGGGCGGCCCTTACCGTCATCGTAAACGGCCCGATCGTCAACGAGCTGAACATCAACTCCGGAGAAAACCTT
>JAJDNR010000132.1 GCA_022340565.1 Desulfofustis sp.
AACATGGCGTTTGGTTATAACGGGAAAATACTCATCGTCGACCTGAGCGGAGGCACGCATGAGATTCGCGAACCGGAATCGCGTTGGTATCGGACCTATTTCGGCGGAACCGGCTTTATCGCCGAAACCCTGCTGAGGGAAAATCTTCCCGGCGTCGACCCGCTGGGTCCTGATAACGTGCTGATCTTCGCGTGCAGCGTTGTGACCGGTGCTCCGATATCGGGTTTCAACCGCTATTCGGTCGGCGCCAAATCCCCACTGACCGGCGGATTCGCCGAAACCGAGGCAGCCGGCTTCTTCGGCCCTGAACTCAAGTTTGCCGGATTCGATGCGGTCATCATCAGGGGGGCCGCCGAAAAGCCGGTCTATCTGTGGATCAATGACGGCAACGTGGAGATCCGGGATGCCTCCTCCTTGTGGGGCCTCGACAACTGGGAGACGCTGGTAAAGATTCAGGAGGAGACCGGGGACAAGAGGGTGCGGGTCTCGAGTATCGGCCCTGCCGGCGAACAGCTGATTCCCTACGCCTGCCTGCAGAACGATCTCGAACATTATAACGCACGCACCGGCATGGGGGCGGTGATGGGCTCCAAGAAGCTCAAGGCGATCGCGGTCCGCGGAACCGGCAAGCTCGAATTCGCCGATCCCGACAAGGTCAAGGAGATCGCGACCTGGCACCGCAAGCGGATCAAGGAGCATCCGCCCAACGTCGGTCTGTCCAAGTTCGGAACGATCGGACTGGTGGAAGGGGTCAATGCCGGCGGCTTTTTGCCCACCAGAAATTTCAAGGAAGGGCAGTTCGAGGGGGCCGCCAAGCTCGCCGCTCCGGCCTATCATGAGACTATATTCAAGGGACCCGGCACCTGCTGGCAGTGCAGCGTCGCCTGCAAGCGCAAGGTCGAGTGGGACGACCCCGAGTTTCCGCTGGACAAACGGTTCGGCGGCGCCGAATACGAAGCGCTGGCCGCTTTAGGCTCCATGTGCGCGATCGACAACTTGCCCGCCGTTGCCCACGGCACGCAGCTCTGCAACCTGCTCGGTCTCGACGTTGTCTCCACCGGCGCGGTGATTGCCTTTGCGATGGAGTGCTACGAGAATGGCATTCTCACCGATGCCGATACCGGCGGCCGCTCCATCGGCTACGGCGATGCCCACGCGATGATCTGGCTGATCAAGCAGATCGCCGCCAAAGAAGGCATCGGGGAGGTCCTCAGTCTCGGCGTCAAGCGCGCCGCCGAGAAGATCGGCCGCGGCGCCGAGCGCTACGCGTTCCACATCAAGGGCCAGGAACTTGCGTTCCACGACGGACGCGGCAAGACCGGCATGGGCCTCGGGTTCGCGCTGTCGCCGACCGGTGCCGACCATATCGAGACGCCGCACGACGTCGCCTTCGTCGGCGAGGGCATCTCCAAGCTGTTCCCGATGGGGCTGCTCGACCCGGTCGAACCGGCGAAGACGGATGCCGCCAAGGTACGCTTCTTCTATATCGGCCAGAAGGCATGGGGTATCAACAACCTGCTGTGCCTCTGCAACTTCTGCTCGGTGCCGATCCATGCGCTTACCTTCACCAGGCTGGTGGAGGCGGTTCAGGCGATCACCGGCTGGGAAACAAGTCTCTATGAGATCGTCAACGGCGTCGAGCGGGGCAACGTGATGGCCCGCGTCTTCAACAACCGCTGCGGCTTCACGCCGGACGACGACACGTTGATCCGCCGCTGGTTCGAAAAGATGCCGGCGGGCCCGTTGAAAGGTTTGCGCTTCAATCCAGACGAGTTCAGGGGCTGGATCGAGTTGTATTACGAGATGTCCGGTTGGGACAAAGAGGGCCGGCCGACCCGCGGAAAGCTGGTGGAGCTCGGTCTCGACTGGCTTATCGAAGGCTAAAGGGGCAGGGCGCGGCAGCTTGATGCGTTTGTCCATGGGGTAATAATCAGTAATCATATGGAGGAATAAGATGTCGATCGGGTTTATTGGAGTCGGACTGATGGGAGGACCGCTGGCGCGGAATCTGATCAGGGCCGGCAAGGATGTGTTGGTTTTCGATCTCAGCACGGATGCGGTAAAACGCACCCTGGATGCCGGGACCTCTGGAAAGGCGGCCGGTTCACTGGGGGATCTCGGCGGCTGCGATATGGTCTTCACGAGCCTGCCGATGCCCCAGCATGTCGAAGGGGTGATGCTCGGTGAAGGAGGGCTGCTCAACAAAATGAACAGTGGGGCCGTGCATGTCGAGCTGAGCACCATTGATCCGCAAACCTCGGTGAAACTGAGGGATGCGGCACAGGAAAAGGGCATCGGATTCATCCAGTGCACGCTCGGCAAAACCCCGGCTCATGCGGAAAAAGCTGAAGAGCCTCTGTTTATCGGAGGAGACAAAGCCCTGTATGAGAAACTCTCGGATATCTGGCCGATCATCGGTTCACCGGCCTACTATATGGGCGGTGTCGAGGCCTCCTGCGCGGTCAAGCTGATCAGCAACATGGTGGGCATGGCCAACCTTGCGGTACTCGCCGAGGGCATGCGTGCCGGGGAGAAGGCAGGCATCGAAAAGAAGGTGCTGGTCGAGCTGCTGCAGGATACCGGTGCCAGGAGTTTCCAGATGGATGTTCGCGGACCGTGGATCGCCGCCGGAGACTTCAACAATCGCTTCGGATTGGATCTGGCATTGAAGGATGTGCGGCTCGGCTGTGAGATGGCGCGTTCCTGGGGACTTGATCTGAAAACCATGGAAGCGGCCCTTGAGCTCTACAAACAGGCATCGTCGGCCGGTCACGGCAAAGAAGACTGCAATGCCGTCTACAAGGTGATCGGTTCCTGATACCCGCAGAGAGCAATGGACTGGGCCGACATAACCAAAATCAACAGTTGAGATCAGATATGGCAAACCAACAAAAAAATTCCGAGCACACACTGGGGGCTCGGATTGCCATTGTCGTGGCGACTGCATTGTTCAGTCTTTATGTGATTAACATGCTGATTGGTAAAGCAAATATCGTTTATGAATGGGAAATTTTTCACATCGGTGACGTCGGTGAATTTCTTATCATGTTCGTTGCATCAATCGCATTTATCGTTGCGGCTCTTTTCAAAGAGGCGGATTGGAAGTCAAACCCTGACACAAAAAACAACTAATACAGGAGAAAATCATGGAACATCAGAATGTAATGAAGGACCTAAAAAACAAAGATCGTCGCCGTTTTATGGAAGTCAGTGCAAAGGTCGGCTTCACTGCTGCAGTAGTGGCGCTCGGCAACGGTTTTCTGTGGAACGATGAGGCCGTGGCGCAGACAGCCAATGAGGAAAAGGAACGTCAGAAGAATGCCAAATTCACGATGAATCTGGCCACTGCTTACATCCTCGGGGCATCCCGGTCCTATCCTATCATGCAGTGGAACTTCAAAGATAATATCGAGAACTCCACCAACGGTCAAATATATGTCAAACTTGCCCCGGGTGGTCAACTTGGTGCCGGAAGCGCCCTGGTCCAGAAGGTCCAGGCGGGAACCATCCAGGCCGCTCAGCACTCTATCTCCAACTTCGCTCCGTTCGCGCCGGCTGCGGATGTCATAAACATCCCGTACATGTGCGGTAAAAACCAACAGTTCATCAACCTTGTTACCTCTGACGCCTGGAAGGGCGAGATCAACCCGAAAATTGAAGACAAAGGGTTTAAAGCACTCTGGTATTGCAATATTGATCCGAGAACGTGTGCAATCCGCAAAGGCGTAGACGGCCCGATCAAAACCCCGGATCAGCTGAAGGGCATCAAGTTCCGCGTACCGGGGTCGAAGATCCTCCAGAAATTCTACCAGCTGCTCGGCGCAAACCCGACACCGGTAGCATGGGGCGAAACCTCTTCTGCTATCAAGCAGGGCGTTGCCGACGCCCTGGATCCTGCAGTTGGCGCCCTGTATGTATTCGGCTTCAAGGAAATCCTCTCCTGGATTACTTTCAACGCTGCAGTTCCCGATGCACAGGTTTATTCCTGCAACCTGGATTGGTTCAACAGCCTGCCGAAAGATGTCCAGGAAGGTGTTGAGTTTGCCAGTGATGTAACCTTCCGCCAGAACCTCGCCATGGTGCCGGCCGCCCGGGCTTACGCCATGGCTGAAATGGCCAAGGCAGGAGTGCAGTTCTACGCTCCGACCTCGGAAGAGAGAGAACAGTGGGTCGCCAAGGCAGGAGCTCAGCTGCCGGCTTGGGATGACATCAAGAAAGAACTGCTCGGTTCAGTGGACAAGTTCGACGCGTTGCAGGAAGCTGCCAACACCTACAGCAACTACTTCGTACATGACGTAGAAGCATAAGCATTGAAAGATGAGCGGGCGGTTCGGCGCAGCTTTGCCGGGCCGCCTGGAATTGATTTCAATAATGAGGATGACCGATGGAGTTTAAAACGATTCTTCGTGCGATTGACGAAAACGGTGAGCGATACCTCCTGCTGCCTTTGTATGCGCTGATTGTCAGTACCATTTTTATCGAAGTGATAAGGCGCAGCGTACTTTCCTATTCATCTGTCTGGACCGAGGAGATTGCCCGATACGCATTTATTTATATCGCCTATATCGGCGCCTCGGCTGCAATCAAGGAACGAGCTCACATCAGGATAGATGTCATCCTCAATATGCTGCCGAACCGGATGAAACTGATCCTCTACATTTTCGGTGATATCGTTACGCTGATCCTGGCATTCGTGTCTATTTACATGTCCATGGAGTCGGTCTTGACTTCCCTGCATTTCGGCTCCGTCACCCATGGTTTGAGGATCAGTCAAGCATGGTTCCTTGCTGCCGTTCCAATCGGATTTTCAATGATGGTACTCCGCATTCTTCAGTCGCTATGGCGTGACTGGAATGACCTGAAAGCCAACAGGCCTGTGTTTGAAGGCAATCCTCTTTTTGAATAACAGGAGCAGAAAACATGTATCCGTTAGCAATGCAGGCACAGGAACTGGCGCTCGGCTGGGATTTTTACGGGCCGCTGATCGGCATGGTTGTTCTGATACTTCTCGGAGTCAGGATCTGGGTTGTCATCGGGCTTGGATCGATGGCCATGCTCTATTACACCCAGGTGTTGCCGCTTACCCTTCTGGGCGAGGCCCTGTTTGACGGGGTTGATTCATTTGCGCTGATTGCGGTACCGCTCTTTATCTTAACGGGCGATGTGCTCGTACGGACAGGCTTGTCTTTGAAACTGCTCCAGGTAGCGGAAGCAGCAATGGGCTGGCAGAAGGCCGGGTCAGGAACATCGACGGTGCTCGGCTGCGGCTTTTTTGCCTGTATTTCCGGATCCGACGCGGCCGATGCCGCGGCGATCAGCCGCATCACCATTGGCCGTCTGGTGGAGAAGGGATACCCGAAAGGCTATGCCTGCGCAATGGTTGCCGCCGGGGCCTGTACCGGTATATTGATTCCACCGTCGATCGCCTATATCATCATCGGCCTGGTTCTCGGAATTTCCGCTTCGACCCTGTTTCTTGCGGCTGCAGTGCCCGGGGTGATGATCCTCGCATCGGTTATGATCACCAACATCATCGTCAACAAATTCAAAAGCTATGAGGATTCGAGTATAGGCTTTGATTTTAAATACTTTGCAAAGACTGTCTATGAGGGCCGCTGGGCGCTGCTAATTCCGTTCATTATCTTGGGCGGTATCTATTCTGGTATTTTCACGCCAACCGAGTCTGCCGCAGTCGCGGTCATGACCACCATCATCATCGGTTTTTTCCAGGGGACCCTGAAGTTGAAGGATTTTCCCGATATGCTGGAAACATCGGCAAAAGTAAACGGGGTAATCGTACCGATCATCGCGATGTCGCTGCCGCTGGCCCAGACACTCGCCTCGCTGCAGGTTCCTCAATATTTCGTCCAGGCCATTACCGAACTGACCACCAACAAATACCTCATTATCCTGCTGATGCTGGCTATACTGATGGTTGCCGGCTGCGTCATGGAGACCACCCCGAACATCGTTATTCTCTCCCCGCTGCTCCTGCCGCTTGCACTCGAAATCGGGATGAATGAAATCCATTTCTGCATCTTCATGATTACCGCCCTCGGCATCGGATTCATCACTCCGCCGCTGGGGCTCAATCTCTTCGTTGTGTCGGGGGTAACGGGCGCATCGGTGATGGAAATCTCAAAGCATGCGGTTATCTTTGTTCTCACCATGCTTATCGTTGTCCTTATTTTGGCTTTTGTACCCGCACTGTCAATGTGGCTCCTCTGAGGGGTCGATCGAAAACGTGGCGGTCATGAAACGGTGTTAACCTGAGTGAGTTGATATGATGAAGCACTACGAATTGTTTCTTAACGGAGCCTGGCATGACAGCGAAAGCCGGCTCCAAGTGATCGACCCGGCAACGGGGGAGCCCCTGGCGACGGTGGCGACCATCAACCGGGCCGGAATCAGACAGGCAATCGATGACGCGGCGGCGGCCTTTGAAGGCTGGAAAACCGTAACTGCCAAACAAAGGGGGGAATACCTCAGGGCCATCGCCGCTGAACTGAAAGCAAGCGGTGATCTGATTGCCGAACAGATCTCCAGGGAAAACGGCAAGCCGCTGGCTCAGGCCGAAGGGGAGGTGGCGATGTCCATCGACCACCTGCTCTGGTTCGCCGAGGAAGGCCGCCGAGCGTACGGCAGGGTCGTCCCCCAGCAGGCCGACGGCAAGCGGCATCTGGTGATCAGGCAGCCGATCGGGGTGGTCGGCGCCATTGCCCCGTGGAACTTTCCCCTGGTTCTTGCCGTCCGCAAAATGGCTCCGGCTCTCGCCGCCGGCTGTACGGTCATCCTCAAACCAGCCAGTGCCACGCCGATGTCGTCGTGCGAATTCGCCCGCTGCGTCGAACGTGCCGGGCTTCCCGCCGGTGTCTTCCAGCTGGTGGTCGGTCCGGCGGCAGAGATTGCTGCGGAAATGCTCGAGAACCCCAAATGCCGGAAGATCAGCTTCACCGGCTCCACCGAGGTCGGACGCTCGCTGATCAGGGGGGCGGCCGAAACCTGCACCGAACTGTCCTTGGAACTGGGCGGCAACGCGCCGCTCATCGTCTTCGAAGACGCCGACTTCAAGCAGGCGATCGACGGCATCCTGATCACCAAATTCAGAAACAACGGTCAGTCGTGCATCGCCTCCAACCGCATCTATATCCAGGCATCGATATACGAGCGCTTCTGCGCTGAGCTGAAGGCGAAAATCGAGTCGCTGCGGGTCGGTGCGTGGGATGAGGACGGGGTCGATATCGGCCCGCTGATCGACAGCAAGGCGCTGGCCTCTGCGCTGTCATTCATCGATGATGCAGTGCAGCAGGGAGGACGAGTGCTGACCGGCGGAAAACGCAGAGGAGAGAAGGGAGCTTTTCTGGAGCCGACGCTGCTCGCCGACATGCCGGAGACGGTGCGATGCTATCGGCAGGAGATCTTCGCCCCGGTCGCGGCCCTGTATCGATTCGAAAACGAAGCGGAGGCGATCGCCCGGGCCAACGACACCGAATTCGGTCTTGCCGCTTACGCGTTCACCACCGATCTCAACCGGATGTTCAGGGTTTCCGAAGCCCTCGAGGCGGGAACGGTCGGTATAAATGACCCGGTGCCGTCGACCAGTAACTGTCCCTTCGGCGGATTCAAGCAGAGCGGCTGGGGACGCGAACTGGGCAGCGAAGGCATCAATGCCTATCTCGAAACCAAGCATGTTTCGATCGGCGGGGTCGGCTAGAGCCTGTCTTGGGAGCACCGACCATCAATCCGGCTGCTATTTGCATAGTGCCAGTGTTCAGGTGATGGTGGGGATATGATACAAGTCACCGTCAAACTGTTCCCGCCCCTGCGGACCAACCGCTTCGCGGAGGCCGCCGTCGAACTCGAGGCACCGGCCACGGTGACATCGCTGCTGGTTCATCTCAGCATCAAGCCGGAGCACGTCGAATCCATCTACATAAACGGCAGGGAAGCCGGCTTCGGCCACTCCCTCGCCGAAGGCGACAAGGTCTCGTTTCTCCCGTCTATCGGCGGTGGGTAGGCCGTCTATCCATTAGGCTACTTTGAAAAATTAGGATTTTGGTTCGAAATCAAGGCACGCATGGAAATTTTACCGGAGGCATATAGTTGATATGTCGAGGATAAAATTTCCATGCGTAACGCAGAGTTTGAGCCGAAAGACAATTTTTCAAGGTAGCCATAAAGATTCAGAGATAGTATTCAGATCCGGGAAATGCAGTGGCTCCGTATTTCAG
>JAJDNR010000140.1 GCA_022340565.1 Desulfofustis sp.
GCAGCCGGGTCTGGTTGGCGCCATCGAGGGCGCGCGCCCGTTCATAGTAATGCATGCCCCTGATCGTGAACGGAAAGTGAGAGAACGGGCTGGCCTTGCACCAGAGGTCGAAATCTCGCGTATTGCCGGCGGAGGACAGCAGCTGATAGACATGTTCAAGTAGTCGGAAACCATCGATATCGAGCGGTCTCGATACCAGCAGCTCGGACAGGATGCTCTCGGCTTGGCGATATTCAGCGGACCGGATCAGGTCTGCAACGCGGCCGGCAATGAGTTCCGGACGCTGCCGCTGCTCCAGCGCATGCTGTATGGCGGCTTTCAGGCCGGTGTCGGCAGCGGTTTGCGAAACCGCAGGCCGGCTCGACGACATCGACGCGAACATCAGAACGATCGCGAGGCAGCGGTGCATGGCGTACATATGATGGCGGCCGTCGGCTGATTCAGCTTTTCAGGCGGGACTCGATCTCATGGAGGATCTGTCGAGACAGGGGTTCATCGCCGAAGACTCCGACCCTGATCGATATGCTGGCCCGTTCTCCGGCCGCATCGGCTATCTTGATCTGGACCTTGTCGCCCTGGGCCGTTTTGAGCACGTAGGAGATCTGACTTCGCTCTTCCGTTCTGGCGATTTCCTGGATCGAGTTTTCGGTAATGGCCCGGTCGGTAGCCACAACCACCTGCTCGTAGGTGCTGTCCAGGGTGGCGGTCAACTCGCCGCTGACGTAACCGACCGTTCCCGCCGCCGCTCCGCTGAGGAGAATGACGCCGCATCCGGACAGGGACAGCACGGCCAGAAGGACAAGAACAGGCTGCAGGTGCAAAGATTCAATGCGCGGACTCAGGGTTTTCAGGACATTCATGTGATTGATCGATTCTCTGGTTGTTGTGGCCTGCCTCCAGGGCACCGCCTCGACCGGCTGCGGAAATACGCTGCTATTCTTTCCGGGACGGCGGGAGTTTATGGCGGTAAATCTGTTTTACGTCGGTACGGTTGATGGTGGTGCGCGTGCCGCCCTCGGAAACGATGATGACCTGCTCCGGTTCAATGGTCAGATCAACGCCTTCGAGGTCGCCGCCGCTCACCAGTTCGACGATGTAGAAGAATCGGTCGGTCGGTATCGATCCGTCTCCTCTCTCCATTTCCGCCAGTTTTTCCGTCTTCACGTTCTCTATCGCTTTGCTCAGCATCGCTTCGTCGACGACGATGTCCCGTTCATCGCCGCTCCGCTCATGCTGTTTCTGAGGCATCTGTTCCACGGCACCACGGGGGGCGAACAGGGAACCGATTTCGTCTCGAGTGACAACGGCGAGCAGGGCGGCGAGAAAGATCGTCACCACGGCGATTGATTTAATTCTGATGCCGAAAATGGCCAGAGGACCGGTGTTTTTCCTGGGCATGCGGGAGGCCGGTTGAGGGTTGAGGTTGCTGATAACCTGCTTCGAGCCAACGCCGATCGCGTGCTTCAGTCATTGGCAGGAGCACGTGTAATTATATCGTTTTCGGAACCTGACTGCCACCATTCAGTTTTGATGACGGATCCGGTACAAAGAGCTTGACACCTCAAGACGACTGAGCTACGGTCATCGACCGGTAGTTTAATTATTTAATTAAAGACTTTTTTGCATCGGTTTGTGCGGCGGATCCTTGGCCTGGATGCCGGACCGGTTGCTCATTTTGTGGTACATTGCAGTTGATTTTAGAGGGCCAATCTGTAATTATGCGCGGATAAAAATGCGGTGCGGTAAAGGCTTTAATTCTCAGTGAGAGCAAAACATGAAAATCAGTGAAATCGAAAAGACCAAAGCGGAGCGTCCCGATACCCTACCGTCGCGGGAGCGGCGGAAGCTGTTGCGGATCGGTTTGGCGGTGACCGGCGTCTATCTCGGAGGGAAGGTTCTGTCCCTTACCTCGGTAACCAATGTATTTGCCAACGATGTCGTGCCCAAGCACGGAAAATATCCCTACAGCCCCCATTACGCGATGGTCATGCGCGAGCATCTTTGCGTCGACTGCGAACTCTGCAAGGAGGCCTGCGTAAAAACCAATAGCGTGCCCGACTACGGCTTCAGAACCACCATTCTGGAACGCCGCCGGGATATCGTCGGCGGCGGCGAGGAAACGATTTTCATGCCGATTCTGTGCAACCAGTGCAACCGCCCGCCGTGTGTCCGGGTCTGTCCGACGACCGCCACCTGGAAGGATGAGAAAACCGGCATCATCGTGATGAAACCCAGCCGCTGTATCGGCTGCAAAACCTGCATGGCGGCCTGTCCCTACAATGCACGCTATTTCAACGAAGAGACCAGGGCCGTGGATAAATGCAACTTCTGCTGGGATACCCGTTTGTCCAAGGGCGAGACCCTCACCGCCTGCGCCGAGGCCTGCCCGGCCGACGTCAGGGTGTTCGGGGATCTCAGCGATGTGAACAGCAGGGTCTATCAACTGGTGCATCAGCCGGAGACGCTGGTCTGGGTGCTCAGGCCGGAAGCCGGTGCGGTGCCGAATGTGTTCTACACGAACGCCTAGGCAGTCTTTAACGAATCCACCTGGCACCTGCACCCTGACGGGAGGCTTTTTTAGCAAGCGGAGAGTATGATGAAAATACGAGTGATAATGCTGAGTCTGATGATCCTTCTGGTGAGCGGTGGAGTCATTGCAGCGAACCAGCCGACGGAGGAACCGTATGACGAGGATGAATACGGCCCCGCAGAGCCGATTGTCTGGACCAAGCCCCTGAAGTCGGTCACCTTCAGTCACAAAACCCATACCATGGACGCCGGTTTTGAATGCGATGACTGCCATGACGAGCTGTTCGAAATGGAGGCCGGCGCCGCCCAGGAACTCGACGATTTCACCATGGCGTCCTTCAGCGAGGGCAATTATTGCGGCGCCTGTCATGACGGCAGCACCGCCTTTGCGGCAGACAGCCAGTGCGGTTCATGTCATACGGAGCCTGAAGAGACCATTGTCTGGACCAAGCCGCTGAAATCGGTTTCCTTCAGTCACGAGACCCATACCGCGGATGCCGGCTTTGCATGCGAAGACTGTCATGACGAGCTGTTCACAATGGAAGCCGGCGCCGCCCAGGAACTCGACGATTTCACCATGGCGTCCTTCAGCGAGGGCAATTATTGCGGCGCCTGTCATGACGGCAGCACCGCCTTTGCGGCAGACACCCAGTGCGGCTCATGTCATACGGCGCCCGAACAGACCATTGTCTGGACCAAGCCGGTCAAAGCGGTCATCTTCGAACACGCCACCCACACCGAGGATATGGGACTTGATTGCGAATCCTGCCATGATGAGCTGTTCGTGATGAGAATCGGCGCCGCCGAGCAGCAGGAAGATTTCACCATGAAATCCCTCTATGCGGGGAACTATTGCGGCGCCTGTCATGACGGGTCCACCGCTTTCGCTTCCGATACCCGGTGCACGTCCTGCCACATCGGAGTGCGGGGGTATGCCCGGATGTCCGGTGCGGCGGAAGAAGGAGCCTCCACCGGTTCCGGTCACTAGCCATCGGCTTTGAGGAGAGTTCCGGAACCGCTGAACGACGGAGCTCTCCTGGTCAATACCAATCCCTCCCAGTTTCCCCTCATTTCGTTTCCTGCAGTTCAAATTTACTCTCCATCAGGGAGTATTTTGCGCCCAGCGTTCTTAGTTAATCGTTAAATTATTGATTTTGATACTAAAATTTATCCTTCCGCAGATTGGTTTCGCTGCGCGAAGGTACGTGCCGATCGATAGGGTTCTCGCTCAATCATCAGTAACCCAATGATTTTTAAGTACATAGTATAAAAATCCTGGCAGGGCGTATTCTGCGTCTTACGGCATGCAGCCGAGGACGCAAAATACTTCCTATGGGGAAGAAGTTTCTGGAAATGGATCCCGATCAAACTGCATACCTGATCGAATATGTAGTCGCTATCATATTTAATATTAAGTAGTTAGGAAATATATTGTGATCTGATAGCTCTTTCTTCGTCTGCTGGCATGCCCCTTGCTCTTATAAGGGCAAGTAAACCTGAAACGCTCAGTTGAAAGGAGGCCGACATGGCAGCAACACTTACTCAAGCACACCCAGACCGTTCGATCATCGAATCCCCGATGTCCTGGAGCTGGTTAGACAAAGCAGGCGAATGCTTCTGGTTCTCGCTCTGTCTTCTGCTCTTCGTGATACTCGGTCCGTTCTCTGCACCGATCGTACTGGGGTATATCTTTTTCGGCAAGCTCGCTGATCAGGCGCCTGCCGAACCGGACCCCGTTACTCAACAATTCCGATAGATCAACCAGACCGTTCATATAGGAGGAACCATGTCTTCACAGTCACATGCAGCAGTATTGGAAGCAGGAAGTTTTCGCAAGGTGCAGTTCAACCTCTCATTGTGGGTCGCCCTGGCGTTGATTGCCATCGGCGTATCCGCAGGTATCTATGCGCTCTTCGTCGGGCATCATCACGCGTTGGGCGTTACCAGGGAGGTTCCATGGGGAATCGCGATCTCGACCTATGCCTATTTCGCGATTATTTCTACCGGGCTCTGCGGGCTTGCCGCACTGAGCCACCTGTTCGGCGGCAATAACCTGGCCCCGGTCGCGAACCGGATGGTATGGCTGTCCATCGCCGCCATCTTCGGCGCCTTTCTGGTGATCGGCCTGGAACTGGAGAACGTCTGGCGGATGCCGCTTGGCGTCATCCTCTATCCGAACCCGACTTCCAATATCTGGTGGATGGGCACCTTGTACGGCCTGGCGGTCGGCATCATGATGGTCGAAATGTACCTGATCGTCACGAGGCGGTTCAAACTGGCTATCGCCCTGGGGGTGTGCGCGGCGGTGACGGAATTGTTCGCAAATTCCAATCTCGGTTCGGTTTTCGCATCTCTCAACGCGCGACCATTCTGGTACGGGTCGCAGCTGCCGATCTTTTTCCTGGCCTCGGCCTTCCTGTCCGGCGCTGCGGCAATCGTCATCTTCACCCATGCGTCCTACTCCCTGAGAGGGAAGAAGGTCGATACAGACGATTTCAAGGCAATGCAGTCGGGTGGTAAAGTCATGCTTCTGATGATTTTCATGATCGCGATAGCAAACGGCTGGAAATTCGTTAATTTTTCGGTCGGCAATGAAGCGCTCGGGGAAGCTGCGGCAGTGCTTACCCGCGGTTCGCTGTCAACCAGCTTCTGGGTTTTCGAGCTTGGCATCGGCCTTGCCCTGCCGTTCGCGCTGCTGCTCGTGACCAGGCTCAACTCGATCGAAGCCCTGTCCCTGTCGGGACTGATGGTGCTTGTCGGTCAGTTCTTTTCGCGGCTCAACATGGTGGTGGCCGGGCAGGCGATCCCCCAGTATTCCGGATTCGAAGGAATGCCGGCTTATAACAGTTATGTTCCGACCGGACCGGAACTGGCCATCATCATGAGCGGTTTCGGCGTGCTCGGCGCCTGTTTTCTGATCGGCGAGTATTTTCTCGGGGATCGGTTCAGGCATCATCATGCGGAGTAGGGGAACGTGGCATCAACCACCACTTATACGAAGGAGGATACCATGATCTCTCAGGACGAAGCGATCTTCACGATAGGAATGGCGGCAAAGCTCCTCGGTGTGCATCAGAGAACCTTGAGAAACTACGAGGACTGCGGGCTGGTAAGGCCGCAGCGCAGAGGAAAATGGCGCTACTATTCGATGCGCGACATCAAGTGGATCGAATGTCTGCGGGAAATGATCCATGAGCATGGAATCAGTATCAACGCGGTGAAGAAACTCCTTTCCTACACGCCGTGCTGGAATATCATCGACTGCCCGTTCGAGAAGCGGCAGCGCTGCAGCGCTTTCTTCTCGAATACCCTGGTGCCCAGCAAGATCAAGAAGATTACCCCGATTTCACGACCCGGACGGAAAAAGAAGGTGGTTGCCCTCTGACGACCCCGGGTTTTGCTTCAGTGAGGCCCCTGCCGGATTCCCGGCAGGGGTTTTTTTTTACCCGGCGGGGCAAAGGCGGAGCAGGGGACAGAGCCAAACCTGTCCCCTCGGTCATCTGCGCTCCTGAAGGTATAGCCGCTTCTACATGTATCTTTGTGCATTGATCGAACCGTCACCGGTCCGTCCGGACAATGTTTTTATTTCCATGTAATTCCATAACATGATTGGCTTATAGAGGAGAAGCGCTCAGCGTCTCGTCGATGCGTTCCTGATCCTTTCTTGATCCCTTTGTCCTGATTCTTTTTAAGGAAGTGATTTAATAGGCGCAATTTACGCCCATTTTTGGTAAAACGTGCCCTGGGATAAAAATGCGCCCTTTTATGTGCGGATTGAACTAAACATTTTTAGATACATAACATATTAAAATCATAATATAAAAATATCTTTAATGTAAATTTTTTAATGTTTTGTAATAAAATATACAGGTAAATAACTTGACAATGGTCATGTATATGTTATTGTCGTGTGAACGCTGAAGCGCCCCTAAGCGTGTTAGGTGAACACAAAACGATAACTGAATCTATCGAGGAACTGAGAGGAGCTGAAAATGGACGGAATATTATTTCTGGTTTTCTGGATCGGCGGAGCGGCGCTGCACACTTTGTTCGAGTTGAAAGTTCTGCCTAAACTGAGAACCTCCGATTCCACGGTGGACAACAGTACCTTTTAGCATGGAGATCGGGGCAACCGCCCTAATCCGCAATCATACCTGCATCAAAACAGAAACAAGAAGGAGCATGTGATGAACAATTTCTTCGCAGGGGTTGTGCCGCAGGAAGGCGGCCTTGAATCGACGGCGTCGTGGAAATACACTGCGGCGGTGATGGGATGCGGGCTGCTCACGCTGATCGGTGTCGCTTTCGGCGTTCACTCGATCATCGCTGGGCACGAGCATACGTTCGGCGTTACCCGGGACGTTCCCTGGGGTGTGTTGATCGCCGGCTACGTATTTTTTGTCGTCACCTCTACCGGGCTGTGCATCGTATCATCGATCGGCCACGTATTCGGTTTCAAGGATTTCAATCCGATCGCCAAGCGGGCGGTGTTCCTGTCGATTGCGACCATCGTCGCCGGTTTTCTGGTAATCGCCTTCGAGATCGAAAACTCGTGGCGCATGCCGGTGGGAAACGTGATTGGCGCCAACCCCACGTCCAACATCTGGTGGATGGGAACGCTTTACGGCGCGTACCTGTTCTTCATGATGATCGAGTTCGTGATGCTGCAGAAAGAAGCGCACAAGACGGCCACGATGTTCGGACTGGCAGGACTGCTGACTGGTGTCGTCGCCCACTCCAATCTCGGTGCGGTCTTCGGTCTGCTCAGTGCGCGTGAGTTCTGGCACGGACCGTACATGCCAATCTATTTCATCACCTCGGCTGCGATGTCGGGATGCGTGGCGATCATCTTCTTTACCTATCTCGCCTACCGGATGAACGGCTGGGAAATGAGCGAGGACATGAAAAATTCACTGGGCGGCGTCGCCAAGCTCGGTGCACTGATGATGGCCATCATCCTGTTTTTTACGAGCTGGAAGATGATCACCGGGGTAACCGGCAACCCTCCGGGCAAATACGAGGCGATGCAGGCTCTGCTGTCCGGGCCGTACGCGATCAATTTCTGGGTCGGCGAGGTGGCCCTTGGCATGATTATCCCGTTCGTGCTGATCCTGGCGGTACGGGGCAACAACCTGAAGGTGCTTTTCCTGGCATCGGTGGCCGGTATGATCGGTATCTTCTTCATGCGCTACGACCTGGTGGTTGTCGGCCAGCTGGTACCCCACTACCATGGCATGGGGCTGGTGGATTACCCGCATCTGTTCAGCTATTCGCCGAGTCTCCATGAGTGGCTGATCACGCTGGGCGGCATCGGCTTCTGCGGATTCCTCTTCCTCGCCGGGGAGCGGCTTTTCAGGGGACACCTGACCGAGGATCATTGATAACGACTGCGGTTCGAAACACTCCGTTTCCGGGTTCCGTGGCACACCCGGCATCTGGAAACGGAGTCCGTTCCCTTGAGACAGTGTCTGACAAACGACAGCAAGCCGGTGACATGGGGGGATTATGAAAACGAAGAAAGTTGAAGTTCAACCTATTACTTCGGAAACACCCGTCTATTCGATCGGGGTCGCCTCCCGGATCCTCGGGGTTCATCCCCGCACCCTGCGTATTTACGAGGATGAAGGGCTGATCAAGCCGGCCCGCAGAGGCAACCGGCGTTATTTCTCGCAGAATGACATCACCTGGATAGGCTGTATCCGGACGATGATTCACGACGAAGGCATCTCCATTCCCGGCATCAAGAAACTGCTGCGCTACGCCCCCTGCTGGGAAATCACCACCTGTCCCAAAGAAGTGTGCGAGTCATGCACTGCCCGTATCGATATTGCGGTGCCCCGGTCGCTCCGGCTGGCCGGTGATGCCGAGGCGGAAAAACGGGCAAAGCAGCAGGACATCGCCATGCGCCGCAACGGCGAGCTAAAAAATGGCGTCATAAACGGCAAAAAAGGATCCTCCAGTTCCTGATTGACCTCCTGGTCGCCGCAGAGATCGGGCGACTCGTCTCTTACCGTTCAGTTCTTTTCCTATACCCTCCGGACCGGATAGACAGTTCCGGCACGCAGGAAATTCTATTGTCATCATCGATCGTTTACGGTTACAGTAAGCGGGTATGCGGATTATGCCGGCCCTGATCACCGGGCGGACCGGATCGGGCCGAATTCCGCTAACACTTCTGGCTGCCGTGAAACATCAGGATTTTGCTTCGGCATCAAGGTGCGCATGGAACTTGTATCGGAGGCATATGGTTGCCATATCGAGATTCAAGTGTTCATGCCTAAGGCAGCGTTTGCGCCGAAAGACACTGTTTCAAGGTAGCCTTCTGTAAACGGAGAGATAGATGGGAGAACAATTCTACGTGCTGACCATGCTGGTCGCCAACAAGCCCGGCGTGACCTCGCGGGTGACCGGCCTCTTCTCTGGTCGCGGCTACAACATGGAGAGCATCTGCGGGGCGCCGACCCACGACCCCGGGGTATCGCGGATAACGATCAAGACCAAGGCCACACCCGACCAGTACATCGAAATCCAGAAACAGCTCGAGCGTCTCATCGACGTGATCAAACTCCGCGATATGACCATCGAGGAAAAAGCGGTCAAGCGGGAAATGGCCCTGATCAGCGTCGAGATCACGCCCCACAATCGCACCGAACTGATCCAGGTTGTGGAGATCTTCAATGGCAAGGTCGTCAATGCCGGAAAGGATTCCTATATCGTCGAGGTAACCGGCACCGAAGACAAGATCAATGCCATTGTCGACCTGTTGCGGCCCCTGGGGATCAAGAAGCTCACCCGTTCAGGAATCCTGGCACTGTACCGGGAACTTGACGACTCGCACCGCAGCCGCTGAGCACCATAGCTTCGGGAAACAGGACATGGCTGATTGGAAGATTGCCGGCCGCATGGCCCGGATCGATCCGTTTTACGTTATGGATCTACTCGCCCGGGCGAAAGATTTGCAAGCGCGGGGGCGCACCGTCATTCACATGGAAGTGGGAGAACCGGATTTCGCGACTGCCCCGCTCATTGTCGCCGCCGGCAAAAAGGCGCTGGACGCGGGGTATACCGGGTATACTCCGGCAACCGGCATCCCGGAGCTGAGGCGCGCGATCAGCGCCCATTACAAGCGCCGGTTCGGCATCGAGGTTCCGGTCGAACGGATTATCGTCACGCCGGGGTCGTCAGGTGCGTTGCAGCTGGTCTTGAGCGTTTTGATCGATCCCGGGACCGAGGTCCTGATGACCGACCCCGGCTATCCGTGCAACAAGAATTTTGTCGAACTGGTCTCAGGCGTGCCGGTTTGCGTGCCGGTAAACGCCGACACCAACTATCAGTTCACCGCCGATCTGATCGAACGCTGGTGGCGGGAGAAGACCGCTGCGGTGATGGTCGCCAGCCCCTCCAATCCGACCGGCACGCTTGTCGAGAAAACGGAGATGAGCCGCATATATGACACGGTCAAGAGCCGCGGTGGGGCGCTGATCGTCGACGAGATTTACCAGGGCCTGGTGTACGGCAGAGACCCCTGGTCGGCCCTCGAGCTCGGCGATGACCTCTTCGTGATCAACAGTTTCTCGAAATATTTCGGAATGACCGGCTGGCGGCTGGGCTGGGTGGTGGCACCGGAGCCCTTCGTCGAAAGCATGGATATCCTCGCTCAGAACATCTTTCTGTCCTGCCCGTCCATGTCCCAGTACGCGGCGCTCGAAGCCTTCAACCCGTCCTGCCTGGAAGTGCTCGAGCAGCGAAGAATGGAGTTCCGCAGGCGCAGGGATTTCCTGCTGCCGGCGCTGGAAGATATCGGTTTCGGGTTTCCGGCGATACCGGAAGGGGCCTTCTACCTCTATGCCGACAGCTCGAAACTGACCTCCGACAGTTTCAGCTTCGCCTACCAACTGCTCGAGGACCAGGGAGTTGCGGTAACCCCCGGCCGGGATTTCGGGACCAACAATCCGCAGCACCATATTCGTTTCGCGTACACCAACAGCATCGACAACATGGCCGAAGCGGTGGGTCGCATCAAGGCGTTTCTCGATAGGCAGCAGCAACCTTCAGAACTTAAATAAAAACCAATCAACAATGATTACCAAGTGGGGACGTCTCGGTGTACCTGGCCGATAATCCTCGAACAAACAGAGGGGTGTAGATGAATAACGCGCAAATTCTTGCCAGAAGCTTTGCGGATCTTGGTGTAAAGCAGGTTTTCGGATTCTCTGGGGCGACTATTCTGCCCGTGTTCCATGCCATAGACGAGGTCGGAATCGATGTTGTCGTTGGCGCCAACGAACAATCATGTGCCTTTGCCGCCGGGGGCTACTCCCGCTCGAGTAATCGTGTCGGGGTTGCGGTGGTAACGTCGGGCCCGGCCATCACCAATACGCTGACGGCAGTCGCCGATGCCAATGCCGACTCGATTCCGCTGCTGGTCTTTGCCGGACAGGTCGCGCAGACGCAGATGGGCACCGACGTGTTCCAGACCATCGATGTCGTGTCAATTTTCAAAGATGCGGCGAAGAAGGTTATTCTCATAACCGAGCTGCAGAATGTGGAAGAGATTGTCAAGGACGCCTATTTCCTGGCCAGATCGGGAAAACCCGGGCCGGTCGTCATCGATTTCCCGTTCGACGTGCAGAAAAAGGAGGGTGTCTACGGCGCCATCGACGTGGATCGTTTCCGTTACAAATACGACGAAGAGCACCATCTCGGAGACAACCAGTGCAAACAGTTCTTCGATCTGCTGCAGAATTCGAAGCGGCCGCTTCTCTATATCGGCGGTGGGCTGAACTCCAGAGAGGGGAGTGCGCGGATCAGGGAGTTCAACCGGCATTTCAAGGTCCCTTCGATCTGGAGCCTGATGGGCAAGGGAATCCTCAACGAGAAGGCAGACTGGGCGCTGGGGATGCTCGGCATGTTCGGTGTTCCCGCCGCCAACATGGCCATCCAGGAAACCGATCTCTTCGTCGCCTTCGGCATTCGCTGGGACGACCGGGTTCAGCAGAAGGTCGGAGAGGCGGGACTCGAGGCCGACATCGCCTATTTCGACATCAACCCCCAGAAGGTCCAGGAGGTCAGGTTCACCCGCAGCCCCAAATTCTCTTTCATCGGCAAAGCGGAGACGGCGCTCGATGATCTGCTCAATTACGCGGAAACCCATGTTATCAATCTCGATATCAGCGAATGGCAGCAGCAGACGCTGAAGCTGAAGCTGGACCATCCGCTGGATTTCGACCGGCGAACCCCGGCTATCCAGCAGGCGGAGGTGATGGAGTTCCTTTCCGGCATGCTCACCGACAACACCATCGTGACCACCGGGGTCGGCAACCATCAGATGTTTGCCGCCCAGCATCTGATCTCCCTGAAGCCGAAATCCTTCCTCACCTCCGGCGGTTACGGAACAATGGGGTTCGGGGTGCCGACCGCCATCGGGGCCCAGTATGCGAATCCCAAGGCCACGGTTATCGCCATCGATGGAGACGGCTCCCTGCTGATGAATTTCGGGGAACTGTTCACCATCGGCAAATACCAGCTGCCGGTCAAAATTCTTATGCTCAACAACCACGGCGACTGCATGGTAAGAAATATTCAGGATATCCTGTACGGCAGGGCCCATGTCGGTACCAAAAAGATCACCTCGGCCAATTTCGCCAACGTGGCCGGCGAGATGGGGTTCGATTTTCACCGCAGAGTTGAAGACCGCACGGAATTGAAGCAGGCGCTGCTCGACTTTGTAAACGCCGACGGCCCGTCGTTTCTCGAAGTGATGACCGACGTCGATGAAGTGCTTTATCCGCGAATCCCGGCCGGACTCGGTTACAAGGACATGATCCTCGGTCCCCACATGGACTAGCGGCCGGGCGGGGACGACTCACACCGCAGACCTGCGCCATTGCAGCGGCCAGATCCGGGATTCGGGTCGGGTCCCTTTTTTCATAACGGTACGTCGGCGCTCACATTCCGCTGTGGACGGTTGCGCACCGGAACGGATGCAATATAGTTGCATGGGGCTGTGAAATATCCTATTCATAGCCATCGGGGTGTCATGAAGAGCAGAATTGTTGCATACAGCATACTGTGCATCTGGATGTTTCTGACAGCAGTGCCGGCGGGGGCCGCCGCCGGGCCGACCGTGTTCGTGTCGATCGTCCCGCAGAAATTCTTTGTGCAGCACATTGGCGGGGATCATTTCGATGTCGAGGTCATGGTGCAGCCCGGAGCCAGCCCCCACACCTACGAGCCGAAACCGTCGCAGATGAGAAAGCTGGCTGCCGCCCGGGCCTATTTTACCATCGGTGTTGCTCTCGAGGATGCCTGGCTTGACAAGATCAGTACCATCAACCCCGGCATGAAGGTGGTGCACACCGAGGCGGGTATCGTGCGGATGAAGATGGTCGGCGATCACCCTGATGGAGAGGGGCACGACAGCGATGCCCAGGGGGAAGGCCGCGCCCATGACGGAGCTGAAGGGCTCGACCCGCACATCTGGCTGTCTCCCGAACTGGTCAAGGTTCAGGCGAAGACGATCACCGACAGCCTCGTGGAACTGGATCCGGACAGGGAGCAGAAGTATCGGGAAAACTACAGCCGCTTCATCGCTCTGGTCGATGAGCTCGATGCCAGGCTTCGCTCGATTCTTGCAGGAAAAACGGGGATGAAATTCATGGTGTTTCATCCTTCCTGGGGATATTTCGCGCGCAGTTACGGTCTCACCCAGGTCGCCGTGGAAATCGAGGGCAAAAGCCCGAAGCCGGCCTCCCTGAAAAAGCTCATCGATCAGGCCCGGGCGCAGCAGATTCGGGTGATCTTCGCACAACCCCAGTTTTCGAGAAAAAGCGCCGAGATGATCGCCCGGGAGATCGACGGCGAGGTGGTGCTGATCGATCCGCTGGCGGAGGACTGGGGCGCCAATATGGTCTCCGTGGCCGATACCTTGAGCAGGGCCCTCAGATGAGCGGACAATCGATGCCGCATCCCGCCGGCGGGCAGCCGATAGTCGAGATCAACGATCTCTGTTTCTCGTACAGCGGCAAGGAGGTTCTGCACGGCATCGATCTGGTGATCAACATCGGCGATTTTGTCGCTGTGGTCGGTCCCAACGGCGGCGGCAAGACAACGCTGCTGAAACTGGTCATCGGCCTGCTCAGACCGACCCGGGGATCGGTAAAGCTGGCCGGCGGGAAACCGGGGAGCAGGGAGGGGAAGCTCAAGATCGGTTACGTCCCCCAGCAGATCAACCACAATCTCAACTTTCCCGCCACCGCGCTCGATGTGGTTATTATGGGCAAACATGTTCCCGACCGGCGCTTTTCTTTCGGAAGGGGTGACAAGGACCGGGAGGACGGCCTGTCGGCTCTCGCCAAGATGGGCATCACAGATCTTGCCCATCGCCGCATCAGCGCGCTGTCCGGCGGCCAGCGCCAGCGGGTGCTGATCTCCCGAGCCCTGGTTTCCCGACCGGATCTGCTGGTGCTCGACGAGCCTACCGCCTCGATCGACAGCCGGGGACAGTCCGACTTCTACGCCCTGCTGAAGGAATTGAACGAGGAACTGACGATTCTGATGGTCAGCCATGACCTGCTGTCCATATCCTCGGTGGCCAAATCGGTTGCCTGCGTGAACCGGCGGCTGCACTATCATCAGCGTTTTACGTCGTCGGGGGAGCTCATCGACGCGGTCTACGCCTGTACGGTATATGAGTCGTGTCCGGTGTTCAGTTCGGCGCAGGTGGTCGACCTCAGGGCGGCGGGAGGTCCCGGCGGTGATGCTTGACGCGCTGCACTACGAGTTCATGCGCAATGCGCTGGCGGCCGGAGTGATGACCAGCATCATCTGCGGCGTGATCGGCAGCCTGATCGTCGTCAATCGGCTGGTGTTTCTGTCCGGCGGCATTGCCCACAGTGCTTACGGAGGCATCGGTTTGGCCTTTTTTTTCGGTCTGCCGTACATGGTCGGCGCGGTGACGTTCTCCTTTTGCTCGGCAATGGTCATGGCGGCCGTGTCGATTCGCTCCAAGCAGCGGGCCGACACGATCATCGGTGTGATGTGGGCGCTCGGCATGGCCACCGGCATCCTGCTGATCGACCTGACGCCGGGTTACAATGTCGATTTGATCAGCTACCTGTTCGGTTCGATTCTCAGCGTGCCCCGCTCCGACCTGGCGATCATGGCCGTGGCTGGTGCCGTTATACTCCTGCTCGTGCTCTATTTTTTCAATGATCTCCTGGTGATGTCGTACGACGAGGAATTCGCCCTGGTGCGCGGCGTGCCGGTACGGCGCCTCTACTACCTGCTGATCGGTCTGGTGGCGGTGACCGTGGTGATGGTCGTGCAGGTGGTCGGCCTGATTCTGGTTATTGCGCTGCTGACCATACCGCCCTACATCGCCGAGAAATATACCAGGTCGCTGGTGCAGATGATGTTCGTTTCCTGCCTGCTGGGTATCGTGTTCACCTCAGGCGGGCTGTGGATCTCCTACCGCTTCGATCTGACCTCGGGGGCAGCGATCATTTTTCTGGCGGGCATGGTCTTTTTTCTATCGCTGCTTGTCGACAAAGGCATCGCCCTCAACACGCGCAAGGAGATGCGCAGGTCACACCAGGAGCTCAGTTGAAAATCGATGTGTGACAACTGCGATTCCCGCAGCCTGCTAAAAGCGGCAGGCCTAGAGGCTGCCATGAACCGGGTCGAGGTGCCGGAGATCCTGTTTGATCGCAGACACGGGGTGATCGGGCGAACGCTGCGGGGTGACGGGGAAGGGCGAGCGGCTCAGTCGGCTTCCAGGGGATTGTCGATTCCGTACCGCTCGATTTTCCGGCGCAGGGTGTCCTTGGAGATGCCCAGTTCCCGGCAGGTCATCATCTTCTTCCATTTATTGCGCTGCAGGGCTCCGAGAATCGCCTGTTTCTCAATCTGCTCGAGGCTCAATCCTCCGTCCTGGAGATCGTGTTCGAGCCCGCTGTGCTGTTCCAGGGCCTGAAATGACTCGGGCAGGTGGCGTTCCTGGATCAGGCCGCCGGCACAGAGGATGAATGCGTATTCGATGATGTTTTCCAGTTCCCTGATATTGCCGGGAAAGGAATGCTGCATCAGCCTGGCCATGACCTTGTCGCCGACGCCGTTGATGTCCTTGTGCTTTTCCGCCCTGAATTTATCCACGAAATGCTCGACCAGCAGCGGGATGTCTTCCCGGCGCTCCCGCAGCGGCGGCAGGGTGATGTTGACGACGTTGAGGCGGTAGAAGAGGTCATCGCGGAACAGCCCTTCCTTCACCAACTTGCTGAGGTCCCGGTTGGTGGCCGCAATCACCCTGATATCGACCTTGATCGATTCATTTGATCCGAGCGGCTCGTAAACGTGCTCCTCGAGCACGCGCAGCAGCTTCACCTGGAGGGGATGGGGGATATCGCCGATTTCATCGAGAAATATCGTACCGCCGTTGGCGGCGCTGAAGCGCCCCTCGCGATCCTTGCGGGCATCGGTGAAGGCGCCGGAGCGGTAGCCGAACAGTTCCGATTCGAGCAGCGTTTCGGGGATGGCCCCGCAGTTTACCGATAAAAACGGCTTGTCCCGGCGCGATGAGGAGTTGACGATCGCCTCCGCCATGATTCCCTTGCCCGTGCCGCTTTCCCCGAGAATCAGCACGGTCGAATCGCTGATCGCGATGTCCGGCAGGATGTCGAAATAACGCTGCATGACCGGGCTCTTGCTGATGATCTCATCGAAGGTGTAGCGCTGCATCAGCTGCTTTCTCAGGGTTTCCTCGATGGTCAGGTCCCTGAAGGTTTCGACCCCGCCGATTACGTTGCCGACCACATCGAGCAATGGCGAGGCGCTGATACTGATCGGCTTGCGCTTGCCGTCGGCGTCTTCGATGGTGATCGAACGGTTGGTGACCGGCCTGCCGGTATACAGTGCTTCGGCCACCGCACAGTTCTTGCCGCAGATGGAGGAGTGGAAGACGTCGCTGCAGAACTTGCCGACCGCGTCTTCCCGCTCCCAGCCGGTGATGAGCTCGGCAGCCAGGTTAAACGAGGTGATCCGCCAGTTTCGATCGACAGTGAACACTCCGTCGGCCACCGAATCGAGTATCAGTTTGTTCTGCAGGGCCTGGGTGTTGTCCCTGAACGTCTGCACACAGCCGATCGGCTCTTTGCGGGCGTCGAGTATCGGCGTTATCGATACCGAAATTGGGATGTTGAAGCCGTCCTTGTCGAGGACGTATCCGTCCTGGTCGATGATCGTGCATGGTTCCGCATCAGGTTCCCGGTTCATGATCGGGCAGGCGACCACGCTGTCGGCGCCGAAAAACATCTCGTCACAGGACCGGCCGACCACCTCGGCCGCCGACCAGCCGGTGATCTGTTCGGCACCGGCATTGAACGACGTGATGATCCCCTGGTCATCGAAGGTGACGACGCCGTCGGCAACTGCATCGATGATCATGTCGCTGCGCACCTGTTCGCTGATGTCGCGAAACGTTTCGACTCCGCCGATGATCATGTTCTCGTTGTTGATCAGCGGTGCAGCGCTGATCGCGACGGGAAAGGCGGTTCCGTCTTTTCTGGTTATGTAGACGTCTTTGTCGAAGAACAGTTTGCAGTTGTTGATGGTGGCCGCGGACAGGGCACATGAAGCGCCGCAGATATTCGATCTGAATATCGTTTTGCAGGGGCGTCCGAGCACCTCTTCCTGGGCCCAGCCGGTCATCTCTTCTGCGGCGGTGTTGAACGAGGTGATCTGCATCTCCTCGTCGACCGTAAAGACGCCTTCAACCACGGAGTTGAGGGCAAGCAGCCGCGGCGTTACCGCCTTGGTCCGGTCGATGAGGCCAATGTAGAATCCCTGATAGGTGTGATCCAGCCCGGGAAACGCGACGATTCTGACGGTGAGCGAGTCCTTGTTGCCTTTGTGGTAATCCGGCAGATTGAACTGCTCATAGTCCGGGAGCGAGGACGGATCGGAAAATCTTTTCAGCAGTGGAGCGAACCGGGTATCCTCGGCAATGATGTCGACCATACGGGAGCCGAGCAGCTGCTCGTAGGTGGTACCCAGGATCGCCGCCGCCAGATCGTTGCAGGAAACGACCAACCCATGTCTATCGAGAGTGATGTAGCCGATGTCTGGGCTGACGATGCGGTTCGTCCGATTGGATGCCATACGCTAACGATCCGATTGAGTATTTGTGCAGTATTGTCGGGCTGAT
>JAJDNR010000151.1 GCA_022340565.1 Desulfofustis sp.
CTATTCGGGGCGGCATTCGCTATAACGCCTGAGTCGATATGAAAATTGTCGCTGTTCTTCAGTCAGACCAGCAATTGTGATACCAATTCTGCCTGTGAGCTATATCGATAAGAAAATCTCACCGATTCAGCAGCTTAATTCGCCCTGGGAATGATCGCCATGGCGAGAGCCGCAACAAATCCGCAAATAATTGCGGAATGGCCGCAAAATGTTGAGGGACGGGATTGGATGGGTCGTTTCGGGCCCGGCATGCGGTGACATGGCAGATCCCGATCTCATTCAAGCCTGGCGTGTTCGAATACCTCCCTCGCTGGCGCTGTTCATGTTAGCGACAAGACCGGCATTGACTGTTTGCGTTTCCCAGCGAGTTTTTCAGATCTCTCGGATCGATTTTACGGCGGAATTTCAAGATCATCTTCATGTACGGGTGGCAGTGGGCTGGCCTGGGAATTGCACCCATCTACTCCTGTCAGTATGGTTTTGTTGCCGGAAATGAACCTAATTGTTACAGTTGGTGTGGCTGCCCAGATAGTTTTATATGAACCGTTGAAACGAGCCATAATTCATTCCGACTCTGATGGTCTGGATCCAAAAACATCTCACAATTCTGCCTTGACGTTGCCTTGATACCTCGATCTTCCGTAACCGCCTGCCCGGGATGCGATCTGCTGGTCAAGCTGCCCGCGATGCCGGACGGTCACTATATGGCCTGCGGCCGCTGCGGGACGATGCTGTCGAAATCGTGCCCCAACAGTATCGACCGGGTGGCGGCCCTGAGTTTTGCAGGACTGATGCTCTACCCGCTGGCCATCGGCATGCCGCTGATGACCCTGTCGTCGCTGGGAATGAAAGAACAGAGCAGCGTCCTTGAAACCGCGGCCGGGTTCTATGACTCGGGATACTATATCGTTTCGATCATCACCTTCCTGACCGCGGTGATCGCTCCGTTTCTGAAGCTGTTCATCCCCTTCATCACCTCGCTGTGCATCAAGTTCGGGAAGCGGCCGCCCGGCCTGATCAGCGCCTTCAAAATACATAAGCATCTGGAAGAATGGGGAATGGTGGAAGTCTTTCTGCTCGGCATCCTGATCACCCTGATAAAGATGGGGCATGTCGCCCAGGTCCATTTCAACCTGGGATTCTTTTCCTTTATCGGACTGGTTCTGTTGTCGATCAGCGTCAGTGTCTGCCTGGACAGAATGCTGTTCTGGAGCTGCCTCGACAGATCAGAACCAGCAGAGGATCCGCCGATGCCCCCCGATCGGGACCAGACCGCCCATGCGCTCGGCCTGATGCGCTGCCACGACTGCGGCAAACTGGTCGATGCGGCGCAGGACCGCGAGCCCACCGTCTGCCCGCGCTGCAACTCGGTTGCCCATTTCCGCACCAGGGCCAGCATCTCAAAGACCTGGGCGCTGGTCATGACCTCGCTGTTCCTGTTCATCCCGGCCAACATGCTGCCGATCATGCAGGTAAATTTTCTCGGCATGCCCGAACGTTCGACCATACTCGACGGCATCATCTATTTCCTGAAACACGACTCGATCGCGATCGGGCTGATCATCCTGACGGCCTCCATCCTGGTCCCGCTCTTCAAAATCATCGGACTGATGATCATGCTCGTGTCGATTCGGTCAGGCAAGAACCGCTATTTGAAGCAGAAGTCGAGAATGTATCGGATGATCGAATTCATCGGCCGCTGGTCGATGCTCGACATATTCGTCGTGGCGCTGCTCAGCGCGCTCGTCGACTTCGGTTTTCTCACCTCGATACAGACGGAGCCGGGAGCGACCTTTTTCTGTATTGTCGTGGTTGCGACGATGTGGGCTGCCATCGTGTTCGATCCACGAATCCTGTGGGACCGGTGCGATCCCCTGGATAAGATCTGATAACACGCACGTGAGCTCGAGGAAGACATGGAACATCAACCGGTGGTCAAAAAAGCGAGGGGAATTTCCCCGGTATGGATTTTACCGATCGTTGCCGCGGTGATCTGCGGCTGGCTGCTTTATAAAAGCTACCGGGAAGCCGGCATCGACATCGAGGTGCAATTCTCCGACGCCTCGGGCATCGTCCCCGGCAAAACCCAGGTCATGGCGATGGGCATACCGCTCGGCGTGGTCAAGGATATGGATCCCGATTTCGGCAACCGGACGGTCAAGGTGCTGATCACTCTGGACCGATCCACCGAACCTTACCTCGTCGAGGACCTCAAATTCTGGCTGGTGAAACCGGAGGTGTCGGCGCACCGCATTACCGGCCTGGAAACCATTTTGTCGGGCAGCTATATCGGAGTTCAGAGAGGAGAATCCACGATTCCGGCGCGAAAATTCACAGCCCTGAGCCAGGCCCCGCCGATTCGCCCAGATGAGCCGGGTCTGCACATCGTGCTCAACTCCAAGGCGCTGAGGTCGATCCAGGAAGGATCATCCATATACTTCCAGAACATCTCGATCGGAGAGGTGAAAACATACCGGCTTCAGGAGGACGAGTCGGTCTCGATCGAATGCTTCATCAGCCCGGAGTACAGCCATCTCATCCGCACCGGCAGCAGATTCTACGATGCCAGCGGTCTGCTCTTGTCGGGAACGCTTCCCAACCTGAGCTTGCGGATGGAGTCGATTTCCTCGCTCTTTATCGGCGGAATCGTTGTTGGAACACCGGACGCCCTCAAAAACAGCCCGCCGGCTAAATCGGGCGATACCTTCCACCTCTACGAGAGTTATAAGGACGCCGACTACGGGATTCCGATGACCCTGAAACTGACATCGGGATCGGGCATCCAGGAAGGGACCACCAAGGTGATCTACCGCGGTATCGAGGCCGGCAGGGTCAAAGAAATTTCCATAAACAATGACTCCTACTTCTCGGTCACCGCCCATATCCTGATCGATCCCCGGGCAGAAATGATCCTGCGGGAAAACACCAGATTCTGGCTGGTTACACCGGAAGTATCGATCGACGGCGTCAAGAATCTGGGAACCCTGCTGTCCGGCGCCTACATCACTTTTCAGCCTGGCAGCGGTGAATTCAAGGACGATTTCGAGATCCTCGATGAACCGCCGGTTGCCGTTCCGTTGAGAGCCGGCAGGCTGTTCCGGCTGAAATCGGCGGATAAACCCAGATCGATAATCGGCGCACCGGTCTACTACAAGAACATGAAAATCGGCGAACTGCTCGGCAGTGAACTGGCTTCCGATTACCAATCGGTCATCACCTCCATCTTTATCTATGGCGAATATACCGACCTCGTCAAAACCAGCTCGGTATTCATCGAGTCGGGCGGGGTGTCGATCGAGGCGAGCCTTTCCGGCTTTTCTTTCAAGGTGGATCCGCTGGTAACCACCCTCAAAGGCGGGATCGACCTGATCATATCCGCTCAGAAAAGTACCAAACAAAGCGAAATCGCCGGTGAGAACCATCTCTTCAACCTCTACCGCGACCTCAAAGAAGCGACCGACGATATTCCGGCCCTCCTGCCGGAAGGACTCTACGTAAAATTGACCACCGAAGATCTCGGCTCATACCGGGTAGGAACCCCGGTCTATTTCAAAAAGATCAGGATCGGCCAGATCATTGGCTACGACTATTCGAAAAAGAGCGGCCAAGTGGAACTCTCCTGCTTTATCGAAAACGAGTACCGTGACCTGGTCACCACCGCATCGAAATTCTACAACACCAGCGGCATTCGCTTTAAAGGCGGACTATCCGGTATCTCGGTGGAAACCGAATCGCTGGAATCGATCATCCTCGGCGGTGTCAGCATCATGCCCGGATCCGGCGGCACTGCGGTCAAAAACGACCACCGCTTCCTGGTCTACGAATCGATTGAGGACGCGCAGACCTCCGATCACATCGAGGTAGTGGTAAAATTCGAGAATGTCGGCCAGCTCAAGAATGGGGCCAAGGTCACCTGCCGTGGAGTGGAGATCGGGCATGTCGCAAAGACCTCGTTCGAGGAGGATCTGAGAACCATACGGGCGACCCTGAACATAGACAGACAGTACGAGAACTTTTTCAGAAAAGACACCAAGATCTGGCTCACCAAACCATCCTTCAAACTCAGCAAGGTGGAGCACATCGACAGCCTGCTGTTCGGCATGTCGGTGGTGGTCGAACCGGGCAGCGGCATACTCACCACCGAGTTTGTCGGCCTGAACGATCCGCCCCAGCCGTTCTTCCTGTCATTCAAGGGACTGGGGCTGATACTCGAAACCAACCAGCTCGGCTCGCTCGAGATCGGCTCTCCGGTATATTACCGGCGGGTGAAGGTCGGCCAGGTAAGCGGCTACGACCTCGCTTTCAATTTCAAGGACGTGCTCGTCTACATCACCATCGAGGACCGTTACGCTCCGCTGATCAGGGAGAACACGAAATTCTGGAACGCCTCGGGGGTCCAGGTCACCGGCGGGGTGTTTTCCGGCATCACGGTGTCGACCGAGTCCCTCGAAGCCCTCGTCGCCGGAGGCATCGCTCTGGCAACACCGGACAAGGGAGCGATGGGGCCCCGGGTGCAGACCGGATTCCGGTTCAAACTCCACGACAAGCCCGAGCCAGGGTGGCTCGACTGGAGCCCGGAAATCTTCGTGGTAGAGGAAGAGAAACAGGCAAAACAGCATTAGGCAACGGCAGCATGGGGGATCGGCTCCTCCCCCCGACGCGCGGGGACGGTCTCCTGTCTGTCCCCGCCTCCTCAAATATGGGGGCAGGGAACCTCCGCCTTCAGATCATCTCCCGGTTCCTGACCTCTTCTTCAACATCCACGACCAGTTCCCTGAGCGTCTCGAGCAGGACATAAATTACCGGCACCAGCATCGTCGAAATAACAGTCGCGGCGAGCATGCCGCCGAGCACCACCACGCCGATCGACTTCATGGTCATGGCCCCGGCACCGGATGCCACAGCCAGCGGGATAACCCCGAAAACAAAGGACAGAATGGTCATCATAATCGCCCGGAAACGCTGCCTGGCGCCATTGAGGGCCGACTCCTGGATGGAAACGCCCTGCTCACGCTGCTCTTTTGCCAGTTCGATGATCAATATCGCGTTCTTCGAGGACAGCCCGATCAGCAGCACCAGCCCGATCTGAGCGAACAGGTTGTTGTCCAGACCGGCCAGGTTCTGGCCGAGCAGGGCGCCGAACATGACGAGCGGCACCGAAACCATGATCATGACCGGCAGCACCCAGCTTTCATACTGGGCGGCAAGTACCAGATAGACGACGATCAGCGCAAACCCGAACACATAGATCTTGCTGTTCCCGGCCAGCTTCTCCTGGTAAGACATACCCGACCACTCGTATCCATATGAATTGTCCACCGGCAGGACCCTGGCTGCAGCCTCTTCCATGGCCGCCATCGCCTGACCGGAACTGAAGCCGGGAGCCGTCTCGCCGGTGATGGTTATCGACCGGTACATGTTGTAGTGGGACAGATCCGACGGACCGATGGTCTTCTCGAGCTGGACCAGCCCCGACACCGGCACCATGTCGCCGCTGCGATTCTTCACGTACAGCGTCGAGATATCCTTGATCTCGCTCCTGAACGCCTTGTCTGCCTGGGCGTAAACCCTGAAGACTTTTCCGTATTTGTTGAAATCATTGATGTAGAATGATCCGAGATAGGTCTGCAGGGTGACAAAGAGCTCAGCGAGGTCGACGCCCAGCGAAGCCGCCTTTTTGCGGTCGATATCGATGCGTACGAATGGATAGTTCGGCGCATAGGTCGTATATGCCACCGCGATGCGCGGATCCTGGTTGGCCGCGGCGATCACTTGATGAGCGTAGTCCACGAAGCTGTTGAGGTCGCCGGACAGGTAATCCTGGAGACGGAAATCAAAGCCTCCCACCGACCCGATACCGGGAATTCCGGGAAGGTTGAAGGCGACAACACTGGCATCGAC
>JAJDNR010000162.1 GCA_022340565.1 Desulfofustis sp.
AGATACCCGAAAGATTTCTACCGGATGTTCGGATCGGGCGGCAACTTTGTTTTCATCGTTCCATCGGAAAACCTGATTGTCATAACGACGGGTCATACCCTCAATTTTTTCATCAAGACGATGGAGCGCGATCTGGTCAACCGGGTCTTCGATATGCTGATCGCCTACCGGCCTCTCGAATAGCCAATCTGGCGATAGACAGCCGGTCTCCGCAAAGGCTGTCCTTAGAACCGATTATCCAGCACGGTTACCGGGCTCCGCAGAGACCGCGCTCTCCGGTTCGTCCTACTGGCCGTGAACCTGCCGGGCATAGTCGGTGAAATCGATCGGCACGTTGGGATTGGCCTTCGAGTAGCCCCTGCCTTTGATATCCTGAGCCGCGGTGATGGTCCTGACCAGGTCCCCCTTGCGGCCGCTCGAAAAGTCGTAAACTTCGATGACGCTGGAATTGTCGCTGCCGGCAATGCCCTCATGGGTATTCAGAAGCATCCACAGGGTGGCGTTCTGGATCGATGCAGACGCCGGAATCGAGCTCAGGTCGGCAGTGAAGCGGCCTACTTTGCCTGAACTCAATTTGATCAGCAGTCCGCCTGACTTCGAATGGGTGTAGGTTCCGGCGCTGTGCTGAATGACCAGTTCGGCAGAGTCGAACCAGATTCCGCAGTCGGCGCAGTTCTGAGTGGTCTGTTGGAAGAGCAGGTCGAAATTGTTGGACCCGGCTGCAGCCGCAGTTCCCTGTGTTTCAGCTTGCTCTTCGGTTTGAGCCCCAGATTGCGTCGCTACCTCTGCGGCCAGCTGCTGTGCTGCGGAGGCGGCCGTTCCGGACCCGCCTGAGGTGCCGCCGTCGTCTTCACTGCATGAAATCATCAGGAATCCTGCAACCATTAGAACAACAAAGCTTTGAAATGTTCTCACGAAAATCTCCATAGTTGTAGTTTCGAGGTGATTCGGAACGAACCGCTGTGGAGCCGAACCGAAGATAAAAATTTCGTCACTATACCATGCCAGTCCGTCGGGTCCAGCTTCTTTGTGGACGAAAATCGACCGGGGGCGGCGGGGAATGCCGCATGGTATCAATACGTTCCGTGTAAAGGGGAGGCACATCGTGTCATGCCTGCGGACGATTCAAGGTCTCTGGGATTGAGCGAACGGACGGTTTGCCGGGAAGGGCGGGCAAATCTACTTCAGTGAGACGATCTTGTTTTCGACCAGATTGATGACGACCTCTTTCACATCCGCTTCGATCTGAGCGACGTTTTCGGGATAGATTCTGCACAGGATGGATATGATGTCGGCCACTGTCCGCCGGTCGTTGCAGAGTTCCCAAACCAGCGCGCCGGTCTCGTCGAGATGCACGGAGGTGGTCAGTACGGGGTGATACACGGTAATGTGCCCGTCGCTGCGCTCGATGAAATAGTCGTCGTTCAGGTGGATGACCTTGCGGATATCCATTGTCGTCTCCTCGGCCGAGGATGGTATTGCTTCATGGAAGGTTAAAGCTAGATGGAAAAGGGTTTTCCTTCAATGAAAAAGTTATCATCCTCGAACCTTTCCTGGTCGGGGTCGGCACCAGCAGGTGACCGGTTTTTTAAAACGCGGTATTGAAGTGCAGAGACGGTTGCCATCACCGTCCAAGTTTTGTAAACATGGGCGGTCTCCATCCGTGAATCAACTCAACCTTGAGGGCTTTCCGTGGCACCGGGATTTGTCAGACAGATCCTTTTTATTACCGCGTTCAGGCTGTTGCTCAATACCGGTCGTCGATTCGTCTACCCGTTCGCTCCGGCTCTGAGCAGAACCCTCGACGTTCCCCTTGCGGCCATAACCTCAATCATCGCAACCGGGCAGTTCACGTCGCTGCTCGGTATATTCGCCGGACCGCTGGCGGACCGCTACGGCTACCGGATAATGATGCGGGCAGGTCTGGCGGTGCTCGCCATCGGCATGCTGATCTGCGGTCTGGTGCCACGGTACTGGCCGGTATTTGCAGGCCTGGTCATCGCCAGCTTCGGCAAAACCATCTTCGATCCGGCGGTCCAGGCCTATGTAGGCAACAGCGTTCCTTTCGCGAAACGTGGTCGGGTGATCGGCGCCATCGAGACGGCCTGGGCTGGCAGCACGCTGATCGGCATTCCTGCGCTGGCGCTGATCATCGATCATGTCGGTCTGCGCAACTCGTTCTATCTGATTGCGCTGCTCGGCGCTCTGAGCTGGCTGGCAATGGGGGTGGTCATTCAACAGGATGCAGGACGGCCCATAGTGCAAAGGCATCCCGGCGGTTTCCTGTCATCCATGCACCAGCTGATCAAGGCGCGATCGGCGGCGGGGATGCTGGCCTTCGGTTTCTTCATATCGGTGGCCAACGACAGCCTGTTCGTAGTCTATGGCGCATGGTTTGAGCAGGCATTTGCGGTCAGTATTGTGACGCTGGGTTTCAGTACGGTCGCGATCGGCGGCGCGGAACTGCTCGGGGAGTCGATAACGGCGCTGTTTTCGGATCGGTTGGGGCCGAAGCGGGCGATTCTGATCGGCGTCGTTCTGTTGATCGGTGCGTATCTGCTGCTGCCGATCATCGGCAGTAAGCTGGGGCTGGCGATGATCGGCCTGTTTCTGGTTTTTATCGCCTTCGAGTTCACCATCGTGACCAGCTTTTCGCTGTGCACAGAGGTGCTTCCTGAAGCCCGCGGGACGATGATGGCAGGGTATTATGCATCTGCCGGCTTGGGACGCATGGTCGGCGTTCTAGTCGCCGGAGTCATCTGGGATCGGGCGGGAATTACCGGGATTGCCCTCCTGTCGGCCCTGTGCACAGTTTGGGGATTGATTGCACTGCTGTGGGGGCTGTTCGGGTGGTCGCCGGGGGCTGCCCGCCATGAGTGAAGTGAGGATCGCAGAAAAGCCCGGTGCGCTTAGCGGGTCCTATGTTCCTGGTAGAAAATCGGCACCATGGCCAGCCACTCGAATTTCTCGGAAAATTCCACGGCAACCCCATCCGCGTCGCTCCGTGTCACGACCCCGGAGAGCTGGTCGATGACCAGTCTGCTATGTTTCCCTTCAAGTACGATTTCAATCCGGAATTTTTTCGACACACCGGGGCGCTGTTGGGTTTCCCAAAAAAACCCGCCCTGCTGAGATTGCGCAGCTTACCCTTGAACCTGTCGAGTCCGTCGATGAGACAGCAGGTAACTTTCGATACGTTGGCGATGCGAAACGATTCTCTTCGATCATCTGAAGTCAGCGCCCATCTCTCCGGTTGAATTGGTTGATGCTGCCGCAAATCATATCACCCGACAGTTCAATGTCATGAATTGCAGCCGGGCATCAAGGCCGGCTCATCAAGCAGAACCGATTACCAGCGATTTTCATGGAGCATCGCGTCCTTTCTGGTTATTTTGATTCGTGATAAACCTGCTCCTGCACGAAGAACCCGTTTCTTGCTCATAGGTACCCTGCACGCTGTCGGTTGCGCGTTGAAGAATTCAAGGCATCCTAATATATATTTATGGAAAAATGTCTGTCACACACAGGATTCTTCACCGATCGACGAGTCGCAAGACCGGCCTGAATATTTTATCTGAAAAGTATAGAAAAGTGGAACCGATGCGCACCATCAGCGGCATCGAGGCGTGATGACTTGGCAGGTATTCAGATCATCTTCATGAAACTGAAAAGCGGGATGAGTTTCACAGCTTTGATGAGAATATCAAGCTGCTGTCAAGCCTGAACGTCTGGCATGACCGGGACTTGGTCGGCCCGGGATGGGGTATGCAGGTGCAGAATTGAGATCTGCAGAAGAACAGGAACCTGTACAGGATCAGCCCAACATCTCCGGTTGCGGGGCCCATTCGGACCTGAAGGTGTGCTTAGGTGCCCTGGTATGTTTTCAACAGTGCCTGGGCCTCCTTGAGCCTGGCATTGGCCTCGGCGGCCGCCTCGAAATTGTCCTGGGCGGCCTGGATGGCCTCTTCCTTGGCCAATTCGGCGTGGGTCAGTTTTTCCATGGACGACTGGACCACCTCGTCCATCTGGGCTGCGAAATCCTTTTTCGCGGCAGCCAGCTTCTCAACCGTTTCGGCAAGTTTTGTCCTGACCGCGGCAAGCTCTTCCTCTAATCCGCTTCGATCTGCTCCCGCCTGCTTCAGATCCGCGGCCTTGCGAGCCAGTTCGGCGACTTCGGCGGCACGCTCGTCGCGCTGGGTTTGTGTCACCTGTAGCTGATCCTTAACCTCGTTGAGCTCTAGCTCGATCTTTTCCAGGCTCTCACTCTGTGCCGTCTGGAACCTCTTGAGCTCTTCCAACTCCTCGGACAGCCGGGCGTTGATATCCTTCTCAGCCTGCAGGGCACGGGATAGTTCTGCAGTCGCGTCCTCAGCTTCCTTGACGGCGATTTCCCTGCTCCGCTCTGCTTCAAGGATCGCACGGTTCTTCTCGTCGAACTCCCCTCTGACCGTTTTGAGTTCGTGCAAATATTTGCTTGCCTCACCTGCCTTCTTCTGTAACAAAATCACGGATATCCCTGCAATTACTGCGGCGGCGCCGATGACCAGCCACACTACCATATTGTCCATGATCCCCTCCCGTGTTCGGGGTTGTCGTTGTTTTAATAGATTTTTCAATCTGTTGGGGTGGATTGTGCCATTCTTGTTTTATAGCCCAGCTTGATGATGAAATTCAAGTAAACTCTTGAAATAACTTGCGACCGGGTGAAGACGGATGGCTCAGTCACTGATCACCCAGCGGCAGACGTGGTGTTCGATCCGATCGAGGACCAGGTATAACAGAAATCCGAGCATGCCCATGCATGAGATGCCGGTGTAGAGCGATACGTAATCGGCGCGGCCCCATGAATCCATGATGATGTAGCCCAGCCCGGTGGTGGTCGCGAACGACTCGACGAAGAACAGGATCGCCACTGCGGTCCCGACCGATATTCGCATCGCCGTCAGGATTTTCGGCAGGGTTGCGGGCAGGATCACGTGACGGTAGATCTGCCATCTGGTGGCCCCGAGGGTTTTCATCGAGTAGAAATAATTGCGGTGGATGTTGCGGGCTCCGTCTCGAGTGGTCACCAGGATCTGGAAAAACACGATCAGCGCGATCAGAAAGATTTTCGAGAAATTGCCGATGCCGAACAGAATGATGATCAGCGGCAGCAGCACCACGTGGGGAACCGGGTAGAGCAGGTAGATAAAAGGAGAGATTCGTTTGTGTACATGCTGTTCGGCGCCGGTTACCAGACCCAGCGGAACGGCTGCCGCCAGCGCTAAAACAATGCCCGCCAGGGCTCTGAATGCACTCACCGCCAGATCGTCGAGCAGGCTGCCGTCGGCCAGTTTTACCGCCAGGTCGGAAAATACGGTCCACGGTCTGGGAAGCGCCATCGAGTCGAGCAGAACCGCCGACGCCGCCCACAGCATCAGCAGAATCAGAGCGGCGATGAGGATGTCACGCTTCCTGCCCATTCAGCTCTCCTGTGAGCACGTCCCTGATCTTCGTGCATTGCTGGAAAAACCGGTTGGTCTGGCGGTAGCCGGGCTCGGCACCGCCGGGGTTGTCGACGATCTTGAGGATCCTGCCCGGACGTCTGCTCAGGATGATGATCTTTCTGCCGAGAAACACCGCCTCCTCTATGGAATGAGTGACAAGCACGGCGGTGATCCGCTTGGCCCGAATAATGTCGATGATCAGGTTCTGCAGGCGCTCCCGGGTGAGGGCGTCGAGTGACGACAGGGGTTCGTCCATGAACAGGATTTCCGGCTCGATCGCCAGTGCCCGGGCCAGCGCCACCCGCTGCTGCATGCCGCCTGAAAGCTGACCGGGAAAATGATCGCCAAAGCCGGTCAGTTCCATGTCCTCGAGCTGCTGTTTTACCACCGATCTGATCTTCTCCTCAGGAGATCTCTGGAGGGTGAGTCCGAGTCCGATATTTTCGGAAACGGTTTTCCAGGGAAACAGTCCGAAGTTTTGCAGGATGGTTCCACACCGGGGATTACCTTCGATCCGAATGGTTCCCGAGTCCGGCTGAAGGATGCCGGCCAAGAGAAACAGCAGCGAGGTCTTCCCGCACCCCGACGGACCGATGATCGCGCAGCTCTGTTCAGCTTCGACACCAAAAGAGAGATCTTCGAGCACCGGCTGACGTCGGTCATCGTGTATAAAGCTCAGAAACGCTGAGCTGACGCTGATCATGGCGCCTATCTGGGGTCCATGAAATCGACGGCAACGATATGTTCGTACGGTACCGGAGCCACCAGTCCCTTGTCGGCGAGCCACGCCGCCGCAGGCTCATAGAGTTCCCTGCTGAACGGTTCCGGTGCCGGGTAGGCTGCGATCGGATAATCTGCCGCCATGAACGGAGGGATCCTGCCTTTGTCAACCACCAGAGAGCGATATTTCTCCGGATCGCTGTTAATGGCTTGTACCGCGCGCCCGTATGCCCTGAACAGCGATGCAACCGCAGCCTTCTTGCCTTTAAGCGCATCGCTTCTGAAGATGATCACGGTCTGGGACAGGCTCACATCGGTGTCAGTGTCTTTGATCAGGATTTTGGCACCCTTGCCGGCGGCGATAGAAGCGAGCGGTTCGGGCAGGGTAGCGGCTTTGACCGATCCGGAAAGAAGCATCTGCATCCGGATCGGCATTTTCTTGACATCTACCTTTCTGATCTCGTCGTTGCTGAATCCCTGCCTGGTGAGCAGCCGGTCAGTGACATATTCGATGATGGTCGAGGTGGAGACGGCGATTTCGGTATTTTTAAGACCCTCAACCGAGTCGATACCGGATCCGGGACCCGCCAGGATCGCGAAGCCACCCTCAGCCGGCGTCTTGCCGAGCCCCAGAGAAGTGATCTTGATCTGTCCCCGCCCCTGATCGAGCAGAATCGCCCCGATCGGGTCGGAAATAGCACCGTCGATCGCCTCGGCGGTTAAGGCGCTGTCCCGTTCCAACGCGCTCAAAAACGGTACCAGTTCGACTTCGACCTGCTCCTGTTCAAAAAAACCTTCCTGCTGGGCCACATAGAACGGCACCGAATCTTCGATCTGCAGCAGGCCGATTTTGAGGCCATCTGCAGCCGCCGCGACTGGAATGTGCAGCAACAGCAGGGTCAGGAAAAAACGCTTCATTGTATTCACCATGGTGGAATCGGATCTGCAGTTTGTGCGGTCAAGCAGTCTCGTAGCAGCTCAGGATTTCCCCGAAGTAGAGGGTGTGATAATCCCCGTCAGCATAGAGCTGCTTCAGTTCTTCAGCGAGAAACCCCGGGTCCATAGCCGACTTGTAGACGATTCTGCATTCGTAGTGGACACCGGGAATTGCGATGACCGGGGATTCCACCCTTCGTGCTTCGGCGGTCTTCAGACCGCATTCCGCGTACTTGTCGTAGTCCCGTCCCGATTTGGTGCCGCAGAACGCGATTGCCTTCCGATACTGCTCATCGCTCGGAATGGTCACCGTGAAATTGTCGCTGTTTTCTATAAACTCGAAGGTGTAGCGCGAATCCCGGACGGCCACCATGAACACCTTTTTTCGCCAGATGTAGCCGATGGTTGCCCAGCCGATGGTCATCGTGTTGACCTTGCCGTTTGCCTTGACGGTGAGCAGTGCGCCTTTGATGAGATTGTCCATCAGTGTATCGATGGAATCCAGATATGCCCTGTCTTTCATAATCGATCTCCAGTAGTGGGTTCGGTCCAGAAGCTACTCAAATAGCTTATCAAGTGCAAGATAACAATGATTCATTTATCGTGCAGGGGCCGGACAAAATCTAGTGCGATGACTATAGGTATGTCCTAGGAACTGGATTTCGATGTGAAATAAATCAGCAACGAGGACGATGTGAAATAAATCAGCAACGAGGACAGAAGATGAATAGAGCGATTGTGATGCATCGCACCGGCGGAGCAGATGTCCTGTCTTGGGAGGAATTCGAACCGGGCGCGCCGCGGAGTGGCGAGGTGAGAATAGATCATGAGGCGGTCGGCCTCAATTTCATAGATGTGTATCATCGCACCGGTCTGTATCCGCTGCCCGGACTGCCGGCGGTGCCGGGAATGGAAGGGGCCGGGGTGGTAGTCGAGGTTGGTGACGGGGTGCATGATCTCGGCGTAGGCGACCGGGTCGCCTATGCTGGACTCCCGGTCGGTGCCTATACGCAGAGCCGCTGTATTCCGGCAGATAGGCTGGTAAAGGTTCCGGATGCCATTCCCCTAAAAGATGCGGCGGCGATGATGCTGCAAGGCATGACGGTGCGGTATCTTGTGAAGGGGTGTTTTCAGGTCGGCCCCGATTCGACGGTCCTGCTTCATGCCGCAGCCGGCGGTGTCGGTTCAATCATGTGTCAGTGGTTGCGATCGATCGGGGCGACGGTGATCGGCACGGTCGGTTCAGAACAGAAGGCGGCGCTCGCCAGAGAGAACGGCTGCACTCACACCGTCCTCTATCATGAAATGGATTTCGTCGAGGCGGTGCGGAACCTGACCGGCGGCAGGGGGGTTGATGTGGTCTACGATTCGGTGGGCAGGACGACCTTCGACAAGTCGCTGCAATGTTTGCGGCCGATGGGCATGATGGTGGCCTTCGGCCAGTCCTCCGGCCCGATCGGGCCGTTCGACCCGGCCAGGCTGGCTGCCGGCGGTTCTCTGTTTCTGACCCGGCCGAGCCTGATGCATTACACGGCCGCTCGTGAAGACCTCCTGGCCCACGCCGCCGACCTGTTCGAGATGGTCGGCAGCGGTGCGGTAAAAATCAGGGTCAGCAGAGAATACCCGCTGAAGGATGCGGCCAGGGCCCACCAGGACCTGGAATCGGGGAAAACCTCGGGCAGTCTGATTATGATTCCGTAACAGAAGGCATGACAAAGATTCGCGGCAAGACGCCGGGAGACGGAATCCTGCCCCCTTTCGATGCCGGTTTTCTGTTCAGATTAGACAGGTACTCATGACCTGTTTTATATCGGTGGTACCTTCAAAGATGTGCTGGATTCCCTCCTGGAGCAACACCGTCATGCCGTTTTCAA
>JAJDNR010000070.1 GCA_022340565.1 Desulfofustis sp.
ACCTCAACCCGTTCAGCTTCATCTTCATCGGCTACGATGTGAACCCGGTCCGGTACCCTTCCGGCCGTTCCTTCCACCTCTGGGTGACCGTGATGGCCGATGATGATCACATCGTATCCTCGCCTGTGGTATTTTTCCACCATCAGGTGAATAGAATTAACCAGAGGGCAGGTGGCATCGATGGTTCTCAGGCTGAGCCTTTCGGCTTTCCTCTCAATGGCGGCGGAGACGCCATGGGCGCTGAATATGCAGATTCCGCTGGTGGGAATTTCTGAGAGTTCGGTGACAAAGCGCGCCCCCCTGGTCTCAAGTTCGGCTATGACATGTTTGTTGTGCACGATTTCGTGCAGCACGTAGACCGGTCTGCCTTCGGATTCCAGGGTAAGTTTTACGGTTTCAATAGCCCTCACCACTCCGGCGCAAAACCCTCGTGGTGAAGCCAGCACCACCTCGATTTGCGGTCTCATGCCCTCAACGTATCAGGTCTTTGGAGATCAGACGTTTGGTACGATAAGCACGGGGATGTTGGAATGCCTCGTCACCCGTCGGGCGGTCGAGCCGGCAACCTCGCTGCCAAACACATGATGAGTGGCTTTCCCGAGAACGATCAGATCGGCGCCGTGCTTTCCTGCGGCCTTGACAATCTCTTCGCTCGGCCTGCCGCTGACCACGAGCACCTCCTTGACACGAAGATCCTGTTGCTGCTGGCTGCCCAGTTCTTCCTCGCAGAATCTCGACAGCCGTCTTTTCATGGTCTGGAGAACCTCGCGCATGCCGTCCTGGTGGACCTTCTTGGCATCGATTTCAGTCAGGTAGGTGTCCACGACCGCCTGGATCGCGGAACTCATCGGTTCAACCACATGAAGCATGATAATCTGGGCTTGGTATTTTACAGCCAGGTCCAGAGCCGTGCGAAATACCGGGCGCATATGCTCGCCCAGGTCGGTCGCGTAAAGGATCGTGTTGAATCCGGGAAGCTTTTTCATAACCTTTCCTCAAGGGTGGATTTGACTCCTGATGTGCAGCACTATCGACCAATATAATCTCTATTTTCTACAGGCAAAAGATAAAGCGGCGATCGTCGTCACAGACAATCGCCGCTTTATCATCTTGATCACTGGTGACCGGTGCTAGTAACCATGGAGCTTATCGATGAATTCGGGCAGAAAGAGTGAGATCTGCGGAATATAGGTGATAAAGCCCAAGAAAACGAGCATCAGCAGCAGCCACGGCAGTGCCGCCTTGATTACCCACCCCATACTCTTTCCTGTTATTCCAGCCGTTACGAAGAGGTTCAGGCCCACCGGCGGGGTCAGCATGCCGATCTCCATATTCACCACCATGATGATTCCCAGGTGTATCGGATCGATTCCCAGCTTTTCGGCGATCGGAAACAGGATCGGCGCCATGATCAGCAGGATCGCCGAAGGTTCCATGAAATTGCCGGCGGCGAGCAGCAACAGGTTTACCACAACCAGAAACATCCAGGGCGAGAGCCCCAGTTCGACGATGATCTCGGCGAGGTGATGGGGGATGCGTTCGGTGGTCAAAACGTGGGCGAACAGCATCGCATTGGCGATAATAAAGAGCAGCATGATACTGACTTTGGATGCGTCCACGAGGACCTTGTTGACGTCCTTGTCAACGATACATTTGGGCAGGGCATACAAAACCTGCCAAACGTTGCGGCCGATCATGCTGGCGGTCCCCTCACCTTCTTTTTTCCACGGTTGATTTTTCAGCGGTCCGATGTCACGATACCCGAAAATGGCCACAGCAAAGGCATAAACCGCTGAAACCGCAGCAGCTTCGGTGGGGCTGGCGATCCCCCCGTAGATGGAACCCAGTACGATGATGATCAGCATCAGGCCGCCCATGGCGCTCCAGCCGGATACGAAGATCTCTTTGAATCCGGTCCACGGCTGACTGGGAATCTTTCTAAAGTAGGCGACCACGTAGATGGCGATCATCAGCATGAACCCCATCATCAATCCCGGCAGAAACCCTGCCATGAACATCCGCGCCGCTGACACCTCTGTCGCTGCAGAGTAGACCAGCATGACAATCGATGGAGGAATCAGGATGCCCAGCGTGCCGGCTGTGGTGATAACACCGGCCCCGAAACTCTGTGGATAGCCGACTTTGTTCATACCCACGATACAGATCGAGCCGATGGCGGCAACCGTCGCCGGCGACGACCCTGAGACGGCGGCAAAGATCATGCAGGCCACCACCGAGGCCATTGCCACACCGCCCTTGATATGACCCACGACGCTGGTGGCGAACCGAATGATGCGCTTGGCGACCCCTCCCGTCGATAAAAACGCCGAGGACATGATGAAGAACGGAATGGCCAGCAGCGTGTAGTGCCTTGATAACGATTCGAATAATTTCAGTGCAATTGAAGCGAGCGAGTCATTGGAAAACATCAGAATAGTGGCAATGCTGGAAAGCCCGAGCGCGAGCGCAATCGGCACACCCAGGAGCATACAGGCAAAGAGCAGGACGAATAAGGCAACGGTGGTCATGCGATCCCCTCCTCTTTGGTGAGTTGTTCCACGATTTCCATGCTTTCCTTTGCCTCATCGGCATGCCGGAAGCCTTCGGTATCTCCGAAGATAACCGACCACAAAAGTATGCCGATGCGAATGGTCAGAAAGGTGAAGCCTACCAGCAGCATGCCGTGGGCAACCCAGGTCGGCAGCGGTACGTCTTCAAGTTCGATGCCTATTTTGTACATCTTGTTGAGGTAGATCCAGCTGCCGTAGAGCACGAGTCCGCAATAGATGAGGCCGAGAACGCAGCCGATGCCGGTCATGATCTTTCTGCCCAGCGGCGGAAAGAGTTTGACGAAGGCATCCATACCGATGTGGGATCCCACCTTCAGGCAATAGGAAGTTCCGAAAAGGACCATCCAGGCTGACATATGCAGGGTCAGTTCCTGCGACCAGAGAAACCCGGCATTGAACCCGAAACGCATCACTACATCCATGAAAACGAGAAGTGTCGTCGTCACAAGCAGGATGCAGATGATCGATTCTTCAAGCTTATTGAGAATGCGAAAAAACATTGTGGCCTCCCGTTTTTTCAGCAGGTACTCATGAAAAAGGGCAGATGCTCAGAAATAAATAGCATCTGCCCTTTCATGCCAGCCAGTCAGTGAGGTTGGTGCATGCCGAAAGAACTAGTTTGAAGCGTAGGCGGCGTCGATCAGATCCTTGCCGATTTCTTCTTCAAACTGCTTCCACACCGGTTTCATGACCTCGACCCACTGGGCCCGTTCTTCAGGGGTAAGGGTAATGATTTCGGAGCGCTTCGAGTCAATGATTCTCTGCTTATCGCTCATGTCTTTCTCCTCCGCGACCTTGTTGCCGAAGGCAATGGCATCATCGAGCGCTTTTTTTACTTCGGTGCGGATGTCTTCGGGCATCCCGTTCCAGAATTCGGCGGAGGTGACGACCAGGTAGTCGATCAAGCCATGGTTGGATTCGGTGATGTAGGGTTGTACCTCAAAAAATTTCTGCGAATAGATATTCGACCAGGTGTTCTCCTGTCCATCGATGGCCTTGGTCTGGAGCAGCGTGAAAACCTCGGAAAACGGTTTTTTCAGGGGCACAGCGCCAAGTGCTTCAAATTGGGCCGCAAGCACATCGGAGGTCTGAATTCTGAATTTCAACCCATTGGCATCTGCCGGCACGTGAAGGGGTTTGCTGGCTGATATCTGCTTCAGGCCGTTATGGATGTAGCCGAGTCCAATAAGTCCCTTGCTTTCCATTGAGTTGAGCAGTTTCTGCCCAGCCTCGCTCTGCTGGAATTTTTCTGCCGCTGCCATGTCCTTGAACAGGAACGGCAGATCAAACAGCTGCAGCGACTTGGTATAACGTTCAAATTTTGACAGACTCGGGGCGGCGAGCTGGACATCGCCAAGCAGCATTGCCTCGAGCACCGCGTCATCACCAAAGAGCTGTGAACTCGGAAAAACCTCGACGACAACCTTACCGCCAAGACGCTCAGCGACGAGATCTCTGAATTTGTTTGCGGCCTGTCCTTTTGGCGTGTTTTCCGCAACGACATGGGCGAATTTGATGGTAATCGGCGCTGCGATAGCAGTCGATACAACCAGCATCGTCGATACCGCAGTGATTGCCAGAACTTTCGTTACCTTCTCAAACATAACTTCTCCTCCTCAACGCTTTGTTTTGCCTGCTTGGCAGGCCGATAGCGGCAGAATCGTGTCTGCCGATAATTCAACACATTCGACACGGTCGAATAACAGATATTATAATGCAAAGCGGAGTCCAGATCGAAAAAACCCGCTAACCGGTTAACATCATGTAAAATACCCGAAACCTGCAAAACCATTAATGTGCTTTGAATGGCGAATTTCCGCTAATAGGGGCCTTTTTGATATGGGGGATTCCGCCAAAATCAAAGCGTTAAGCGGTTATTTGTAATCGCTCTTGTCAAGCCCGTATTTGCGCATTTTATCTGATAGGGTCTTGCGCGGGATGCACAGCAGTTCCATGGTTTTCTTTATGGAACCATTGCAGGAGCCCAGAGCCTGAGCAATGAGACTTCTCTCGAACAGTTCGACCTGCTTTGCAAGGCTTGCGTGTTCCGATGCAATGGAAGTCGACATCAGCCGGTCTATCGACCAGTCGTTCTGGGCGCCCAGCAGCACGTAGCGCTCTGCGACATTGCGCAGTTCCCGAACATTGCCCGGCCACGAGTAGGCCAGCAGCCCGCGCATCTGAACAGAATCGGGCATCGGCACTTCCTGCTGGTAGCGATGGGCGGCCACCAGTACGAAGTGATGGAAAAGCAGGGTTATGTCCTCCCTACGCTCGCGCAGCGGCGGCAGCCTTAGCCTCACCACGTTGAGTCGGTAAAAAAGATCCTCACGAAATGCACCAAGTTTCGCCATTTCCCTGAGATCCTTCTTGCTTGCTGCAATGACTCTGATATCGAGTGGGATCGGTCTATTGCTGCCGAGTCTCTCGACCGTTCGTTCCTGGAGAACACGCAGCAGATGGACCTGAACCGAAATCGGCATGGACTCGATTTCATCGAGCAGGATAGTCCCGCCGTTGGCGTATTCGAATTTGCCGATCCGCTGTTCCCGGGCGTCGGTAAAGGCTCCGGCCTCATGTCCGAACAGCTCGCTCTCGATCAGCGACGGGGAGATCGCGCCGCAGTTCACCGCCACGAAATGTTTGGTTTTCCTGCTGCCCAACTCGTGCAGTGAGCGGGCAACCAGCTCCTTACCGGTACCGGTTTCACCCATGATGAGCACGTCGGCCCTGGTGTCGGCAATCTGAGAAATGGTGGAGCGCAGCGCTTCGATCTCGGGAGTTTTGCCGATAATCCTCGGACCTGGGGTTTTCTGCGCTTCAAGTTCCTTTTTCAGGTTGCGGTTCTCCAGCGTGAGGGTTCGCTTTTCCAGCGCGCGCTGCACGGTTTTAACCAGCCGTTCAGCGGAATAAGGTTTTTCGATGAAGTCGTAGGCACCGTCGCGTATGGCCTGGACGGCTGTTGAGATATCGCCGTGTCCGGTGATCAGGATGACCGGCAGATCCACATCTTTTTTCCGGGCCTCGACGAGAAACTCGAGTCCGTCCATGCCGGGCAGCCGGATATCGCACACCACGATTCCCGGCCAGTTATATTCGAACGAGGCCAGCCCTTCCTCGGCGGTTTCGAAACTCAGCACCGTCATGTCGGCCAGTTCGAGCGTCTGGATATTGGCCTGCCTGATGTGTTTTTCGTCGTCTATGAAGATGACGCTATTGATTGTTTCCATTCTGGTCGCTCGCTGCCGGAAGTTCGATTTCAAAGGTGGTGTGCGACGGGCTGGAAACAACCCCGATGGTCGCTCCCATTTCGTTCAGTATACGCTCGGTAATGGTGAGCCCGAGCCCCAGTCCTTCTCCAGATTTTTTGGTCGTGTAAAAAGGATCGAAGATTTTTTTAATCTGGTCTGCGGCGATGCCGGTTCCGAAATCCTCCACCCACAGCTTCACCCGGTCCTCATTCTGCAGCGCAGCAACTACAATCCGTTTGTCCTCGGCCTCTTCTACTGCCTGAATCGCGTTTCTGAGCAGATTGACCATGACTTGTTGCAGCAGCACCTGATTGCCTTTCACCTGCCAAGAACCAAGGTGCTGATCGACAATAATATTGGCTGCGCTTTTTCTCAGCACCGGTGAAAGAATTTCCAGGGCGCCGTCGACAACCCCCTGCAGACTGACGGTTTCGATTCTGCCGCTGCTTTTGCGCGAAAACTCCTTGAGTTGGACACCCAGCTGGGCCATTCTGTCGGTCAACTCGCCGATCTGGGCCAGGTTCCAGAGGGCCTCCTCCTGCCTCCCCTTGGCGAGCAGTTGCCGGGCGTTGTCGCTGTAAGATCGGATCGCAGCGAGCGGTTGATTCAATTCATGGTTTATGCCGGCGGACATCTGCCCGAGCGTCGCCATCTTGGCCGTGTGGACAAGCTCCGATCTGGTTTTTTTCAGCGCCTCCTCGGTTTGCCTGCGTTCCTGAATTTCCTTGAGCAGCTGCCGGTTGGTTTCGACCAGTTCCGCGGTCCGCTCCTGAACCCTGCTCTCAAGCCGTTCGTTTGCCTCCTGCAACGCTCTCCGGGCCTGATCTTCGATCGATTTTAGCTCGGCCAGCCTCTGTCTGCGCTGCTGAAAGAGCATCAGCAGCAGGTAGGAAAAGAGAAATATGGACCCCACCAGAATATTGGTTTCGACGACCCGTTTTCTGAGGGGCCGTATATTCGATAAAATCTGCACGTTCCAGCCTGCTTCCTCCATGAGCTTGGACTGCTGCAGGTAGGTGCTGGTCGTATGGTTCTGATTGAGCAGATTGATCACCGAGCCGAAGGGGTAGTTCTTTACCCCTTGAACAGGCACCGATTCCAGGTCTTCGTTGGGATATCTCCTGCTCTTCACGACCAGGTCTATGGTCTGCTGGTCCAGTTCGACCAGTGATTTATAGCGCCAGTCCGAAAACGTCGTTATGAAGATGATATCGTCCGGGTCGGTGACGAGAAAGATCTGATCGTGGTAGCCCCAGCGCGCTTCGACATCGTCAATATCGATCTTTATCACCACGGCACCGATGATCTCGCCTTCGTTGCGTACCGGATACGCAAAAAAGTAGCCCCGTTTCAGCGAGGTCGTTCCCAATGCGAAATAGCGGCCGAGATTCCCCTGCATCGCCTGCTGGAAATAAGGGCGATAACTGAAATTTCTGCCAACGAACGGCCGCTCCGACTGCCAGTTGCTGGCGGCGATCGTAAGCCCCTCTTTGTCCATCAGATAGGTATCTCCCGATTTGCTGATCTGGTTGACAGTTTCCAGATAGCGGTTAAACGCTTCGATGCGCTCCCTGCTGCCTGGATTCAGGAGAAAATTGACGAGTTTTTTATCTCTGGCGAGTATTTCCGGCAGACTTTCATACTTTTCCAGAACGCCGCGCAGGTAGGTGATGAACAGCTGAAGCCTGATCGACCCATCCTGGGAAAGTTCCTCGAGTCCGCGTTTGTAGGTGGTGGTCGAGGCTCCGAAAAGGATGATAACCAGCAGGGCGATCAGGGTTACCCAGCCGCTGAACGAGCGGATGCCAGGAAACTGGAAATTTCTGCTCACCGGATTCCGTAGTACGACGTTGTCGGCATTATACCGTGTTCAGATTTTCTGCCGTCAGTTCCGGCAGGGAATATTGTGCTGCTCCATTGTTGTTTTTACGTCAGAGATGCTTACCTCCCGGCGGTGAAAAATACCTGCCGCCAGTGCCGCTTCTGCGGCAGTGGCGGTAAATACCTCTCGAAAGTGCTCCACTGAACCGGCTCCGCTCGACGCGATAACCGGTATCGTCACAAATTCCTTCACATGGTTGATCAGTTCCAGGTCGAATCCACTGTTGGTGCCGTCCCTGTCGATACAGTTCAACAGGATCTCTCCAGCCCCGAGCTTTTCACACGAGGTGACCAGCTGGATCACATCCAGGTCCCTGCCCTCGCGGCCGCCCTTTACCGTGCACTGGTACCAGCAGTATTGTTCGCCGTTGGGTCCGGGCAAGGCGGTTTTAATGGTGTGATGCGGGGTCGACGCGGGGGCATCGACGTAGACCCGTCGGGGATCCACCGAGATCACCACGGCCTGAGCACCGTAGACTCGCGATATCTGTTCGATAGAGCTGGTGCCTTCACGCCTGCCGCCATCAAGATATTTTTCCGCGGCATAGACCGCGTCGCTGCCGATCGAAATTTTATCGGCACCCGAGCGAAAATATTCCGAAGCCACATCCAGCGCCGAGTAAAATACCCCGTTTGCATCGGTGAATTCGCGGATGCCGCCTCCTATCGTGAGCGGCACGAACACCTTCTCCGAAGTCTGTTTCAACACGTCGAGCATCGGCTGATCAGAGAGCGGAAAATCCCTGAACCCCGTAATGTTGAGGAAGGTCACTTCGTCCGCCCCTTCGCAGAAGTAGCGGTGGGCCAGATCCACCGGCTTGCCGAGATTTCGCACCTCCCCCGCCTCGCGCACATCGTATTGATCACCTTTGGTGACAACCAGATCGCCCCGATCGTTGCTGCGAACATCGAGACAGGCGATCACCCGCCTGGCAAGTGTGGTCTTTTCCGCCGCCCGGTCGGAGATAGAGCCGAAAACGGTGATCTGGTCATCGCCGAGAAACCGCTCGAGGATACGCAGGCCGGCATCGCCGCTTTTTTCAGGGTGAAATTGGCAGGCGGCCGTATTACCCCGACATACGGCGGCGACAAAAGGCTCTCCGTAATCACAGTCGGCAAGACGCCACGTGTCGGGAAGATTTTCGACGGTCCCGTGATAGGAGTGCACGAAATATAGTTTTTCGCCGTGGTAATCGTCAAACAGGGAGCATTTCTTTTTAATCCTGATATTGTTCCAGCCGATATGCGGAACCGACAAGTTCGGTGCGGAAAAGCGCTTCACCAATCCCCGCAGAACTCCGAGTCCAGCGATGCCGGGACTTTCCTCGCTGCCTTCGAACAGTGCCTGCAGCGCCACGCAGATACCGAGAAACGGCTTATCCATGGCGATCCGCCTGAGCAACGGTTCCACGAATCCGTCTCGTCGAAGTTGATCCATTACCAGACCGAAGCTGCCGACACCGGGAAATATCAGTTTCTCACTATTGACAATATCTTCCGGGCTTCTGGCATCGACGACTTCGCATCCCAGTTTTTGTATCGCATTCCTGACGCTGCGGACGTTGCCGGCGCCATAATCGAGCAGGGTAATCATCGCTGTTTTGTATTGATATAAACCTTATTTATCTGTTCCGGGGGAAACGATCCGGTAATACCGTTGTCCTCCACAGCTTCTGCACATCGTCTTTCCGGAATCCTTTAATTCCCGACCATCCTGAACCCATTCGCCGCACATTTCACATCGAACGCGGCTGAGCGGGCGTCCTGGAAGATTGGTGGCGGGTATCGACACCTCGACCTTCTGCACGACAAACAGCGCTTCCTCCGGCATCACCTTGTAGGCGTGAACCTGTTGCCGGTATCTGTCGACGATCTCCGGGGCATAGTGCTGGGCCATGGAACGCGAATCCTCGCTGGCCAGTATCCGGAATGCCCTGGAGGTCTCAAGATTGATGAAGGTTGCCGCCATGATACCGAAGTCCTTGAAATTCATCGAACGTTTTCCGAATCTGCAGCCGGTCACGGACTGGATGGCATCCGTTGCGCAGCGGTCTATTTCAACAATCACATGGAGTTTTTTACGGTCCCTGCCCTTCGGATCAGCGATACCGACGAGGCGCAATCCGAGCATGCTCATGCGAACGCCGATCACCTGACCGGCGCAGAGATGTCCGTGGAACGCCACCGATTCTTCCAGCAGCTGCTCGAACTGCTCGATTTCCCCCGTTCTCATCTCCGTGTTCCCGACGGTCGACGGTGGTTATCTCCGTCTCTGAGGCCATGACTGAACTCGCGATTATACAGTTTCGAGTCGGATTTGAAACCATCTACACCGAATACGTCGCCGACACAGATCAATGCTGTCTTCCTGATTCCCGATGCGGTCACTTTGGTTGCAATGTCGCCGAGAGTTCCGCGCACGATCTGCTCATCCGGCCAGGTAGCTCTCGCTACAACCGATACCGGTGTCTCAAGAGAGTAGGCCCCTTCGAGCAGCTCCGAGACAACCTCCTCGATCATCGAAGCCGACAAAAATATCATCATGGTTGCGCCATGAACGGCAAGCTTGTCAAGGGATTCAGAAACCGGAACCGGTGTTCTGCCGCCGCGTCTTGTGAAAATAACGCTCTGGGTGACTTCGGGGAGGGTCAGTTCGGCGCCAAGCGCAGCGGCTGCTCCGAAGGCAGAGGTTACGCCCGGGACGATCTCGAATCCGACGCCAGCTGCCTCGAGACGTACGATCTGCTCCTTGATTGCCCCGTACAGCGCCGGATCTCCGGTGTGTACACGAGCCACGTTGCCCCCCTGGCTGCAGGTTTCGATCATCAGCGACGTAATCTCTTCAAGATGCATCGAGGAAGAATCATGGATTGGTGCCCGACAGCCCTCGAAAAGCGCCTTATTGACCAGGCTTCCGGCAAAGATGATGCGGTCGGCGCTTCGTATCCGCTCCAGGCCCCGCACCGTGATCAGGTCCGCAGCCCCAGGACCGGCACCAATGAAAGAAACTTTTCCCGGTTTGGTTGCGTTGGCTGTATTCATGATCGAATTCCACAGATGATGTGTATCGGATTGAAGCTGACCGGGTCCTTTTCGGGATATCGGTATCGTTTCGTCTTGATGATCGAGACATCTACTTCAAACCCGAAGGAGTGCAGCAGCTCCGGTGCCTTTTCGGCAGTTGCCTCGAGTACCGCGGTCGCGACCACGCGCAGGTCCCCCTTCAAGCTTTGGGCCAGACTTGAGATGATATCTTCGAGCCTGCCGCCGCTGCCGCCGATGAAGACGCGGTCCGGATCCGGCAGCATGTCGAAGCAGTCGGGAGCCTGGCCGGAGATGATGCGCAGATTCATGCATCGATAGTGCGTTTTGTTGGCTCTGATGTGGGCGCGTTGCTCTTCTTGTCTTTCTACGGCATACACCGACAGTGACGGGAAGAGTCTGGCAGCCTCGATACCGATGGAACCGGAGCCAGCTCCGATATCCCACAACACCCCGCAGTCGGGAAGCTGCAGCCGGTGGAGAACCGCCGCCCGCACTTCACGCTTGGTAATCAGCCCCCTGCTGTGCTCGATGTCGCTGTCATCGAGGCCGAATCGGGCGCCCGAAAACGATTCTGCTCGGTGGATATCGACCAGAATCATCGAGTTTGGCTGAGCAAACGACATCTCCGCAACGTCTTCCAGGCTGCCGCTGACAAAACGCTGCTGTTCCGAGCCCAGGCATTCTCCGACATAGACAACGTACCGATGACTGTGTTCTCCTGTCCGATCGATCAGGTACCGAGCAATGACATCGGGTGTATTACTGCTGTCGGTGAACAGAAACAGTTTTCTGCTGTTGAGTTTCCGGTCAATGATATGCAGCGGCCTGCCGTGCAGACTGCAGAACTCAGCATCCTCCCAGTTCAGGCCAGCATGAGCGAAACAGCTTTGCATATAGGAAACCGCAGGCATGAAGCGGATTTTCCGATCGGGAAACTGCTCTTTTAGCCGCTTTCCGAGCCCAAAAAAGAGCGGATCGCCACTGAGCAGAAAGAGCACGCTTCGTCCGTGTTCGACACAGCCGACCGCCTGCAGACAGTCCTCAAGCGGTACGATCGATATCCACCGTTGATCGTCGAACCCAGGAAGCTGGTCGACGACACGCTGCAGGTGTGACCGAGAGCTGACCAGCAGACACCTGCGGTCCTCAAGCAGCCTGCGCACGGGCTGTGGTATCCGATGATCGTTTATTCCAGCAACAATCATAGGGCACATGAATTAGCGGCTTCCTCTGCTGCAGATCAGCTTGCCATGGCCATCGACCAGATGAATGACGGTTTCGATGGCTGATATCCGTTCATATCCGCGTGCTGCAACATCGCATACCAGTCCGATCACGTGATGCTTCTTTTTGATCAGGAGCATATCAAGAATTTCCCTGGCGGTATTGGTGCCGACGGTCATTTCGACAATCGTGTCTTCGACCCCGTGTTTTAGAAAGAAATCACGGACCTGTTGGGTGTCAAGAACACCGTGCCGCACGTGCGTCTGTCCATGTCCCATCGCGCCTTTTAACAATTTGGCCCACATGGTTGCCATATGAATTTTGTGAAAACGGTACTTTCTCACCTCTTTCAGTGAAAAATGCAGATAATCTCCCATCATCACCAGCGCTTCTTCGGGTGGATTTAGCAACCGTTGGACACAGCGTTCGGAAGTCCGCCCGGTAGAAAGAACGATTTCATCTATGCCGGCTGCCTGAGCGACATCGAGCGAGGAGGTGATGGTCGCGGTCCAGGCCTCGGCAGAAAGCGGTCTGACGATGCCGGTGGTGCCGAGAATGGAAATTCCTCCGATGATTCCGAGCCTGGCATTGAGGGTTTTTTCAGCGAGTTCCACCCCGTTTGGAACATTGATACGCACGCTGACCAGACATGGCTCGCATCCGCATGCCTGGAGTGCTTCGCCGACATTGGTCCTGATCATCTGCATGGGTACCGGATTGATGGCCGGTGAACCGACGGCGACGGCGAGACCCGGTTTAGTGACCACTCCGACGCCGACTCCGCCGGTGACTTCGATCTTGCCGGAGGACTGGTGATTTGCACAAATGGTCACATCCGCGGTAATCCGGGCGCCGTTGGTAACGTCAGGATCATCGCCTGCATCCTTGATGACCGCCGCCGTTGCGTGGTCAGCGGTGAGTTGTTCAATGGAGGTGTCGAACGCTACCAGGGAGCCGTCCGGAAATGTCACATCGATCCGTTTGATCCGCTGCTGCATCAAAATTGCCGTGCATGCCGCCCGCGCCGCGGCTGCCGCACAGGCTCCGGTGGTGAAGCCGGATCGTAAGGTTTTGCCCATATGCAGAGGTTCGAAAAGTTTACAACTTAAAAAGAAAAAAGCCGCTTCCCGGAGGGAGCGGCTTTTACCTTGCTAGCAAGCTAATAAAGTTTCGTTCGTTTACTTTCTCATCGGCCAGTTGAAATGGTCGGGACGAGAGGATTTGAACCTCCGACCCCAGCGTCCCGAACGCTGTGCTCTACCAGACTGAGCCACGTCCCGACTTAAGCTCAAAGAAATCCAGAACCTGACGGAACTTTTTAACGTGCCAGGAACTTCAGCTGATCAATTAGTTGATAGCGTCTGACAGTTTGCTGCCTGCTTTGAATTTTGCAACTTTTTTGGCTGCAATCTTGATGGATTTGCCGGTCTGCGGGTTGCGGCCAGTGCGGGCTCCGCGCTTGGCTACAGAAAAGGTTCCAAAACCTACCAGGGTCACTTTGTCACCCTTTTTCAGGGCGTCAGCTACGGAAGTGAGGGTAGCGTTCAGAGCTTTTTCTGCGGCAGCCTTGCTGATGTCTGCTGCTCCTGCGATACTTTCGATCAGTTCCTTCTTGTTCATGAATTCCTCCCTGCTGTTTCTTTCTTAGCTTGAAAACAGACGCTCTGCGCTGTTCTCTTTCTTCCTGAGTATGATGCTTTAATCAAAGAAAAATCAATTGTCAAAAGAAAAAAGCCATACTTCTTGCTTAACTGCGGGATTTTGTCCATGGCTCCACAGCCCTTTGGGATAGGGGGTTTTCAAGCCATCGACAGAATCAGCATAATTGAATGCCAGTGCTTAATCAAGGAATAATTGGCAGAAAGTACGACGTTTGATTTTTTTCTTCGGTTCAGTCCGATCGGCCGGAAAGATCAACGACCACAGAGCTGAATCCATTTTGCTGAAAAAACGAGACAATTGCCTGACGCTCAAGGGGATCGGTAATACGGGCCAGATCGGCGGCCCGGACTTCAAGAATGATCAACTGCTCTCTCGGCCGGACCCTGCAACCGGCAAAACCGCGATCATGGAGAAAGCGTTCAAGAGACTCTATCTCGCGAAGTCCCGCGTCGGTGATCGTCTTATTCGCCTCGATTCGTGTTGCCAGGCAGGAGTTCGAAGGCTGGCGGGCATTGGGGAGTCCAATGGCGGCAGCGGTTTCGCGAACATCGGTCTTGCGATACCCTGCCTCTACCAGCGGGGTGACCACCCTCATTTCTGCAATGGCCTTGAGCCCCGGACGATCCTGGCCGAGATCGTCACAATTGGTGCCGTCGCAGAGGTGTTCTATACCCAGTTCTTTGAGACGTGAGAAAAGCGCCGCGTATATCCTTCTTTTGCACAGGTAACAGCGAGTCTCATCGTTGCGGGTAAATTCCTCCTCGGCCAGCGCGTCGATTGCAATTGTCTCGAAACGTACCCGTGCGGGGAGCTCGCGGAGGACCAGTCGGGAGACGTTGGCTCCGGCGTCGGCGGCCAGCAGACATGAGTCGGCAAAAAGCACCACCACCCGGTCCGGACCGAGCGCTTCACAGCAGGCATAGGCGAGCAGCGTCGAGTCAACCCCCCCGGAACAGGCCACGCCGATCCGCTTGAATCTCCGCAGATTGGCGAGCAGCTGCTGGTATTTGTCTTTAAGATGCTGCTCCATGCTCAGGAGTCCGGTCCCGGCAGCTTCATCGCCGGCTCATGCAGCATGAACGAACCCGAAGCAATCCAGTCTTTGAGGGTCTGGGCGATTTCCCTGGCCTTGGAAATGCTGGACAACGGGGCGGTCGGGACGCTCTGACCATTGACCACGATCGTTCCGCTTTTCAGGTCGGCATAACTCACCTCTCCATAGGTGCGCGCGATGCCGTTGGTGTAGTCGTACCCGTAATCCACCACCTGGGTAAACAGTTCATCATCCCCCACTCCGGTGCAGGCGGCGATCTCCGCATTGAGAACGGGAATCGGTACGCCCAGGCCTACCGCCAGCGAACAGCCGTATCCGAGCAAGGACAGCCCCTTGAGCCAGCGATGACTCATCTGTTTCAGGTCTCCCTGCACCATCATCGTGCCGGCCGGTCTCGTGGGGGTACCGTTGGCGGCCCGGGCGGCGTTCGGATTATGCTGGGTTCCGTGCCAGGTAACGTATCCGATCCCGCCGCCGAGAAAAATCCTGGTGCCGATTCCAATGGTACGGTAGAGCGGGTCGTTGAACAGCGGGCTCAGCTCGCCGGCACTGCAGAAATTGGCGTTTTTGCACTTTGGCTTGAGCATGCCCATATAGGTGTGAACGACCTTGTCGGAAAAGTTGACTGCGCAATTGTAGTTCTGATATCCGTTGCGCGGGTTGCAGAGCAGTGCATAGGGGAGATCCTTGAGGGTGATCTCCTTTTTCATCTTCCGGGATGCGTAACAGTCAGTGCCATATCCTTTAGCCTCGAGAAACACTGATTTGCCCCTGAGCAGGTCTTCAATCACGTGCCCGCCCCCGTATCGGAACTCACCGGGGTAAATTTTGTTGAGGGGATCGTCCTCGGCGGGTTCGGTGGCGCCGAGATAGGCGTCGACGGCGGCAATGCCTCCATAGGCAGGAACCTTGTTGAACCACACCTTGGAGGCTTTGATGGTCGGGACAGTCTGGCCGATATTGAAGAAGACTCCCGATGAGCACATCGGTGCAAAGGTACCGGTTGTCACCACGTCCACTTTCACGGCAGCACCTTCCGGTCCCTCTTTCCTGACGATATCGACCATTTCCTCGGCTGTGACAACGACCGCCTCGCCGGACTTGATTCGAGCATTGATTTCGGCATAGGTTTTACTGATCGCAGCGTTTCCCATGGTAAATTATCCTGCAAGCTTGCTTGTTTTGACGTATGACATTACCCTGATACGGTAATGACGCTGAAACAACTCTGTATACCAGTCTTTCACGTCTTGACATACATTTTTCTTTCACATACATAGTATAGATTTTCCTTAATAAGCGGTATCGCGATATACATATTTTATTCATCATAACCGGTGACCACTCCAGAGACATGGCTGACAATGGACAGGAAATCCTCGATATCAGAGGAAAAATCGATGCGATAGACGACCAGATCCTCGATCTGCTCAAGCAGCGGATCGGCTGCGCCAAGGCGATCGGGAAGTTAAAGGACGGCACCAGACGGGCGAAATGGGATCCGCTGCGGGAACGTCAGATCTACGAACGGTTAATGGCGGACAACCATGAGACCTTTCCGGAACAGGCCCTGCGCTCTATCTTCCACGAAATTATCACCACCTGCCGTTTGTCTCAGAAAAATATCGAAGTTGCCTACCTCGGTCCGGAAGCGACCTTCACCCACCAGGCCGGGGTAAGGTATTTCGGACATTCAGCCGACTACAAACCGCTGGAATCAATCGATGAGGTTTTTGCCGAGGTGGAGAAAGGACGTACCAACTATGGTGTCGTGCCGGTCGAGAATTCCATCGAAGGCTCGGTTTTTTCAACGCTCGATTCCTTCATGAAATACAAGGTGCAGATCTGTGGTGAGATCCGTCTGGAGATCAGCCATAACCTGGTGAGTAAATCCGGAAACATCGAGGACATTCAGACGGTTGCGTCGCATTCGCAGGCACTGGCCCAGTGCCGCGAATGGCTCAGAAAGAACATGCCTTCAGTGCCGACGCTGCCGGTCTTTTCAACCGGCGCGGCTGCCAAGATGGCCGCCAACAATCCCAATATCGGCGCCATTGCATCGTCGCTGGCTATCAAGACCCATGGCCTGCAGATCGCCGTAAAAGGCATCGAAGATTACCGGGGCAACACCACGCGGTTTCTGGTGATCGGCAACAAATCACCGGAATACAGTGGCGCCGATCGCACCTCACTGCTGATCGGCACGATGGACCGGCCGGGAGCGCTCAACGAGATTCTGACGGTGTTATCCGATGAACAGATCAACCTGGCCAAAATCGAATCGAGACCGATCAAGGGCAAACACTGGCAATATCTGTTTTTCCTCGATATGATGGGGCACATTGAAGAAGAGCGGATTCGCACTGGCTGCGACAAGATCAAGGAGATGTGTTCGTACTACGAATGGCTCGGTTCCTATCCGCGCGGCGATGAAGCGGCAGCCATGTTCTAACTGGTGCACGCATAACCTGCTTTTGCACCTATGTATGTCCTCGGTATAGAAACCTCATGCGATGATACCGCTGCCGCCGTACTGGATAACCAGGCAACGGTCCACGCCAATGTTATTTCAAACCAGGACGCGCTGCACGAGCGGTTCGGCGGGATTGTTCCGGAACTTGCCTCCCGCCGGCACATGGAACTCATTTCCATAAACGTTGAGCGTGCGCTTGCGATGGCGGGAATCGGCATGAGCGACATCGGCCTGATCTCCGTCACCCAGGGACCCGGGCTGATCGGTTCGCTGCTGGTCGGGTTCTCCTATGCCAAGTCCCTCGCCTACGCCATAAAGGTGCCGTTCGTCGGGGTTGACCACATGGCCGGCCATCTGCTGTCGGCCTTTCTTGAAAAGCAGTGTCCCGCTTTTCCCTATATCGCGCTTATCGTTTCAGGGGGAACCACCGCATTGTTTCGGGTGGACGGCTTCAGCGAATTCCGTCTTGTCGGTTCCACCAGAGACGACGCTGCAGGAGAGGCCTTCGACAAGATCGCCCGGGCGCTGGGTCTCGGGTATCCCGGCGGGCCGCTCGTGGCCGGACGAGCCGCGTCCGGAAATGCTGAGGCGCTGGCACTGCCCCGGTCGTGGCTTGCAGACGAATCGCTCGACTTTAGTTTCAGCGGCTTGAAGACCGCGGTCATCAACCACTGCCACCGGCTCAGGCAGGCCGGAAATCTGGACGAGAGCGGGATTGACGATATTTGCGCATCGTTCCAGCAGGCGGTGATCGACGTGCTCGTACGCAAAACAATTGATGCCGCCCGCCTGCTCGGCATTGATACCATCGTGCTCGGCGGCGGTGTTTCGGCAAACCGGTCGCTGCGCATCCAGATGCGCTCAGCCTGCGTTGCGGGCGGTCTCAATCTGTATCTTCCGGCCCGGGTGAACTGCACCGACAACGCGGCGATGATCGCTTTTGCGGGCCTCAGGAAATATGCTTCTGAAGGGGCTGGAAGCTTTGATGATGATGTATTTTCCCGGTCACCGCTCGGCAGGTAAACTCCATGAATATTGTCAGGACCGGCAAATACTACTTTCTCAAACTCCTCCGCCTGCGGGGTTCTCCGAAATCCATCGCCTTGGGTACGGCCATCGGTATCTTTATCGGCATCACCCCGACCATCCCCTTCCATACGGTCGCGATCATCGCTCTTACTATCGTCACCCGGTCGTCCTTTATCGCCGCATTCATTGCCAGTATGCTCATCAGCAACCCCTTCACCGTGGTCCCGCAGTATTCACTGTCTCTGGTAATCGGCAATGCCCTCACTCCCTATCATCTTGACTGGGAACGGATCAGGCAGGTACTGGACGTTGTGCTTTCCGACGCCGCACTGCAGGCCAGAATTGAAGCAGTGACCTCCCTGAGCTACGAAGCGATCACCGTACTGCTGGTCGGCGGCACGATTCTGGCCCTGCCGTTTAGTGTGGCCGGCTACTATCTCTTTCTTTTCCTGATTGTTTCATTTCGCAAGAGACGCAGTTCCAAGCACGTTCTTCACTGATCGTATGATGAACGGACACGCCAGGCGAACCCTCGAAGAATATGGTTTAGCGCCGTCAAAACGGCGGGGGCAGAATTTTCTCGTTCACCAGGGAACCGCCCGGGCAATCGTCAGCAAGGCCTCATTTTCAAAAGATGACCATGTGATCGAAATCGGTGTCGGCCTCGGCGCCCTCACGTGCTGTCTTGCCGAAGCAGTAGCCCGCGTCACCGGCTTTGAAGTGGATCGCGGGATCATCAGATATCATCAGGAGCAGAAGACGCTGCCGGCAAACGTCGAACTGGTTCATGAAGACATTCTCAAAGCAGATTTCAGCAGAATGCGGGAACGGATCGGCAGACCGCTCCGAATCATTTCCAACCTGCCCTACTCCATTTCCAATCCGTTCATCTTTGTGCTGATCGATAATCGTCGGCACATCGAGCAGGCCGTGGTGCTGCTTCAGAAGGAGGTTGCCGACCGGCTCCAGGCCATGCCGGGATCCAAGGAATTTGGGGTTCCGTCAATTCTTCTGCAGAGCTGTGCCAGGGTGACCGCACTGATGCATGTCGGACCGGCCGAGTTTTATCCACGGCCCAAGGTCGACTCTTCCCTGATCCGTATCGAATTCAACGATGTTCCCATATCTGACGAGCGTTATACATGGCTCCGGGCCGTCGTTCGCGCGGCCTTTTCGTCGAGGAGAAAGACCGTTTTAAACAATCTTCTTGCATCGTTGTCTCTTCCACAGCAGGAATTCTCGGACCAGCCGGCAAAACGACGCTACCTACAGTCGGTGCTCGAACGTGTCTCAATTAAAAGCGATATTCGAGCTGAACGAATTGAAATATCGAAATTTAAAGAACTTGCAAAAGAATTATCAGAAACTGCCTGAACCGTGGATCGCTTCGTTTATCACCATCCGGTAAAAATCATCTTCGGCGCGGACAGCGTCGATTCAGCCGGACCCGAAATCGCCGCCCTGGGAAAGCGGGTGCTGCTTGTTTCCGGGCGGTCGTCGCTGAAAACGAGTGGCGCTTGGCGGCGGATTATGGATTCGTTTTCTGAGCAGAGCGCTGAGATAACGGAATTCCCGGGGATCCAGCCAAATCCGCTGTTGTCGGCGGTACACGATGGTATACAAGTAGCCAGATCGCGGCAGTGTGAGGTGGTGGTCGGCGCCGGCGGCGGCTCCGTGATTGATACCGCCAAAGCGATCGCCGCTGGTGTTGCGGCAGGCCACGACGTATGGAAGTTCTTTACCGGCAAGAAGAGTGTCGTTGCACGCCTTCCGCTGGTTACCATACCAACAATTGCCGGTTCCGGGTCAGAAATAAATCACGGTATCGTTCTCACCAATGACCGGCTCGGGCGCAAGTTCGGATTCGGGCATCGTTATCTGATCCCCGATGTATGCATCGCCGACCCACGCCTCACCTGTTCCGTGCCGACCTCGCTGACCGCCGCAGGAGCAGTCGATACGCTCTGTCACTGCCTCGAGCCGTATCTGTCAACGCCCCAGAGCTCTGTCCCGCTCCAGAGAGGAGTGTTGGAAACCATTGGCAGAACCGTCATCGAAAGCGTTGCTTGCTGCATCGAGAATCCGCATTCAGTCGACCACCGCAGCACCATGCTGTGGTGCTCGATGGCAGCCATGTCGGGGTTCGGCACCGCCGGGCTCGGAAAAGTCGCCTTTACTCTGCATGCGCTCGAACATGCGGTATCCGCGGTCACCGGAATCGCTCATGGAATCGGCCTGGCGGCCCTGCTGCCCGGGTGGCTCGAAAATCACTGCCATGCGTTCGCCGGTCGGGTCGCTGAGTGGGGAGTGAGGGTGTTCGGAGTCGAACGGGCAGAGCCCCTGCAAACGGCAGAACAGACCATCGCGGCCTGCCGCGCGTTCCTGCGGTCGATCGGCTGTCCGACCTGCCTGGCCGACGTCGGTGTTTCAGCCCGCGATTTGGAAGTCATGGCCGATCACGCCGCCGACCAGGCTCGAATCTGGCGTCTCCGCGAGTTCACCGGGGAGTCGATTCGATCAGCCTTCGCGCGCTGCCTGCGGGACTGATCTCACCGGGCCTGCCGCAGAGAGTGCATCAGCGTTTCGATGCGCTCGGTCCGGTCGATTTCCCTGACGAGTTTGACAATCTCATCGCATTGTGCCGGTGGAAGCACTGCGGAGGCCAGCGCCTTGAATTTTGCAATCAACTCCTCCCAGCTCAACGGGTTTTCCGGATCGCCCTTGGGGTAGGTCAACTGCTTTGTCAGCGTTCTCCCGTCGGCAGTTTCTATCGTTACCCTTGCGGGCCAGAGGACAGGAAAATTCCTGTTCAGCTCGACGTCACGCACGCAACTGACCTTTTTCATCAGGCTGCGTATCTCCGGGCGCTCGATTTCTTCCTCCACATAACGGTTGATGAATGCATCACCATACCTGATGGCGAGCGCTGCTCCGAACGGCATGCTGAACTGCGCATCGACGACCGACAGCGGCTTCTGTTTCTGCTCAGCAGGTTCGGCGACCAGCGCGAACCCCGCATCGAGGACGGCTACCGTGACCCTGGCGATGTCCGCCTCCCGCAGCCCATGTTCAGTCATTAACGCCCCTATGCAGTCGATCGAGCCCTGGTTGTATCGGCAGCAGGCGTGGGGTTTTATAGACGTGTTAAGGATTTCAAAGGGCGTTCCCCACTTTTGAAGCACCGCCTCCGGCTGAAACTTTGACGAATAACTGCGCAGGAAACCGAACTTACCTTCGATGATCGTCGCCGGCCCGGTAAATCCGTTGCGGGCGAGTGATGCGGCGACCACCCCGCCATGGGCGGACCAGCCGGCGTGAAAGCGTTTGGTGTACGCGCCGTCCGCAAGAAACTCCATTGACCCGGCCGCCTGGCTGCCGGCGATGCCTATCGCATGTTGCAGCTGGTCTGCATCGAGCTCAAGCAGTTTGCCTGCAGCAACCGCCGCCCCGAAGGTTCCGCAGGTGCCGGTTGGATGGAATCCGCGTGCGTAATGGGCGGCAGGATCGAGCGCGATGCCCAGCTTCACCATCAACTCGTATCCGGCAACAATGGCTTCGATACACTTGTTGCCGCTTTGCTTCTGCTCATAACAGACACCAAGGGCCGCCGGTATAACTGCCACGGCAGGGTGAAGCGAGGCGTGGTTGACGACGTCGTCAAGCTCAATCGAATGGGCGGCGATGCCGGTTGCCAGCGCAAAATAGGACACTTCGCTGCGCTCTGCCGTGCCGATGACGGGAACTGTATCAACGCCAGCGCCGTGCTTCTGGGCAAGGAATGAGGCAGGTTTGAAGGATTCTGTGAGGCTGCCGCGAAGCGCACAGCCGAGAAAGTCGAGCAACAGATATTTGGTGCGGTCGATAACCTCGTCATCGAGCCGGTCATAGGTGATATCGAGGCAGCGGCGGGCAACCTGGCCGCTGATCGTCTCT
>JAJDNR010000189.1 GCA_022340565.1 Desulfofustis sp.
CCGCCCTGCGCGACGCTCCGACGCGCATCGGTTATTGGGACGGAGACCTGGCAACTCCGCTGTCGGAAATCCCCGGATTCATCAGATTCGCCGAAGACGGCGAAAAAAAGATGATTTTCGGCTCGAGGATCCAGCGGCTCGGCGCCGACATCAAGCGGCACTGGTATCGGCACTACCCTGGCCGCATGATCGCCGTGGGGATCAATCTGATCCTCAAGCTGCCGATTCACGATACCCAATGCGGCGCCAAGCTGATCGATGCCGATCTGGCCGGACACCTGTTTGCCGAACCGTTTGTCTCCTCCTGGCTCTTCGATGTTGAGCTTTTCGCCCGCGTCATCGCGCAGTTCGGCCGCAAACAGGCCGCAGGGATGATCTATGAGGTGCCGTTGCAGCGCTGGGAGGATGTCGGAGAGTCAAAAATCGCCTTGTCCTATCTGCCGAAAATCCCGGTCGAGCTTGTCCGGATCTATTTGCATTACCGAAAATCTTTATTGTGAAGCCCTCCGCCATGACCAAAACTTCCATCACCCTGTATGGACTGGTTCTGCTGATGATCTTTGCAGGGCTGTTCTTCATCTCTGTGGACAAACCGGTGGTCATCGATTACGACGAGGGCGTCTACGCCGAAGTGTCCAGAGAGATGTACGTGAGCGGCAACATGGTCATCCCGACCTTGAACGGCACCGGATTTTTCGAAAAACCGCCGATGCTGTATTGGGCCCAGATGCTCGGCTACAGACTGTTCGGCATCAATGCGATGGGGGCCCGCTTTGTCAACACGGCCGCGGCGCTCGCAACCATCCTGATTTTTTATTTCGGTGCGGCCCGCCCACTGGGCAGCCGGGTCGCATTCACCAGTTCGCTGATTCTCGGCAGTTCCATCATCTTCATTTACCTGGCGCGGGTCGCCATGACCGATATGCTGCTGACTCTGTTTCTCGTCAGTTGCCTGGTCTTCTCCTGGCAGGGAGTCGAGCGCTGGCTGATCGACAGATCAGGAGCCGCGCTATTCTGGCTGGGCTGTTTCTGCGCAGCGCTGGCAATGCTCAGCAAAGGGGCGATCGGAGCGCTGCTGCCGGTGCTTACCGCGATCTGCTATCTTGTCTCGATCGGCAGGCCGGCGGTCATTTTCAACCTCCGCTGGTTCATTCCCGGCACGGCAATCCTGGTATTCGCCGGATTTTCCTGGTATGTGATGCTCGGAATCGTCCATCCAGACGGCTTCAGCTTCATGAAGGAACTCTTTGTCAAACACCATCTGGGGAGGTTTTCCCGTGCGATGGAGGGCCATTCGGGGCCGCCCTTTTATTATCTGATCGTGCTCTTCGTCGGCTTCATGCCGTGGTTCGGCTATCTGCCGTCGGCGCTGCTGGGTATGCCTCTGAAAACCGCAGACAACCCGGGTGCCCGATTTATCCGCCTGTTTGCGGTTTTCTCGATCATCGTGTTCATCTTCTTTTCGATCGCCGCCACCAAGCTTCCCAACTATATCCTGCCGGCGCTCCCCGGTTTTGCGCTGCTGATCGGCAGGCTGTTCGACACCCGGGAAACCGGCGGGCAGGGGCACGGAACGGCCTCGCTCGGCTGGAAACTCTCCGGCTGGGCGGGGATTATCCCAACCATCCTGCTTGGCCTTGTTCTGTTGGCGCTGCCGTTTCTCTTCCCGTACCTTGCCGAATTGATCGGAGAAAATGCCTACAAGGTTCCGGCGCTGTTGGAACCGGTGCAGCTGGGATATGTTCCGTACCTGGCAGCGGCCCTGTTCTTTTTATCGGCGGCAATGCAGATCAAAGCGGTCAGATCGGCTTCAGGGAAGCTGTTTGAAACACTGGTGCTGTGTTCGCTGATCAACGGCTGCGCCCTCTTTTTTCTCGTCATTCCCCTCTATGATGAGGTGATGGACGCTCCGCTGGCCCGCCTGGCCGAGGAAGCGGCCGAGCTCTCCCCTGCGGGCGGGGCCATCGTGATGTATGAAATCGACGACCGGCCAAGCGTCAATTTCGTGTCCGGCCTGGTCACAATAGAACATGACGAGCGAGATCTGGACGAGTTGCCTGCCCTGTTCGGCAGACCTGACATCGAGGTCGGACTGACCACCAATTTTTATTTCGAGCGCATGCAGAATCGCGGCCTGGCCCCGACCGAGATCCGCCGGGACACCGGCTTCGTGCTCTTTCGTCTGGTCCCGCCCCCTCCCCTGCAATCCTCCGGTTCATAGGTTCCAGCCACGCATATCCGCGGGCATCCCAGGGGATATTGCCGGATGGTTGACTTTGCCAGCAATTATGAATAAAATTCATAATTATAGGGGGTTTAAAAAATGATAGACAAGATCGACCTGAGAATTTTGAATATAATTCAAAATAATGGTAAAATTTCCAACGCCGAACTTGCCCGGCAATTGAACATGGCGCCTTCCGGAATTCTCGAGCGGGTGCGCAAACTCGAAAAACGCGGCATCATCGAGGGATACGAAGTCCGCCTCAACAGCGCCAAACTGGGATTGACCGTTACCGCCTTCATCCACATTCTCACAACCGATTCGGTCGGCAGCACGAAAATCGGCGAAAAGCTCGCGGAGTTTCCCGAAGTCCAGGAGGTACACTGGATAGCCGGTGACTACAACTATCTGGTTAAGACCACGCTCAAAGACGCATCAGACCTCCGGGGGCTGCTCAAAAAGTTCGGTTTGATCAAAGGCTTGAGCGATACCAGGACGACCCTGGTACTGGAAACCGTCAAGGAACGGCAAACCATTCCGACACAACAGCTGACCCGTTATCTGAACTCCAACGGCAGCCATGCCTGACCCCAATTCATCATAAGAGGCCACCATGGAACCCGACAATCTCGACGCCCGCATAAAGGAGACCGGCAGACGGTTTCTGCAGAGCATCAGAGGCGAAGCGCCATCGGTCTTCAACAAGAACTTCTGGACCGGCAAGGTGATGGACTGGTGCATGAAAAACGAGCAGTTTAAAGTGCAGATGTTCCGGTTCGTCGACGTGCTTCCCTATCTGAACACCTCCACGTCCCTGACCCGCCATATCAGGGAATACTTTGGCGGAGGCACCGAGGACATTCCCTCGATTCTCAAATGGGGGGCCAAGGGCGCCGGCATTGGCGGCAGCCTGACCGGAGCGATTCTCGGCCGTACCATCAGGTCCAACATCGAAAAGATGGCTCGGTCCTTCATCATCGGCGAATCCACCAAAGAGGCGGTGAAGTCGATCCACAGGCTGCGCCGTGACGGATTCGCCTTTACTGTCGACATACTCGGTGAAGCGACCGTGAACGAAACCGAGGCCGACGCCTATATGGCCCAGTACATGGAGCTCTTCGACAGCCTCGACCAGGCCCGGCCCGACTGGCAGCCGCTTGGCGGAGAGGGGCAGGAAGACTGGGGGTACGCGCCGCTGATCAATGTGTCGGTGAAGCCCTCTGCGCTATTTTCACAAACCAATCCAAAGGATTTCGAGGGATCGGTGCGGGGCATCCTGTCCCGTTTGATTCCGATCTACCGTCGGGTCGTCGAACTCGGCGGTTTCATGTGCATCGACATGGAAGCTTACCGGTACAAAAATATTACCCTCGAAGTCTACCGCCGCCTGCGCTCCCGGGACGACTTCAGGGAGTATCCGGGCCTGCGCCTGGCGCTGCAGTCCTACCTCCGGGATACCGACCGCGACCTGGGCGAGCTGCTGGGGTGGGCGCGGTCGGTCAATCTGCCGATCTCGATCAGGCTGGTCAAGGGGGCGTACTGGGATTACGAAACGGTGGTTGCCCGCCAGAACGGATGGGAAATCCCGGTGTACACGGTCAAGGCCGAAACCGATGCGGCCTTTGAGCGCCATACCAGGATGATCATGGAAAATCATGATATCTGCTCGTACGCCTGCGCGTCCCACAACATCAGATCGGTTGCGGCGGCGATGGAGATCGCCAAGGAACTGGGGGTTCCGGAGCAACGGTATGAGTTCCAGGTACTCTACGGAATGGCCGAGCCGGTGCGCAAAGGGCTGCTCAAGGTGGCCGGACGGGTGCGTCTCTATGCGCCCTACGGCGACCTGCTGCCGGGTATGGCCTACCTGGTCAGGCGGCTGCTGGAGAATACCGCCAACGAATCGTTTCTGCGCCAGACCTTCGTCGAGGAAGCGGAAATCGAAGCGCTGCTTGAAAATCCGCTGGTCATTTCGGACCAGGATTCTCAACAGCCAGGCGCTGTGATCAAAACCCAGCGCACGCCGCAGC
>JAJDNR010000080.1 GCA_022340565.1 Desulfofustis sp.
GCGGTACTAATCCAAGATTATCTGCCTCCAAGTGCACCGCTGGCAAATTTTAATCCATGCTACCACTGTTCTATGCCGTGCCGAAGCGCGTGTCCCGAGGATGCTTTTGCGCTGGGGAGGTACCATCGACCTTCATGTATGTTCCAGCTTGAGTCAGACAGGGCCAACAAAATCGAAAGCGGCCGCCAAGATGCGGAAGGGGCACCACATCGTGTAACCGCATGGTGCCGGAGATGTGAATTCGCTTGTCCAGTGGGGAAAGCTTAGTCGTTTATGCCATATAATAATGGAATGGGACCACAGGGAGTCAGCCCTTCCCTGAAGCTACAGAGCGTGAGATAAGACGGCATCGCATATTATTTCCAGCTGGCAAAATTGCCAGCCTGAACCCCTGAACGAATTGCGGCTTGCAGAACGCCGGCTTTTTGCTAATATACCTTGGTCAGCTCGAGCTGTCGCTGTTCACCTTCTTTAAACTCAATCCGATGAGGAAAAGACCATGAAAAAGCTTCTTATCTTTCTGCTCGCCGCCTTCCTGCTGGCCGGTGTGGCCTGGGCCGATGACTGCAAAAACCGTGGCACCCTCGATGAGCTTTACTGTGACGAGGACATGGATCTCGTCGCCGACCCACCCAAAGACCCCAAGGACTGGAAGGACCCGGGCACCCTGGTATTCACTTACACCCCGGTGGAGGACCCGGCCGTGTACAAAGATGCTTTTGCCGATTTTCAGGCTTATCTTGAGAAGGCCACCGGCAAAAAGGTGATCTACTACACCGTTCAGTCCAATGCCGCCGAGGTTGAGGCCATGCGCTCCGGTCGGCTGCATGTCGCCGGTTTTTCTACCGGCCCCACCGGCTTTGGGGTAAATCTTGCCGGCTATGTGCCGATCGCCGTCAAGGGCGACGCCGAGGCTTTTCAGGGCTACAACCTGATCGTCGTAGTCAAAAAGGATAGCGACATCCAGACCCTGGCCGATCTCAAAGGGAAAAAAGTGGCTCATACCTCGGCTTCCTCCAACTCCGGCAACTTGGCACCCCGGGCACTTTTCCCCAAACTTGGCTTGGTTCCCGACGAGGATTACACCGTCCTCTACTCCGGCAAGCACGACCAGTCCATCCTCGGTGTGGCCCATGGTGACTACGATGCCGCCCCGGTTGCCTCCGACGTCTTCAAACGGATGGCCGAGGCCGGCCGGGTCAACCCGGATGATCTGCGCATCATTTACACCAGTGCCCGATTCCCCACCTCGTCCTTTGGCTATGCCCATAATCTGCATCCCGACCTGGTGAAAAAGATTGTTGACGCCTTCTATTCTTATCGCTTCACCCCAGCGATGATCGAGACCTTCGGCGGTGCTGACCGTTTCTTCCCGATCACCTACAAGAAGGACTGGGAGGTTATTCGCGATATCGCCGCAGCCACCGGCACCTCGTACAATCAGGCCGGCTTGAAGAAAGAGGCAGAAAAGGAAGCCGCTGCTAAAAAGAAGAAAGGGTAACTGCCTCGATTGCCTCGACTGACAACCGGCCCTGCTGCCCTATCGGGGGCGGGGCCGGCCTCTGGCCGAACGCCATCTTTCTGCATATCAAGTTCCTTTACCTCTATGTCTACCATGAGTCAGCAGCCGGTTTCGCCGGTTCGATCCCTGCGCGTCGACAGGCTTTATAAGGAGTATACCGCCGGTAAACCGATCCTCAGCGATATCAGCTTCGAGGTATCCAGCAAGAGTAGCGTTGCGATTATTGGCCCATCCGGGACTGGGAAAAGTACCCTGATCCGCTGCGTCAACAAACTGATCCCACCCACATCCGGCACTATCTATGTCAGCGGCGAAAATATCACCGACCTTCATGGCGCACAGCTACGCCGGGCACGAAGGAAAATCGGCATGGTTTTCCAGGAGTTCAACCTAGTTGAACGTCTTACCGTGATGGAAAACGTTCTCTGCGGCCGCCTCGGTTATGTTTCTCCGCTGCGGGCGTGGCTGCGCCGATATCCTAAAACCGACATCGACATGGCCTTCAACCTGCTCGAGTCGATCGGCCTAATCGATTTTACCCGGCAGCGGGCCGACAGTCTTTCCGGCGGCCAGCGTCAGCGGGTCGGCATCGCCCGGGCGATCATGCAGGAGCCCCATGTGCTGCTAGCCGACGAGCCGACCTCCTCCCTTGACCCGAAGACCAGCGTTGAGATCATGGAACTGCTGGTATCGCTGACTGAGACCCACCAGATCCCACTGATCATCAACATCCATGACGTCGAACTGGCCAAACGCTTCACCACCCGGATTATCGGCATTGCCCGGGGAGGTATCGTCTTTGACGGACCACCCTCAGAATTAAGCAACGACCACCTGCAAGATATCTACGGCGGGGAGAACTGGCTGCAATGAGCAACACCCCGGCCACGCGCGACTACGGGCGCCCTTTTCGCGCCAACTGGCTGGCCCGGTCCGGCTGGCTGATTGCCCTGCTCTACACCCTGTATGCCGCCAACCTCCTCGACATTTCCTGGGAGCGGTTTATTGTCGGCCTCGACAATGGTGCAAAATTTCTCGGAGAGATGGTACCGCCGAACTTCTCCCGCTGGAAGCTGCTGATCGAAAATCTGATCGAAACCATTGAGATCGCCATCATCGCTTCGGCCTTCGGGGTGCTCTTTTCCCTGCCGGTCGGCCTGTTTGCCGCCCGCAATCTCATGCCGGGGTGGATCACCTGGCCGTTTCGCACCTTTATCGCCCTGTGCCGCTCGTTTCACCCGGTGATTTTTGCCATTCTCTTTGTCAAGGCGGTCGGTTTCGGTCCGCTCGCCGGGATCCTTACCCTGATTTTTGCCTCGATCGGCTTTATCGGCAAGCTGTTCGCCGAGGCGGTGGAGGAGATTTCCCTCAAACCGGTGGAAGCGCTCCGTGCCACCGGAGCGCCGTTCATGAGTGTAATCATCTATGGTGTCCTCCCCCAGGTGCTTAACCGTTTCATCGGTTTCTCCTCCTATCAGCTCGACGCCAACCTGCGCAATTCCACCATGGTGGGCATCGTCGGCGCCGGGGGCATCGGCGGCACCTTGTTCTCCGCCTTCCAGCGCTTTGACTACGATTTTCTGGCGGCAATCCTCATCTCTATCATCGCCCTGGTGATGGTCAGCGAGTATATCTCCGCCCAGGTTAAGAAGGTGTTTCAATGAGCCAGGAACGGATATGGCAACGCTTCACCTTCGCCGAGCGGCTCAGCCGCTTTGCGGTCTTTCTCGGCTTTGCCGTGGCCCTGTCGGTATCGCTGCGCACTGTCGAGATCATCCCTGAGTTCCTCCTCGACGCCCCGACCCAGATTGCCGACCTGCTGAAGCGGATGTGGCCGATGGACCTTGCCTATTACCCCGAAGGCATCCATCACGCGATGATGGAAACCCTGCACATTGCCAGTCTCGGCACCCTGCTATGCATCATCCTCGCCGTCCCGGTGGGCATTCTCGGGGCGAACAACATTGTCCGCCAGCCCCTCCTCAACTGGCTGTCAAAACTGATTCTGGTCTCCTCCCGTTCGGTGAACACCCTGGTTTGGGCGCTGCTGTTTGTCGCCGTATTCGGCCCCGGGGCCCTTGCCGGAACGATCTGCATCGCCTTCCGTTCGGTGGGTTTTGTCGGCAAGCTCTTTGCCGAGGCACTGGAAGAGAGCGACCCCGGACCAATCGAGGCACTCCAGGCCTCTGGAGCACCGTGGCTGAGTATTTTCCTCAAGGGCTACTGGCCGCAGGTCGCCCCGGCCTTCTGGGGAATCTTCCTGTTCCGCTGGGATATCAATGTGCGGGAGTCGGCGGTGATCGGCCTGGTCGGGGCAGGCGGAATCGGTATGGTCCTCGACACATCCCTCAACCTGTTCTTCTGGGACCGGGTTTCGGTGATCCTGCTCAGCATCTTCACCGTGGTGATCCTCGCCGAACTGCTGGTCACCGCCATCCGCAAACGGATCATTTAAGGCTGCGCGATAAGATCATCAGCTGGGCAGGTAGAGGGGGGGACTCCGTCTTGCACTGTCCAGTCATGCTTCCCTGTGTTCCGGGGACATCCTGCTGGTATTTGGAACGGCCTGGCAGGCCGGGACGCAGATCCAGCCTGGTTATTCGTTCTACGATTGAGTAGCATAGGTCCGGGTCGAATGGTCGGTCGGTGTGCAGCTTTTTTTCCATTTCAGGGCCTCGAATGGAACCCGCTGATACAGATCAACCCGACTCTGTCGGCCCTCGGAACAGTGCCGATTCGCTCACCAGCGGAGCAGATAGAACTTCAGCGTAATGGAAAGCGGCGCTGGACCTTGCAGAGTTCCAGGCAAATTTCACCGGTGCCGTCTTGACTGCAGCTGACCTTTTCTCTCAAGGCAATCATCTGGGCGTTCTGTCTGTTTCCTTCACCGATGGCCTTGGTCAGGCTGTCCTGTTTCTCCGAATGGCCAGTAAACGGATGCGCCTGGTCATCAGGGAGTAGGCCAGATAGCGGACCGTTCTTCAGTGACTGCCCGTGTAGATGATCGAGATACTCGTGCCGCCAGGCTGCGGAGAAGAGAAAACATTCATGGACCAAAAACCGCTTTGGACATCATGGTGCGAATTTTTGGAGACAATAAATCACTTCAATTACCTGTGGTATAAAGAGACCACATTGGAATAAGCTTCACAACATCATACATTTATTGGGGCTCAAGAGGGTAGGGTTGATGATAAATCTACCTGGACACCAATGAATTACCCAGCCCAAAAGTTTCCACTGGCACTGTTAAACAGTTGAGGGTTTTTGAAACCAAGAGCATCAGGAATATCGTTGAGAGTGATTTTTCATGATATCAGAGATTAGCACTAAACATATGTGCTTTTTAGTCATTCATTAATAATAAAAATTCAGCTACTCATTGGTTCTAGAAATTGTTCCGTATTGGTCAGTTGGGAAGTCTTAATTAAAAACTGGAGAAATACTCTTGCACGCCGGGATAACGGCCTCTTTTTTAAATGCAGCAGGTAATACGATGCATGAAGATCAAGTCCTGAGAAATCTACCTGCTTGAGCCTCCCTCCAGCGAGTTCTCGACTAACTGCTATTTGAGGAATAATTGTCACCCCTATTCCCTGCTCAATCAATCGTTTCACAGTCTCTACATTTTGAACTTCGATAACATTTCGAAATATAGTGGAACATTGTGATCCACCCATCATTTCTTCCATCTTACGTCGAATAAGGGTTCCGTGTTCTCGCCAAATAAACGGGAAAACTTTGAGATCATCCACGAAAATCTGGTCCCGTTGGCCGAGCGGGTGATCTTTGCCGACAACAAAGATATACGGTTCCCGGTGGATCAGAGAGAACGTGATATCTGGTTCGGCCTTGACTACCCCACCAAAACCAAAATCTGTTCCTCCTTCTAGGAGTTTGGTGATTACCTCGTGCGAGTTGCCTGTATGCAATTGGATTTCAACCCCAGGATAGTGTTTAATAAAATCTCCCATGGCCCGGGGGAGGAAATAGGTGCTGAAGACCGCAGTAGCAGCGATGTCAATTCTTCCCTTGTCAAATTCAGACAAGTCTTCGAAAACTTTTTCAATATCGCGTAATTCATTGAGCAGGTTGTTGACTTTGGAGAAAAGAATATCACCTTCCAGCGTCAGTGTTATTTTTTTACCCTGCCGGTCAAAAAGCTTTATCCCGAGATCAGCCCTCCCCCCAGCCCGAATAATGCACTCGCTGTCGAGGAAACCAGCGAAATAAAGCCGAGAAACAACTCCATATTCTTACGTGTTTCACTTGATTATGTTGAACGGCTTCTGCTGATCGCAGCAGGTATACTGAAAGATTCCACATAGGCGCAACACTCAGCCGATATAATAATCTGTAAATATCAATAAGCTACTAATATGATATAGAATATTAATCTAAACAGAGGTTAACACCCAAAATTGAACTGAGCGTTTCCAAAACAGGCATCGCGGGCGTCGTGCTTGTCATGTCTTTTAATAAATATAATTAATCCGTATTCTTACTATCGCTATCAAGGTTCCAAATGAGAAAATGGTTGACATATGTCAACCTTGCTGCTTATACTACATTTAGGTATTATGTTTCATCTTATTATTATTCTTACAAAAATTACTCAAATGATTCGAGGAAATGAAAATCGGGTATCCATGGCGTGCCCGCCGTGTGGCACTGAAACCGTTCATAAAAAAGTAGATTACGTATGTAATAACAAGATATTAGGCGATGTCTTAGTGCCCGGGGTAGACGTTGAAGTTTGCCCGGATTGCGGTGATGTGATGCTGCCGGCGGAGGCTCAAGTCGCAGTAACTCGATACTTAGCGATTCTTGAGAAGAAAGCGATTACCAGCCTGCCTTCCGCTGACCTGATCAGCGCCGGGCAGGCCGCTGAAATTCTAGGAATAACAAAACAAGCGTTCAGCAAGAACCCAAAAATAAAGAAAGGATTTGTATATTTTACCGAGGTCGGAACGAAGAAATTTTTTTTCAGATCTTCTGTCGAGTTATACAAAAGAACCGGCGATGGTCGGTTTGCGTTAACAAGTTGGAAGTCTTCGGTGGATTCTGGTCGGATAGCACCTTACAACACGGCTGACGGTAACTGGCATCAGGTCGGCTCAACCCTCGAGACAGATGATGGTGCCACAAACGTGTGGTGCACGTCGAATGAAGCGATACGATGATCAAGGAAGACAAAAAGAGAAAAGATAATTTTTTCCATGTAAATAATAGTTTGCCAAACCTTTTCGTTGATGATATCCGGGTTTCAATTAGAAATGATAATATTGCGACCTTGAATTTCTTCAGTGACAGCCCGGAAGGCAAATTTGAGCAAACTAGAGTAACTGCAAAGAAAGAAAGATTGAAGGTCTTTATCGATGCACTGTGTCGACACACCGGTTATTACCCCGTAAAACCATCAGAAGAAAAAGAAGAAGAAAAGAAAAAAAAGAAATAAACGGCATATATTTTGTTGAACGGAGGTTAGTATTGAACAAAAATCATGGCTTGAAAAAACATTAGATAATGAAACAAAACGCCTCTTTTTAGCTCGTCATGTTCTCAAAAAAAACCCACACATTTATAGTGCTAAAGTAGCGCTTCAATCGGCTGAACATCGACTAGAAGATCTGAAGCAGCATATGAAAAACGAAAGCACAAATCTCGATAATTCTGCATCCACCAGATAGATTATTGGCTGTGTTTCGGGAGACCTGAAATGAGAATAGATGCGTATTGGTAATTTCTTGTTGGAATTTTTGAGAACTTTGAGCTTATTTATGTATGGTTTTTTTCGCCTATATTTGTGATTTCTTCATCCATCATCGAAGATATTTTACCTAAAAACAATAATATATATTGCTATCGAGAGACCAAATCGATAGGAGCTGTCTCTGTAAGTCTCTGACGTTTCGAAAAGTGATCTGATTAGATGGGCAGATCAAAGAGAAACTATCGAGCTGAAGGTATGTGCTGTCTACCATAAAAAACGTATTTGTTTGAACATGACAAAGATCCCCTCCATCCTTTTTGACAAAAAAGATTATCAACTTTTGCAAATTGTCGATGATGTCCTGGAAAGGGGCCCTCAATCTCGGGCATTTCGATCCCTGTTTTTAAAATACATGCATCCACAAGGCATCAAGGAAATGGCGGCATCGAGAGGGTTAAGAATCGCATATGCGGTAGTGAGTTTGCTTGGATCTTTTGAAAAAGGCCAGGCCAAAGATAGATTAGCCGCTCTGAGATCTCTTAGAGATGAAGTGATGCTCTCTTCATCCGCATTTTATCAAAAAAATACTGCCCGTGTTCTTTTGCAAATCATGAAGGAACTTGTAAGAACTCGGAACGATGAAATACACCGGTTAAAACTAGCTCATGATTTTCGCATGGTTTTTACTGGCACACCGAAAAAAATTAGAAAGGAATTAGCGAAATATCACTTGGCGGAAATGCCGGAAGCATGGAACCAATTCGCCTTTGACGACCACGTCCACGACGCCAATACCAAAGGCAGGAAATCCCCGACGCACCTCATCATGGATGCATGGATAAAAGGAATTCGGCATCTGACTGTGGTTTACTACAATTTTGTGAGCACTGAGGTCGTGGAAGAGCTCCTTGAAGCCGGGAGCATCTTGGATGTGCAAATTCAGGTAGGAATTGAAATCACAACTCGATTCCGGAGTAAATATATTCGCTTCACTTGGGAGCCCACTGGTTTTATCGATAACCAGTCGTTCTTAAAATTCCTGGGGGGTGACAAGGTTGCCGAATTTTTTGAAGAGGGTAGAGAGGTTTCAAATTACCAACAAAAATATGTTTTTGATGTGCTCACGATCTTTAATGATAAACATCTAAAAACATTTACTAGTGAATTCGGTATTGATCTTAGGCCTCTTGATAAAACAGAATTTCTCAATTTTGTCGGAACAGGACAACCATCCGTCCTTCATCTCGCCAGGTTCATACAAAATCATCTGATTGAACACGTTGAGGCCAGGTGTAATCAACAACCCGTTGATACCAATGAGATTGATGCAGTTCATTTACACCGCAAGCTAAGGGAAATAATCAAAAAGTTTACCATCGAGACAATCATTGTTGACTATTTGATTCCGGCGCGGAACCCCGAGGTTCACGACCCCTCTGTACCTCAGGAGCATAAGGAACTTCCAAAGCTCTTGATGTGCGAAATGAAAGAGATAATTACAAGGCTCTTGACTCTTCATTCAAGCTCCGAATTCACCCTCAATCTTGGCAACCTATCCGCCCAGGACACCCTCGAACTGCTTTATGCAGGCGAAGGGATGATCACGCATATTGAAACATATAATCTCAAGAATGTGCACAATGGGATCACTGCAGGGGTTGCCGTTGTCGGGAATAATATTGATGATGAGGCTAATCTACTGAATCAGTCGGCAACAGGATATGGCCATATTAGTAGATTGCAGGAAGCTTTAAACGATGACAATGTAATAAGCCTCAAAAGGGCCGTAAAAGAGATTATCCTGGATTTTGAAAAATGGCAGCATAGGCTGGAAAAGAGAAGAGAAGCAATATGCTCAAATGAGGTAAATAATGGAGAGCCGATATACCAATATGATATCAAGTCGATGCAGGAAAGAAAACTGGATTTGCTTGCCATTCTTTGGGATTTAAAAACATTTCACAACAACTATCGAAAGAGACCTTTAGGATCCCGCATCGGATCTGGCTCGACGGGACAGGCAGAGCACCAGTATGGAATGGGATTCGTTGTCCTTGAAACCATTCCGGCAAGTCCTCGCAGAGCATTTCACAGCGAAAAGGATCGTGAAAGAGACTCCCTTATCCCTGTCACAGCACTGATGACAAAGTGCAGCTACCATAGAAAATACCCGCTCTTGATGCATGCGGTAGAATCGCTGGGGGGCTCTTATGGACGGTCTCTATTTGAAGATCCTGCTGCCAGAAAATGGGTGGGATGGAATGCCGACAGTTTCATTGTTCATATCGGGAAGCCCGGCAACATCGGTACGCTCGGGGGACTCAAGACGAAGACAGGAAAAGATACCTTTGACGAAAAAAAAGGAAGCGAAGAAACGGCACATGAACCTTTCAAGTATCTCAATACACATGTAAAAAACGTTGCAAAAGTGATAATTGGCTTCATTCCTGCGTTTCTGACGTTTTTTCTCACAAAAGACTGGTGGGTACTCTCTTACTTCGGGGCTGTGATCTGGTTCGGAATCACCGGATCGCGCAACATCATTCAATCGGTTCTCGGCGGTGGAGGGTTGCGCAGATCCCCCTTGTTGCCGTGGAACTCTCTGATAAGCTGGAGTCGCATCTCCGATTCATTACTGTACACTGGTTTTTCTGTTCCCTTGCTCGATTACATTGTTAAGACCCTATTGCTTGATCGCACGTTTGGGGTCACAACCGGCACCAACCCTATAGTGCTCTATTCAGTAATGGGTCTGGCTAACGGTATTTACATTTCCAGTCATAATGCCATACGCGGTCTACCCCAAGGAGCAACGATTGGCAATTTTTTCAGATCGATACTAGCTATTCCCGTGGCTATTGTCCTGAATTCAACCATTGCATTATGTTTAGGACTCGTGGGTATTCCGGATAGTGCAGCAATACTCCAGAAGTGGGCGGCGATTATCTCTAAATTTGCTTCCGACTGTGTTGCCGCAATCATTGAAGGAGTAGCAGATAGGCAAAACAACATAAGAGCGAGAACAAATGCATACATGATCAAAATTTCTCAGCTTTTTTCGGTCTTCTCTCGATTAGAAATTCTTTTTCCAGAAGAAGATGTTCTAGCTATGCTTGAAGTTCCCAAAACCGTAATAAAGAACTTGGGCAAGGAAGCCCGTGATTTGGAAAATCTGATAATCGTAAATGCCTTAGACCTAATGTATTTCTGGATGTATCAGCCGAGATCAAGAAAAGCATTAGCCCATATTCTGCGGAATTTCTCTGAGGAGGAGTGGCTGATCTTTTACCGATCCCAACTCGTACTCAAACGACACAAGAAAATCTCCCGAGTATTCCTAGATGGTCTGGTAGGAAAAAACTTTACAAAGGCGCTATCGTTTTATCTTGACCAGTCAAGTCAATATTTATCGGATATGGAAAAGCTGGGAGAGAGATTGCTGGGTTTTTCCTGCTCAGGAGGGGGTAATTTCGGCAACTGATCAGTCGAATTAATGTTGCCAATGCAAAGATACGTATTTCTGACTTGCCCCGCCGCCGAAGAAATTTCCTGATATGTCCATAAACCTGCCGAATGTCCGTTCACGAGGGATACTCTGCCCCATTACTCATAGAAAAATCTTGCCTTACAGCGTATTTTCCCTATATTTTCTACCAACGACATTCGGGCGATTAACTCAGTGGGAGAGTGCCACCTTCACACGGTGGAAGCCACAGGTTCAAATCCTGTATCGCCCACCAAAAAAGAAAAAAGAATATGTTACGTATAGTTACTGTGCACCTTCTAAATGACCTCGGCTTGGCCATGCCCCACCGACCAAACAGATGAAATCCGACCTTAACACTAAGAGCCTCAAGCTGGTAAGCTCAAAAACTTCTAAGATCTTTCCTACTCGTATCTTTTTCTGATCAATTATTCGGTTATTTGGAAAAATTCCTCGGTTATGAAGATTGCTGAGAATCAGCTCGCTATTTTCATTATCGCCCAGGGATCATCAGGATCGGTACCTGAAGTACACCCCCCCTTCCGGGAGCCGCTGCCACTTCAGATCGACGGGAAAGGGTTCAACCTCCCAGATTTTTTTACAATAGTCCCGGATCGAGCGATCCGATGAAAACTTCCCCATGCGGGCCGAATTGAGAATCGACAACCTGGTCCAGTTGTGCCTGTCTCTATAGCTGCGGTCAACCTGCTCCTGGCAGTCGATATAGCTCTGGTAGTCGGCTAAAAGCATGTATTGGTCATCGTTGAGCAGGGAGTCTGTGATGGGGCGGAACAAGGCCTGATCACCGTTGGAGAAGTGGCCTGAGCCAATCAGGTCGATCGCTTCCTTTAATGCTTCGTTGTTGTGGTAATACTCCCGTGGGGTATAACCGGCCCGTTGAGTTTCCATCACTTCTTCCACCGTGAGTCCGAACAGAAAAAAATTCTCCGCCCCAACTTCCTCGCGGATTTCCACATTAGCGCCGTCCAGTGTTCCGATGGTAAGCGCCCCGTTCATCGAGAATTTCATGTTGCCGGTACCGGAGGCTTCTTTGCCCGCCAGTGAAATCTGTTCGGACAGATCTGTCATCGGATAGACCGTGTGGCCGATCTTGACGTTGTAGTTGGGAATAAAAAACACATTCAACCGATCCTTCATATCGGGATCATTATTTACCACCTCGCCGACCGAGGTGATCAGCTTGATGATGCGTTTAGCCATGAAATAGCCCGGTGCAGCTTTGCCGCCAAAAACGAACAAGCGGGGGGTGATATCCAGAGTGGGATCGGCCTTGATTCGATTATAGAGGGTTACGATATGCAGGACGTTGAGATGCTGCCGCTTGTACTCATGAATTCGTTTGACCTGGACATCGAACATGGCGTGGGGATCGACGATCACGTTCTGATGTTTGCGTATCAACTCGGCGAATTCCTGTTTGTTATCGAACTTTACTTTGTCCCAGGCTTCTATGAATGCGGGGTCTTCGGCGAGCTTTTCCAGGTGCCGCAATTCATCGAGATCGGTGAGCCATGTTTCACCTATTGCCTCGGTGATCAGTTTGGTCAGCCGGGGATTACTCACCGCAATCCAGCGACGGGGTGTCACCCCATTGGTCACATTGCGGATTTTCCCGGGAAACATGGTATTCCAGTCCGCCAATGTGTGTTTGCGTAACAATTCGGTATGTATGGCCGCTACGCCATTGATGTTCTTGGCGCCCACGCAGGACAGGTTTGCCATGCGCACATAGCGGGGCCCTGACTCATCGATTAAGGACATGCGTGCTACCCGCTCCTCGTCCCCAGGATATTTCTGCCGAACCGATTCCAGGAACCGGTGATTGATCTCCAAAATGATTTCCAGATGCCGTGGAAGCAGCGATCCAAACAGATCTATCTGCCATTTTTCCAGAGCCTCCGGGAGTAAGGTGTGATTGGTGTAGTTGAGCGTTTTGCAGGTAATCTCCCAGGCATGATCCCAGTCATAGTAATGCACATCCACCAGCAGTCTCATCAACTCCGGCACCGCCACCGCAGGGTGCGTATCGTTGAGCTGAACCGCGAAATCGTCAAACAAATTGTCCAGGTTATCGTTGAGCTGCAGGTGAATGTTAAGCATATTCTGCAGTGAGCAGGAGACAAAGAAATACTGCTGCTCGAGCCGCAGCCTCTTGCCCATGAATTGCTCGTCATTGGGATAGAGTACCTTGGTGATGGTTTCGGCCTGTATCTTGTCCTCCACCGCGCCGTAATAGTCCCCCCTGTTGAAGTCTTCAAAATCAAAAGAGGAGTGGGCCTCGGCACTCCACAGGCGCAGCAGGTTGATGTTATTTACCTTGTAACCTGGTATGGGGGTGTCATAGGGAATTCCGGTAATGGCCCGGGCCGGGACCCAGCGGACACGTCGATATCCTTCATCTGTTACATAGGTCTCGGTGTAACCGCCGAACCACACGTCACAGCTGAGGTCCGGTTTTTTTATCTCCCAGGGATTGCCCGGATGCAGCCAGCGATCACTGATCTCCTTCTGCCAGCCGTCGACAATCTCCTGGTCAAAGATCCCGTATTCATAGCGGATTCCATAACCAATTGCAGGGATCTGCTGGGTTGCCAAAGAATCGAGGTAACAGGCAGCCAGTCGTCCCAATCCGCCATTGCCGAGGCCCGGCTCTTCTTCATGCTCGATGAGTTCTCGCAGATTCAAACCGGTTTCTTCCGCTGCCTGAAGAAAATCGTCATAGAGGCCAAGATTTACCAAATTGTTGTGCAGGTGAGGCCCCTCGAGAAATTCTGCCGACAGGTAGCAGACGATTTTAGATTCTCGTTCGTTCAGTGCTTCCACCGAATTGACAAAAAGGTGCTGCATTCTGTCGCGAAGCGTCTGGGCGACGGATAGATACAAATCATTGAGGCTCGCATTACGAGCGGTTATGCCCTGTTTGTAAAAGAGATTATAGGCGAAGGCCCGTTTCAGTTTATTTATCCGCTCTTCCCGGTTCGAATCCGGCGTTGATGGTGTTTCCATTATAGATCCCTGTTTTGTTGTGATTGCTTACCGCAGATCGTGATAACCCGGCATACCGCAAACCTATACTCAATGAACTAATCATTCTGTCAGGCGTTATCAAATAGCTGATTATGGTATAGGTGATGAAGCAAAATGACCTCGTCCTTCCTGATTACCATCACGATTCGAGTTTTCTATGAGTCGAACCGTGCCGATGGAATATACTTTTTAGGCGCTTTTGCCCCGATTGTTAAATCATCAGGAAACATCTCCAGCGATGTGAGGTCCATACAAAATAGAAACCGGCAGGGGCGCCAGGGAGGGTGAATTCGCAATGCATTCAGGTATGTTTTTTTGAGTGCAGGATAACAGGGAGGGGTTACATTAAGCCCTAATCTTTCAAGGGTGAACAGATGAGAAGAAGGTCCTGCGATTTGATGATCAAGAAATTACTTTCAGATTATCCGGTGCTCAGAGATATCATTGCGGCCAAACCGATTCTTTGGCTCAATCCGGTAAGAAAACCATTTGAAATTATTCAATCTCAACTCCCATTAGGAAAAGAGGATGTAGAGGATGCAGCGAATCGGTTAGAACGTTTTCGACCATACATTGAACAAGCATTTCCAGACACCGCTCCTCGACGCGGTCAAATAGAATCGCCTTTAGTAGAAATTCCTGCCATGCAAAATTGGATGGGAGCGTTTTACGACCATGATGTACCAGGAAGATTACTTGTTAAATTAGACAGTCATCTGCCCATATCCGGCTCAATTAAAGCACGAGGCGGCATCTACGAGGTCCTCAAATTTGCTGAAACTACGGCCATTGCTCATGGACTGCTCAAAATCACAGATGATTACAGACAAATAGACTCCAAGAATTTCCGCACATTATTTAATGGATTTTCCGTTATCGTTGGTTCCACTGGAAATCTCGGGTTGAGTATTGGCATTATAAGTGCGAAACTAGGTTTTCGCGCTACCGTTCATATGTCTGAAGATGCAAAACAGTGGAAAAAACAAATGTTGCGAACCATAGGAGTCACTGTTGTAGAGCATAAAGGCGACTATAGCCACGCTGTTGCCGAAGCTCGAGAGCAAGCAAAGGTTGATCCTCTCTGTCATTTCGTTGATGATGAAAATTCACAAGATCTGTTTTTAGGTTATTCAGTTGCTGCTGAACGGTTAAAGAGACAGCTGGCTGAAAAAGCGGTTCGGGTTGACAGCACCCATTCCTTATGTGTCTACCTTCCGTGTGGTGTCGGGGGAGGGCCTGGGGGCGTGACATTTGGCTTAAAATTAGCTTTTGGTGACAACGTCCACTGTTTTTTTGCCGAACCAACCCAATCACCTGCGATGATGGTTGGCCTTTCTACCGGGCTTCATGAGCAAATTTCAGCCGAAGATCTCGGAATTAAAAATAAGACAATTGCAGATGGCCTTGCCGTAAGCAGACCCTCAGGACTGGTATGCCGCATGATGAAACATCTGTTATCCGGGGTCTTCACGGTTCAGGATGATGAACTGTACCGCTTATTGGCATTCCTGGCAAAATGCGAGAATATTAGACTTGAACCGTCAGCTGTGGCTGGTTTTTCCGGAGTCTCAAAAATCCTTCGGGCGTGGGAGCAATTAGAAATTTCAGCCGACATGAATCATGCGACCCATGTAGTATGGGCGACAGGTGGTAGCATGGTGCCCGATGATGTATGGAACGCATATTATGCTCAGGGATGCCTTCAGTGAAACAAGTCGTACCCTCTGACCGACCCTGCCTCACAGCGCCGTCCCCGAATTAGCGTACCGCCATTGTACTGCATCCGTTCAGTGAACCACCGGATCAAGCAGAGCGTATACGAGGTTATAGAGAATACAATTTCTCAAACCAGTCCGTAAACCGGTCGTCGTTGCCGGCCATTATTTTTTTCATCATCTCTGAGACGTTCTTGGTCACCGGGCCTGGGGCCGGCAACCTCCGGTCTTCAAATCTAGAAATCGGTATGACCTTGATGCCGGAGTGGCAGGAAAACATCTCATCTGCGGTAAACAAATCAGCTTTTTCAAGCGGGCATTCTTCAACGGCAAATCCGTCGGCTCTGGCGGCAGTCAAGATGGAATCCCTGGTGATACTGGCCAGGATATTGCCCAGGGGCGGCGTTTTCAGGACTCCGCCCTTGACGATAAATACGGATTCAATTGAACCTTCGGCCACTTTGCCGTCGCACGTAAGAGTCAAACCCAGATCGAATCCCCGGTCGTTGGCGTCCTTTCTGACCAGGTATCCTGGAAGGTAGTTGGCACAGGCCTTGGCCATGACCGGCACGGCTCCCGGGTCTGGTTTATGCCACTTGGAAAGGCAGGCCGTAATGGGAGTATCATCGTCCAGCCCCAATTCCGGTGATTCCGGAATCGTGAAGATCGCTATGTCCAGGGGTGATCTCAAAACCAGATTGATAACGGCCTCTTCTCCCCAATATCCGATTACTTTAATTAAACTGCGTGTAATCCCGTTGATCTCGCACATCCGGGCCACACCCTGTTTGATCTCATCAAAGGAAAAGGCGATCTCCATCTCCAGAAGCCGCAGGGTCTGCTCCATGCGCTTCATATGGGCATCCATCCGGAAGGTAGCCACATCACCGCCCACGACATGGGTGCCGAATGCCTCGAATATGCCGGATCCTCTGGAAAGACCGTGGGACAGGACCGGCACACGGGCGTCCTGCCAGTCGATGATGGTATTGTTCAGCCATACTTTTGGTTTATCGTTCATGGATGAGAGCTCTTCAATTCAGATAGTTTTTTAGACAGAGAGGAGCGGTTTGCTGGCACCAAACCTCTTTCCTGTCACATTTACCACGCTAAAAACCACGGAACTTCCGGCACCGCCTTGGGCATCAGCAGATGCGGCAGGGTCAGGGACAGAGGCGGGAAATAGGTGGTCAGCAGCATAACGGGCAGAGACACTGTACAGATAAAGAGCAGCTGCGGTTTGATCAGCCGTTCTATGGGACAGTTGCCGACCCGGGCCGACAGATACAAAATCGGCGCGGTGGGCGGCGTCTTGTTGCCAAGCCCCAGGTTGGTGCCCATGATGGCAGCAAAATGAACCGGATGGATCCCGATTTCCGTGACCACCGGAAAGAGCAGGGCCGCGGCAAGAATGGTACCGCTGAAGTCATCCATGATCATACCCAGCAGCAGCAGGACGATATTGACCAGCAGCAGGATCATGTACCGGTTTTCCGAAATACCGAAAAGCGCGCCAACGATCTTCTGGGGGATGTTCTGCATCACGTACATTTTGCTGAGCATCATCACGAAAAAGACCATCAGTACGATAACGCCGGTCGTGGTCACCGACGTAATAAGGGAATCTTTCAACATGTTCAGGTTCATGGTCCGGTAAATGAAAAACCCCACGATGATACAGTAAATGGATGCGACCCCGGCCGCTTCCGTAGGGGTAAATACCCCGCCGTAAATGCCGCCCAGCACGATAACCGGCAGCAACAGGGCCCAGAATCCCTTTTTTACCGCAACGCCGAATTCTCTGGTTTTTTCTGCAACGGTTGCCGGCGGCAGAACTTTGATGGGAAGTTTTCTGACTACACACCAGTTAACGAAACTGTACAGAACCACCATGATCAATCCCGGGATGACCGTCGACAGAAAGCAGGCCGCCACCGACTGCCAGGTTACCCAGGCATACAAAATCATCGGTACACTGGGAGGTATGAGCTGACCTTCTACCGACGCCGCGGAAATAATGGCTGTGGCATGGCCACGGGGATATCCCCGCTCCACCATCCTGGGGATCATAATGCTTCCCACCGCAGCCACGGCAGCGGTACAGGTGCCGGAAATGGCGCCGAACAGCGCGGAACTGATTACCGATACGGTGCCCAGTCCGCTTTTGGTGCGGCCGAACAGGGCATCGGATACGGCTACCAGCCGTGCGGCGATTCCGGTGGTGCTCATAATGCCGCCCATGAGAATGAAAAAAAGCACGCAGAGCACCGCCAGCGAGTTGATCTGATGAAACCCGGTGGAAACCAGAAAGACCGGGCTGAAGCCCCCGGTGGTGACCATCATGTAGAAGACGGCGGCCATAAAGCAGAACGGAACCGGAACCCCGAGTACCATCAGGCCGAGCAGAATAACCAAATCGATGACGACGTTCATATCTCCTGGTCCTTTTTGTCAACCAGAGGGAGAAAGATCTCTTTTTTCCCAATGGATAATAAGAAATTATCGATCAGTTCGAGACTAAAATAAAAAGCCATGAGGATCGAGCCGAAAAACACCGCACTCTGGCAGATGATTTTCGGTAGGAGCAGGGCCTGGGAGGTTCCGCCCTTTTTGAGTTCCCAATGAAAATACGGGTAGGTCCAGGTTACCAGGATTACGGCGAGGGCCACGGTAAAGATACTGGCCGTGGTTCTCAAAACCGCGAGGGAACGCTCGCTCTTGCACCAGATATTGATCAGTTCGGCCTTGATATGGCTCCGTTCATAGGCCCCATATGCAGCCCCCATGAAATACAGCCACATGCCGATAAACAAAATCAACTCTTCAACGCCGAACAGCGGAGAACCCAGCACATAACGCAGAAAAACTTCAACAAAAATCAGTATACCGACGATCGTGCCACCGCCAACCATGATACATTTCTGGATGAACAAGGGCACCTTCCATAAAAGCAAGGCAAGTTTCTTCATACGTTTTCACACGTACAAACCAGGCAAGAAGCGGGGCCTCTTGCCTGGTTTGCATGAGTTGACTGATCGTCAGTGTTCTCTATCGCCGGTTTTATTTAACAGGCATGCCAACGTTTTCACGACACTGGTCGACGAGCCGTTTGCCAATCAATTCTTCCAGTTTCGGCCACACTTCAGTCCGTACCTTTTCGGCAAAGCCTTTGAGTTGCTCATCCGTGGGAATGAGAACCTTCATCCCGTAGTCAGCCATCTTCTGCCGGTATTCCTCATCTTCCTTCAGGAAGTAATCCCAGCGGCCGTCAACCTGTTTCTGGGCGGCAGCCACCAGTACGTCCTGATCTTCCTTGGTCAGGGAGTTGAATTTCTCGAGATTCATGAAAAACCAGAATGGTTCCAGAAAATCGTTGGTCTGGATCCACACCCCCTGGATATCGCGGAACTGGTATCCCTGGAAGGGGGGGCCGCCGCTTTCGCCGTCGGCAACGCCGCGTTCGATGGCACTATAGGCTTCACTGTAGGGAATCGTGGAAGGAATGTACCCCAAGGCTTCCCAGGTCAGTTGGCAGGCCTTAAGCGGCATAACCCGGATTTTCATCTTGTTGGGCTTCATTTCCTGCCACCCCACAGGCTCTTCCTTGGTGGTCACACCTGCCCATCCGGCAGGATAAATGGCAAGTCCTTTGATGCCCTGTTCTTCCAGCAGGGCGTTCACCATGTCATAAACCCAGCCGCCCACGTTGTAAGCGGCCTTGGCTTCCTCCGTGTTGGTAAACATATACGGCATGTAGTATCCGATATTCAGGCGGGGATCATAAGTGGGAGCAAGGGGCAGCAAACCCATGTCGACGTCGCCGCGCATGATGTATTCATTCACATCCACCCAATCGCCCAGGACACTGCCGGAATAGACTTCTATTTCGATCCGGCCTTCGGTTTTCTCCTTTACTTCCTCTGCAAAAGCCACGCATCTGCGGTGATGATCACTGTCTTCCGGCATGGTTTGAGCCAGGCGCCATTTGTACTTATAGTCGGCGGCAGAAGCCATCCCTAGCAAACCAGTGCACAAAAACGCGAAGAATCCCATAAACATCACCAAAAGTTTCAGCTTTCGAATCATGATTACCTCCTTTTGTGATTAAAGGCGTTGCATCAACGATTCCAGCAGTGCTACCCCCGTAGCTGAAATCATGTGATGCTGCCTGTTTATAGTGTGCGGCACATTCGCCGCGGGGATTTTATGCGTAGCGCCGGTAGTCGCTTTTCAGTTTTACTGACATGTTACTTCATTTCCACAGAAAAAGAGACTCTAAATATGTTCCAGGAATCCTTTCTCACCACATTGCAATTTCGGGATATTGTCCGATGCGTTTTACTTATGCATCGCTCAGCAGCGGGGCCAGCATCCCGTAATATCCGCGGCAGGCCTGCTGCAACTGGTATATCTCGATATACTCATCATTGATATGGGCCTGATGTTCAGCTGACGGACCGAACCCGATCGTTTTTATTCCGGCTTCCCCGGCGTAATGGGAACCGTTCGTGCAAAACGAATAGGTCGTGATGTCCGGATCAAGCCCGGCGGATTGGAGTCCTGTAAGGGCTGACCGAATAAATGACTCCGTTTCATCATAAAGCCAGCCGGGAAAAAATCGGCGGGCACTGATCATTTCACCGGTGTAGCAGGTTTCCGTCCCCTCGGCATAGACTGCCCGGGCCTTGAAATCCGGGTTGCCGGCCTGCAACTCGTCAATGAGCGTGCGGATCGGTTGAAGGACCGTGCCTTCAGTCTCATTGACCAGCAGACGACGGTCGAAGGTACACCGGCAGCAGGCCGGGACAACAGACAGCCCGGGATAGGGGCTCGATTTGATATCGGTCAGTTCGAGAATCCCCCGGCCTAGCACCGGATGTTCACTGACTCTCAGACTTCGGACAGCATTCAGCAAGTTCATCATGTTATAAACGGCATTTATCCCGGCCTGGGGATTGGATGAATGAGCCGGTTTGCCGAACGTTTCCATGACGATCTCGGCCCGGCCCCTCTGACCGCGAGCCAGGTTGAGGTTCGTGGCTTCGCAGATCACCACGATGTCCGGGTTGACCCGTCTACTGATACGGCGGGACGCAATCCCTTCGAAAGATTCTTCGTGAACCCCGGCAGATATCACGATCTGGCCGGGGAAATCGTTGCCATGGTCTTCTAGGTAACTCTGAACCGCAACAATGACGGCGGCCAGAGCTCCCTTCATATCCGCTGTCCCCCGCCCGTAAATCCGGTTGTCCGTGATCTTCCCGCCGAAAGGTTCAGAGGCCCATGCATCCTGATCCGTTACCGGCACGGTATCGACGTGGCTGTCGAACAAAATGGTGTTGCCGGCTCGTTTCCCTGCGAACCGGGCGGTCAGGCTGCCGTATTCATCAATAAGGATGTCCGGGCATCCGCTCTTTTTGAACAGATTCTCGAGGTAACCGATGACCTGTTTTTCTTCACCGGAGCAGCTTTTGATGCGCACCAGTTCGGCGCACAGATCGGTGAGGTATTTTAGACGTTGTTCAGAAAGCATTGGTCTGCTCCATTGGCGGTCTCTGGAAGATAGCACTGCCTGAATCTTCTGAAGGCTGCTATGGGAAAAAAGGGATACGCGACTATCCCCAGAACTCTGCTTGACTGTATCACATTTCTTGCCGGGGCCCTAACGATTCGTTCAGTCCCGGCCTTTTTCGAACTGTTGGCGGTTACTGCGCAAACGAACGGAATCGACTTTGTCTGCAAGGCCGTCGAAAATGTCAAAATGTTAGGGAGCCAGCGTGTCGAACCGTTCTCGTTGAGCAGTTCAGCCAGCACCAAAGCCCGAAGGCTTTATCCTTGCGATCTCTTCTGATATGCCACTGACATGTCGGGAGTGCGCGACAGGGTCTGATACACCACGCAATACCGCTCGGTCAGTTTGATGAGTGACTCCAGTTCGTCAGGCGTCGCATCACTGTCAAGGTCGAAGCGCAGACGAACCGTTTTAAAACCGACAGGGGCTTCCCTGGAGACGGACAGGGTCCCACGAAAATCAAGATCTCCTTCAGCGCTTACCGTGGCATCTTTGAGATCGACCCCGATTGCTGTGGCAACCGCTCGCAAGGTGACTCCGGCGCATGCAACCAGGGCCTCCAGCAGCATATCGCCCGAGCACGCTGAGAGACCGTCTCCCCCGGTGGCCGGGTGAAGCCCTGCCTCGACCAGCGCCTTTCCTGTTTCAACCTTGCAGGTGATTCCCGCTCCGATTCGGCCCCGGGCCTTGAGAATAACCAGCGCTGTTTCAGGTTCTTGCCGGTATTTCTCTTTGAGGGGAGACTGCAGCGCTTTCAATTCATCGGTATCCATGATCGGCTCCTCTAGCTGCCGGTTAATGTTCGCAATGCCCTCATCGCAGGCGATGCCTCGGAAGGGATCGCTCTTGCCAGTCACAACTTTCCTCTATGATGCATGGGAGATCTTGTCAAGGGGAGGGGCGGGTGAGTCGAGGCGGGTCAGTTCCAACTCAAAACGCGTAACTATGAATATTTGAATAAGAACGTGGTGTACGCCTGATACGTGTCGACCCGCTTGTTTTGATACCACAATGTGGTTATCATTTACATGCCCGAATCTCCGGACGGCAAGGACAGCGCCTGGAATACGCCCCTGATTCTAGAGGGATCGGGCTTGGCGAGAAGAAAATGTTTCCAACATCCTACATGCTTCCGGTTTGTTCCGGGGAGGCCCGCTATGTCGAAACGTTCATCAGTCATGGGTTCGATCGGTTTCGTCACCTCATCTCTGTTTCTGGCTGGTTCCTTGTCATTCGCATCGCCGACCGGTGGAGATCAGTCGGTGATCTACAACGGTCCGTCTATGAAGATCGGCGAAGGAACCGCGCACACCTTTGTCAACCTTGACGCTGCCGGAAAACCCGTGGCCATAGGGGTAAAGTTCAGCGAATCGGCCCTCAGGGGATTGCCTGCGGCATCCCATCAGGGACCGGAACGATACGAGTATCGGTTAAATCTTCCTGAGGAAGCCAAGGGAACCGGCTACGATCACGTCGGATTCGACTGGAACCCTGCAGGCCACATACCGGATGGTGTCTACGATACCCCCCATTTCGATGTACATTTTTATCTCATCAACGAGGCAGAACGCAATTTCATCACCGCAGTGGGTAATGACGCGGATACAGCCAACAGACAGCCCGATGCCCCTCACATGCCGAAAGGGTATGTGCTGCCGCCCGGGACCGAAACCCCGCGGATGGGGTCACACGCGATCGACCCCTCTTCCGGCGAGTTTAACGGAAAGCCGTTCACCGCTACCTTCATCTATGGCTTCTATGACGGTCGGATGATCTTTCTGGAGCCCATGGTTTCCCAGGCTTACCTTGAGGCCAGACCGGATTTTGCGGCGGCTGTTGCCGCACCCGACGAGTACTCCCTGCAGGCCTACTATCCGACCCAGTACCGCGTCAGGTATGACGATCAGGAGCAGGGATTTGTGATTTCCCTGGAAAACCTGGTGAGCAAAAAGTAGCAAGCCCGGACCCTGTCAACGGGACGCCTGCCTGGAGAAGCTCACCTGAAAGCGCTGACCGCTTGCTCCATGCGTATAGATGCCCTGCAGAGCGTCCTGTTGCCGGTCGTAGTAGAGGAGATAGGTGGAGCCGTCGTAATCGACGTCCTGCAATTCAATCATGACATACTGAAGCCCTTTTTCTCTGGCTGTCCTGGTCTGCTCGACATGGATCGGGCGGGGGTTGTAGTAGGAAGCCCGCAGCCCCTGGACCGTGTCCTGACGCAATTCGATGACATAGGGGGCATCAGTCCGAACCCAGCGGCCCTGCATGGCAAGCAGGTCGGGGGAATAGATCGGTGAATCCTGGGCCTGCCCGATTCCGCAGGCAGTCAGCGGTGCGGTCAGAACCGCAAGCATCAGCACCAGCCACTTGTATCTCAATGGTACCATCATCGTTTCCTGGTTAGATCTCATCAGATTGACCGGGTTTGCATATTCTGCGGATATACCCGCTGGGTAACAACCCGTACTCCTCGGTCTGCCGGTCCGCGCCTGGAGATCGAGGGTTGTGAGCGGACGTTTTACTGCCGGTGAAGGTTCAGTTGATGATACGGTTCACTTTTTGCCCGGTTCTGTCAACGCTGTTGTCACTGTCACCATTCCCCTCTCCCGGCAATAACTCGCCAGCACAGCGGCATCGTTGCGGCGTGTCAGGGCGGGATGCTCTTCGGCCGCTTCCGCCGCTACCTGCTTGCGAGATACAGATGTTTGTTCAAAAACGTCATAAGGGCCTCGTTGAAACGATCGGTCTGTTCGATGTTCGGCAGATGCGCCGATTCTTCGATGACGACCAGTTCGGACCCGTTGATTCCGTTGTGCAGCAGCTCGGCGGCGGCGACCGGACAGGCTGGGTCGTCTCTGCCGACGAGGACCATGGTGGGAACCGATATTTCCGGTAGATTGCCGCAGATCGACATATCCCGGATGGCCTCGGCGCAGCCGATGTAGCCGTCGACCCCGGTCCCCAGGATCATGTCACGGACTCTTGCCAGCCGTCCCCCATGGTTCCGGTGGAAAGGCGGGGTGAACCAGCGTTCCAGGGTGGCCGGGATGAGCGCCTCGATACCGTGGGACCGGGCGATTTCGATGCGCTCGTTCCACAGCGATTCAGGCCCCATCTCGCAGGCGGTGTCGCAGAGGCACAGGGACAAAACCTGCTCCGGGTGCAGAACGGCCAGCATCTGGGCGGTGAATCCGCCCATGGAAAGCCCCACGAAATGAACCGGCCCGATCCCCAGGGCATCGATGAGGGCACTGGCATCTTCAGCCAGCAGCTCGATGGTGTAAGGTCCCGGTGTCGTTTCGGTCGAGCCGTGGCCGCGCTGATCATAGCGAAGCACCCGGCAGGTCCGGGTCAGCGCCTCCATCTGGTCGTCCCACATCGTGTAGTTCGACATCAGGCTGTTGCTCAGCATCACCGCCGGGCCGTCCTCGGGCCCGTCCAGCCGGTAATTGATCTCGATGTTGTTTGCTTTGACGGTCGTGCTCATGGTTCTCCCTCTTTTTCGGTATTGATCTGATAGCCGCCGGGTCCCACCCGGATCATCAGGTCTCCGTGTCTGTCGGTCCGGAAGTATGGAAGGCGGTGACGCTCGAGTCGTTCGAGCAGTTCGTTTGCAGGGGTTTCGAACCGGTTTCGGGCTGCGGTACTGATAAGCGCCAGATCCGGTGACACTGCTTTGAGCAGTTTCGTCGAGGTTGAATCCGCCGCCCCGTGATGAGCGATTTTGATGATATCCGCCCGAGGAACTGCACCGAACTTGAGCAGCCGTTTTTCACCCTCATCGGCAAGGTCTCCCATATGCAGCAGGGTGAAGTCGCCAAACGAGATCAGCATCACTATCGAGGTGTCGTTGATGCCCGCTTCCGGGTCCGGATCCGCAGGCGGATAGAGCGCATCCAGCCGGATATCTCCGCTGGCAAGCTGCATGCCGCGACTGAGGGTGGCGTAGGGATAAGTGTTCCTGAGCGCGAGGTAGTCGTCGAAATATTCCCAGCTGCGGTTCGGCACCCCGTTGTCGTAGAAGTGCTTGGCCGGAACACGCGGCAGCAGGTCGAACAGCCCGCCGAAGTGGTCCAGGTGGGGATGGGTGACAATGACCATCTCCAGCGACTCGATGCCCAGCGTTTTTATCTTATTGGTCAGGCGGTGTCCGTTGATGAGCGGGCCGGCATCAACCAGCAGCGCGCAGGCGCCGGGCTGATGCAGGATCATCGCGTCGCCCTGGCCGATGTCGAGCAGATGAATGTTCAGTTCCCTGTTCATGGCTGACCTGTGAACCGTGACCATGAAGGCGGCAACAAACATGATGCAGGCCGCTGTGGATATCGGTCCGGCGTGATTGCTCCGGAACGGAGGAGTCTGCAGGTGTCGGCAGCCGGCATGTCCTATTTCAGCCCGCTGCGCAGAGGCGGAACCGGGCAGCCGATCGCTGCCGCCTGGCGGAGAAAATAGTCATCCGTCATGCCGGAGATGAAGTCCCGGACCCGGGCCGCGGCTGACTGCCTGTCGGTATAGGCGCGGTCCAGATCCTCGAGCAGGTCGACATCCAGCTCGCCGCTGGTGCCGTTGTGCAGGTGGTCGAGATAGTGGGAGAACAGCGAGCCGTAGCATTGTTCGATGAGGGGCATGTTCTCCTGGGTTTCGGGCGCCAAATAGATCCGTCTGTAGTTGAACTCCTTCAGTTCCTTCAGCGCAGCTGCGATTTCGGCACTGAAACCGATGGATCCCGGCACGTCGTCAAGATCGCCGCCGGGGGCGGCCACCCGACTGTTTCTGATCAGGTCGGTGACCAGCGAATAGACGATCGAGCCGTTGGTCTCGCCGAGCAGCGACGCACAGCGCTCCGGAATGTCGCTGCGCTCGATCAGGCCGAGGATGATCGCGTCCTCGATGTCCCTGCCGACATAGGCAACGGTGTCCGCCATGCGCACCACGCAGCCCTCCAGGGTCATGGGCTGCAGATCGAGGCCCGGGTTCGCCGATTTCAACTCGATCTTGAGATCCAGCTCGTCAAATCCATGCAACGGCGCCGGGCTGATGCTCGTCGCATGGACTTCGCCGTCGTGGCAGAGGATGCCGTCCAGGGTCTGCAGAGTCAGGTTCCAGCCCCTGCCTTTGCGCTCCAGTTTTTCCAACGCCCGCACCGACTGGATGTTGTGCTGGAATCCGGGCAGTCGGTGGGTGCGGCACAGCTTCGACAAAAACGATTCGCCGGCATGGCCGAACGGCGCATGACCGATATCGTGGCCGAGCGAAATGGCCTCGATCAGGTCCTCGTTGAGGAACAGGTAGCGGCCTATGGTGCGGGCGATCCTGGACACGAGCTGAACGTGCAGCACCCGGTGGGTGATGTGGTCGTTGCCGATCAGGCAGAACACCTGGGTCTTGTCTATGTAACGGGCATACGCGCGGGAATGGAGAATACGGTCGGCGTCCTGGGCGAAGCTCTGCCGATATCCGAGACGCTGCTCCCGGTTGCGGCGGGAGGCCTCGATACTTCTGGCGGCGGCCGGCGACAGCAGGGTATCTTCGCGGCTGTTGAGCAGGCCGGAAACGATGAACTCGGGACGTTGTTCAGGGGGATTGATCATCTCGATGACAGGTTTACACTGGATATTATCACTACAATTTTTATAATAATCGAGGTGGGCGAATGCAACCGGATTAGCCGATCCATGGAGAAATCGAGGATAGGGACATGAAAATATCGATCGAATATTGCGCCGCTTGAAACTACAAGCCGCGCGCTTCCGGACTGGAAGCGGAACTGAAGAAACGCTACGATGCCGATATAGAACTGATCTCATCGTCTGGCGGCGTCTATGAAATCACGGTCGATGGCACCCTTCTGTTTTCCAAGAAAAAACTCGGCCGCTTTCCCGAAGACGGGGAGATCCGGCGCTTGATCGGCTGATTTGCATCACGCTTTCGCAACGGCGGGCAGGCGGCACCCGCTGGCCGGGGCACACCGCCCCAGTTACGCCGCCTGGCGCCGGCCGATCCAATCAACAAAACCAATCTGACACGATGCTTCGTGAATTAAAAGTAGAAAACCTGGCCCTGATCGAATCCCTGCACCTGAGTTTCGACCGGGCCGATGATGCGTCGCTGGTTGTGCTGACCGGGGAAACCGGTGCCGGCAAATCGATCATGATGCGCGCCATCGATCTGCTCAGCGGCGGTCGTGGATCCGCCGACTGGGTGAGAAGCGGCGCCGAAACCTGCACCGTCGAAGCCCTGTTCGATGTCGGAGAGCATTTTGCCGATGTGCACGAACTGCTCAGAGACGGCGGCTTCGACGACTCGGACCAGGTCCTGTTCAAACGGGTCATCAACACCGAAGGCCGCAGCCGATTCTATATCAACGGATCGATGGCCACCGCCAGACTGGTATCGGAGATCAGCTTCCGGCTCTTTTCCATCGCCAGCCAGCACGATCATCAGCGTTTGCTGCAGCCGGCGCTGCACCTCGATTTTCTCGATATCCTCGGAGATCATCAGAAGCAGCGTGAACAGGTGCGATCATGCCATGAAGCGTGGCGAGTCGCCCAGCAGGAGCTGGCGCGGCTGCACGAACAGAACCGCGAGCGGGAGCAGCGGAGGGATTTTCTTGCCTATCAGATCAGGGAAATAGGCGATATCGCGCCCGAACCCGATGAAGATGAGCGGCTCGGCATCGAACGGAAGCGGTTGAAAAACGGGGAGACGCTGATCCGTCTGAGCCGCGAGTGTCATGAGCTGCTCGAGGAATCGATTTCCGAGAACCTGGCTGTCGTCCGCAAGAATATGGAGCAGCTCCGTCAGCTTGATCCAGACGTCGAAACCCTGGCCGACGAGCTCAGTTCCTACGCCTACCTGGCCGAGGATTTCAGCGCCCGGCTGCGGGACTACTTCGACACGCTCGACGATGATCCGGCGCGACTCGATGCGATCAGCGCGCGGCTCGATAAGCTGCAGGGGCTGAAGCGCAAATACGGGGAAACCCTGACGGATGTGCTGAACTACCTGGCCGGAGCCCGTCTCGAGCTGGAAGCCCTCGATAATCTTGATCAGCAGATCGAAGCACAGCGGAACAAGACCGAACGGCTCGAACGGCAGGTGCTCGACTGCGCGGAGCAGCTCTCCACGGCCAGACAAAAAACCGCTGCGGCCATGGAGCAGGCCATGGCCAGGGAACTGCTGTCACTGTCCTTCGAACAGCCCACCATTGAAGTCCGGTTTCAGCCGGTAGAGGACAAGCTCGCACAGATGCGCGCGGTCGGTTTCGACCGGGTCGAATTCTTTTTTGCGGCGAATCCCGGCGAACCGTCGCGGCCGCTGGCCAGGGTTGCATCCGGCGGCGAGCTGTCGCGGCTGATGCTCGCCTTCAAGTGTCTGCTGGCCCGCAAGGACATGGTGGAAACGGTGATTTTCGACGAGGTGGATGCCGGCATCGGCGGACAGGCGGCCGAGTCGGTGGCCCGCAAGATCAGGGAGCTGGCCGGACACCACCAGGTGATCTGCATCACCCACCTGCCCCAGATCGCCGCCCGTGGAACCCACCATTTTCTTGTCGAGAAAGGTATGAGTGGGGGCAGGACGATCACCTCGGTAGCCATGCTTTCCGAGCAGCAGCGGGTCGAAGAGCTGGCTCGCATGCTGGCCGGCGAATCGCCGAGCGTGCAGACCGAGGCATGGGCCCGTGAACTGCTCGCAAAAGGCAAGAGAGCGGCATGAGCCGGGTCAGGGCGATCAGTCTTTTTTCGGGCGGTCTCGATTCGATTCTTGCCACCAGGCTGGTGATGGAGCAGGGTATCGAGGTGACCGCCGTGAAGTTCGTCACCCCGTTCTTCGGCTACGACATTCTCCGTGATGTCGAAACATATCGGCAAGAAACCCGGCGGAAATACGGAATCGACGTGACCGTCGTCGATATCAGCGACGATTATCTGCAGATGCTGCGCAACCCGCCGCACGGCTTCGGCAAATATTTCAACCCCTGTATCGACTGCAAGATTTTCATGCTCGGGCGGGCCAGGGCCATGCTCGAGGAATACCGCGCGTCGTTTCTGATCACCGGCGAGGTGCTGGGACAGCGGCCGATGTCCCAGCGGCGCGACACGCTGAACGTGATCGAGCGCGATTCCGCCACCCGCAGCCTGCTGCTCAGGCCGCTGAGCGCCAAATTGATGAAGGAAACCGAGGCCGAGCTGAAGGGGCTGATCGACCGGGAGCAGCTGCTCGATTTCAGCGGCCGCGGTCGTTCCCGGCAAATCGCACTGGCCAGAGAATTCGGCATCACCGACTTCCCGACTCCGGCGGGCGGCTGCATCCTTGCCGATCCCATCCTCAGCGAGCGGATCTCACGCGTCTACAGCGGCACCTTCCCGGTAACTCATGAGAACATCAATGTGGCCGATATACAGCTGATGCTGATCGGTCGCCAGTTCCTGCTGCCGCAGGGCGGCTGGCTGATACTTGGCCGCGACGAGAAGGAGAACCAGCGGATCGGGGAACTGCAGGAGGAGGGCGACGTGAGGCTGTTCATCGAGGAACGGCCGGGCCCGGTGGCGTTGCTGCGCCGGTCTGCCGAGTTATACAGCGACGAGCGCGCCCGTCACCGGGATATCGATGCGGCAATGGGCCTGATCGTCCGGTATGCCAAGAAGACGGAGGGAAAACCGGTCGGCGGCCGGGTAATTGTCGTGGCTGGGCAGATCCGCCGCGATGCTTACCGGGAACCGCTCGAGGATGACGTCTACCAGGCGTGGCTGATCTGATCTGACATTTTCGGACAGAGCGCAAGGTCAATCCCCGTGCCCTGTTTCTCCGCAATAATCGGCAATCACCCCGCATTCCAGACCGAAGGGGAGATACCCCGCATAGCCGAGCAGCGGCATCTCGAAGATGGCAAATTTCTGCACGAAGGGAATTGAATAGAGCCACTTCGCGTAGCTGAAGTAATTCCACATCTCCCAGAAAAATCCGCAGATCAGCGCCGCACCGGCAAGCAGAACCAGTCTGCTCCAGTCGCCCCTTTGCAGGGGCGAGAAGATGGTTTGTCGACCGCCGAGCCGCTGCAGTCCGGTCAGGATGAACAACGGCGACAGCCAGAGAAGCGGAAAAAGCAGATCCGGATAGACGCCGATACCGAGCAGTCCGACAGCGGCGAGTGTCAGCACTGCAGAAGCGGCGAGCCGGGGGGAGCCGGTGTCGATGACCACGAAGGTTTTCAGGCCGGCCTGCAGTTTCGGAACGGTTGCAAGCAGCTCGCAGGTTGAGAGGACCGCGGGAAGCACGGTCGAAAACGGCAGGGTCGCAAACAGCACGTACTGGACAGGTGAAAGCTCTTCGATACCGATATAGTACCAGTTCTGCACAAAGCGGTTGAGGTATTCGAAATACCACCAGAAGAGAGCGCTGGCCATGAACAGCCTGGCCAGGTATGCCGGTCTGTGCAGCAGCATGCAGGTTCCCGAGCGGGCCAGGGTGAGCCCGTTCACGACCCCGATGTAGCCGAGCCACAGCGGCGTGAAGGTGAAGATCTGATAATCCTCGAACCAATCGAACCTGGTCCATGCCAGAATCCACGATACCCCACACAGGCAGAGCGCGCCCCAGCCCCAGGGAGGGAATGGCCGGCGCCGCCGCTGGCTTTTGCCGGCGCGGCTCGAACCCACGCGGACCACCACCGGCACGACCGCCGCAAGAATCACCAGCGCCATCGCAATGAACGCCAGCCACGAAAAACCGGCGTGTTCGACGTATCTGGTCAGCGGCGGGAATTCGATATAGGTTGCCGCCTCGTTGCCCGCCAGCAGCGCTCCGCACAGCGGCAGCAGGACCATCGCCGCCAGATACAGCGGCGAGCTCAACCGCCTGATAATCGTCTTGTTCATGATGTCCGGCTCCTTTCAGTGCCGATTGCCAACGCTATGCCGCTGAAGCCGAGCGGATGCGGAGGGCCGCTGCCGGCCGCCCGCAATTATTTTCAGGTCCTGAAAGACAAATGTTTTTAAAACAAGTATGATACTTTCGCTAACAGTTCAAACAACAGCACGGAGACAACTCGTAATGGACAGATTCGCTCTCCCGGAAGGAAACTGGGTCGTAATTATCGCAATCTTCGGTGCCTCACTGTCTCTGGGGTGGTTTACCTCCAAATGGCTCGCCGGCATGTATCCCGGGCTGACGCGATTCGGTTTTCTCCTGTTTCTGGGCACGCTGACCGGCTACTTCTGCGTGATTACAATCCTGATGAAATCCATCATGTGAGCGTTTCCGTTTTCAGCGCTATCCGACTCTGAGCAGACTTTTCTTGAAGCGGCGACCGTTACGGACATAATGGCGGGCCGTCGATTCCAGTTTCTTCTGCTGTTCAGGGTTCAGCTGCCGCTTGATTTTAGCCGGCGCCCCGACCACCAGCGAGCAATCGGGGATTATCGTGTTCTCCGTAACCAGCGCATGCGCGCCGATGATGCAGTGATGTCCGATCCGCGCGCCGTTCAGCACCACCGCATTGATCCCGATCAGGCTGTAGTCGCCGATCACGCAGCCGTGCAGCATGGCCTTGTGGCCGACCGTAACCCCCGTGCCCAGCTTCATCGGATACCCCGGGTCGGTGTGCAGCACGGAGCCATCCTGGACATTACAGGCCTCGCCGATCTCGATCAGGTCGGAGTCGCCGCGGATCACGGTGTTGAACCAGATGCTCGCCTCGTTGCCGATGGCGACGTTTCCGATTACCACCGCATTTTCTGCGATAAAATATTGTTCGGGCAACTGCACCTCTTTATCATCGAGTGTATAGATCATCGGCTGTCTCTCCAGATTTTTCGGGTTATCCACGTTTTTCTGACGCGGTGTAGACGGATAAGATATACTGTTGCGGCGCTGTCGACAAGAGATGGTGCCGCCAATAAACGACCTCCCGGTGTTGACGATTCGCCCGGGAAGCTTAGCGTTTCGAACGAAGTGTACTAAACCACAGATCTTACTGAGAGGGTACGTATGAGCTATAGCGCCGACAAGAAACGATACGATTCGATGGAGTATGCCCGGTGCGGGCGCAGCGGCCTCAAGCTGCCAAGGCTGTCGCTGGGGTTGTGGCACAACTTCGGGCAGGATTTCAATGAACGGGTTTCCCGGAAAATCTGCCGCAGGGCGTTCGACCTCGGAATCACCCATTTCGATCTGGCCAACAACTACGGACCTCCCCCCGGCGCGGCGGAGACCTTTTTCGGGAGGATTCTGGGCGATGATTTCCGGCCCTACCGCGACGAGATGGTGATTTCCTCCAAGGCGGGATACCTGATGTGGCCGGGGCCCTACGGCGACTGGGGCAGCCGCAAATACCTCGTCGCCAGCCTGGATCAGAGCCTCAAGCGGATGGGGCTGGAATATGTCGACATCTTCTATTCCCATCGTTTCGATCCGAATACGCCGCTGGAGGAAACCATGGGCGCGCTCGATCACATCGTCCGCCAGGGCAAGGCGCTGTATGTCGGACTGTCGTCATACAATGCGAAACGGACCAGGGAAGCGGTCGCGATTCTCAATGAACTCGGCACCCCCTGTCTGATCCACCAGCCCAGCTATTCGATGCTGAACCGCTGGATCGAGGAGGACCATCTGCTCGACACGCTCGAGGACCTGGGTATCGGCGCCATAACCTTTTCACCGCTCGCCCAGGGACTGCTGACCAACAAGTACCTGTCGGGCATCCCCGCAGGGAGCCGTGCGACCCAGGGAAAAACCATACGCGACGGCCACCTGTCCGAAGAAAACCTTGAACGCATCAGAGGGCTCAACGGGATCGCCCAACGCCGGGGGCAGTCGCTGGCGCAGATGGCCATCGCCTGGGTGCTCAGGGACCGGCGGGTGACAACGGCCCTGATCGGGGCGAGCAGCACCGCGCAGCTCGAAGACAGTTACGGGGCGCTCGGCAACCTGTCGTTCAGTGATGACGAGCTCAGGGAAATCGATGTGTATGCCCGGGAGGGAGGCATCAACCTGTGGGCGCAGTCATCACAGAGCTGAATTTTGCGGTGCCTGGTCCATCCCGGCAGAACGTTAACAATCAACGAAAAGGATCTCGAAATGAAATTCAATTTTCACCATGTCCATCTGTTATGCAGTGATCTCGAGGCAACCATCGGTTTTTTCCGGGATGTGCTGGGGGCCTCGGTTGTCAGGTATGCGAAGTTCGGCGGCGCCGACGGGGCAACCCTGAACCTGCACGGCACGACCATCAACCTGCGGGTCAAGACGGAGGCGGAGAAACCGGCCGGCGACTCGTCGCTGGTCACCTACGGGTACCATCATATCTGCGTCCAGACCGAGGACGTCGACGCCGCTCACGCCGATTTCAGCGCCAGGGGCATCGAGTTCATCTCCGGACCCACGACCACCCCGGACAGCCGCATCGCCTTCCTGAGAGGACCGGACAACATCGTCGTCGAGTTGATGCAGCCGCTGCAGGCGCATTAGCAGCTGCCGCGGGGGCCTCCGCCGTAGATCGAGTTTCCGGTGGCAAAATAATTGGTTTCGTTCTCATCTATTGATTTGAATGATGGTCGATTATCAGTAATAATCATTCCCACCGATAACCGGGCCGCCGGCCGCCGCTCGATCGGGAGCCCGGCCTGTTCGGATAAGAGCACGGGAACATTTGAAATTTTTGCTACACGGTTACCATGATCAAGCACCCTTACCAGCAGTATGTTGAATCGATATCCAGCCTGATTCCAGAGCAGCGGATATTCACCGATACCCTCCGCCGCCTGGCCTACGGGACCGACGGCGGCTTCTACCGGCTTGAGCCGCAGGTGGTCGTGCGGGTGCTCAATGAGGCGGAAATGCAGCTCTGCATCCGTACCGCGGCGTCCATGAAGCTGCCGGTAACCTTTAAGGCGGCGGGAACCTCCCTGTCCGGTCAGACCATATCGGACTCGATCCTGCTGCTGGCCAGTGAAGGGTGGGAGGAGTACGAGGTCCTCGAGGACGGCAAGAAGATTCGGCTGCAGCCGGGAATCATCGGCGGCAGGGTGAACCGGATCCTCGCCCCCTACGGCCGCAAGTTCGGCCCCGATCCGGCCTCGATCAACTCGGCGATGGTCGGCGGCATCATCATCAACAATGCCTCCGGCATGAACTGCGGTACCCACGAGAATGCCTACAAGACCATCGAGGCGGCCCGCATCATCTTTGCCGATGGAACCCTGCTCGATACCGCGGACGACAAGAGCCGTGACTCGTTTCGTCGCAGCAGGCCGGGATTCATCGAAAAAATCGAGGAGATCCGTGACCGGGTGAGGGCGGACGAACCGTTCGCGGCCCGCATCAGGAAAAAATACTCCATCAAGAACACCACCGGCTTCTCGATAAACGCCTTTATCGACTATGACGACCCGTTCCACATCATCATCAACCTGCTGATCGGTTCCGAGGGGGCGCTGGCCTTTGTCGCCGAAGTCACCATGCACTCGGTGGTGAAGTACGACTGCAAGGCGAGTTCGATGGTCTATTTCCCGGACATCGTCACCGCCTGCAAAGCGGTGGTGGCGCTCAAACAGGGGCCGGCGGACAGTGCCGAGCTGCTGGACCGCTTGTCCCTGAAGGCGGTTGAAGACAAGGAGGGTATTCCCGATTTCATCAAGGGATTAGACCGCACGACCACGGCCCTGCTGCTTGATACCATGGGGCCCGATGAGCAGACCGTGGAGGCCAATATCGCAACGATCAAGGAGATCCTCTCCGGTTTTGAAACGGTCAGGCCCGTCGAATTCACCTCCGACCCGACGGAGAACGAGCAGCTGTGGAATATCCGCAAACAGGTCTTTCCGGCGGTCGGCGGCATGAGGGAAATCGGCACTACCTGCCTGATCGAAGATGTCGCCTACCAGATGGAGACCCTGCCTGATGCAACCAGGGAATTGCAGGAGATCATGGCCCGCTTCGGATATGACGACGCGGTGATATACGGGCACGCCTTCGAAGGCAATTTCCACTTCATCTTCAACCAGGATTTCAGCGATCCCAGAGAGGTGGAGCGCTACGACGCAATGATGAAGGAGGTCATCGACATGACCGTCGACAAGTACGACGGATCGCTGAAGGCGGAACACGGCACCGGCCGCAACATGGCGCCGTTCGTCAAACGGGAATGGGGAAATAAGGGCTATGCGCTGATGTGCGAGGTGAAGAACCTGTTCGACCCGGACAATATCTTCAACCCCGGTGTGATCATCAATGACGACCCGGAGGTCTACCTGAAGAACTTCAAGGCGCTGCCTCCCTGCGACCCGCTGGTCGACAAATGCATCGAATGCGGATTCTGCGAGGTGAACTGCGTGTCGAACCAGTTCACCCTGAGCGCCCGTCAGCGTATCGTGATTCAGCGCGAGATCGCCAGGCTGCGGATCAGCGGTGACAACCCCGGACGGCTGGAGGAGCTGGAAAAGGGATTCGTCTTCATGGGTGAGCAGAGCTGCGCCGGCGACGGACTGTGCGAAACCTCCTGTCCGGTGTCGATCGACACCGGGAAATACATCAAGAAATTGCGTGCCCAGAACCTCAGCCCGTTTGCCAGGAAGGTCGGCAACCTGGTCGGGAACAACCTCGGCCTGGTGTGCCGCAGCGCATCGCTGGGCCTCACCATGGTGGGCGGGGTCCAGCGCCTCATCGGCTCCAAGAACCTGGGAACCATCAGCGACAAGGCCCGCTCCATCAGCGGCAACCGGATACCCAAATGGACACCGGCGATGCCGGGCGGAGCGAAAGCGCCGGGGAAGACCCCGATCAACCCGTACGCCGAGCGCCGGGTCGTCTATTTCCCTTCCTGCATTGCCAGGGCCATGGGGACGGCCAAAGACGATCCGGCGGACGGATCGATCCCGGAAGTGACCATCCGGGTACTCAAGAAGGCCGGCTACGGTATTATCTTCCCCCAGAACATGAACAATCTGTGCTGCGGGACGCCCTGGGAATCCAAGGGTTTTACCGAAACTGCCGACAGCAAGTCCTTCGAACTCGAGCAGGCCCTGCTTGCCGCCACTGAGCAGGGCACCTATCCGGTGCTCTGCGACACGTCGCCGTGTCTGTACCGGATGCGCAAGATGATGAGCGCAAAGCTTGACCTTTACGAGCCGGTGGAATTCGTTCACACCTTTCTGCTCGACAAACTGGTGTTCACCCCGAAGGCCGAACCGGTTGCGATCCATCCGACCTGTTCGACCAAGAAGATGGGGCTCACCAAAAAACTGGAGGAGGTCGCGGCACGCTGCGCCGACAAGGTGGTCCTGCCTCCGGATGTGAACTGCTGCGGCTTTGCCGGGGACAAGGGGTTTCACCTGCCCGAGCTGAACGCCCACGGCCTGCGCACAGCCGGACCGCTGATCGAGCGGGAGGGCGCGAAGGTCGGCTATTCGAACAGCCGCACCTGCGAAATCGGCTGCGCGACCCACATCGGCATTCCCTACCTGTCGATCATGTATCTGGTCGACGAGGTTACCAGACCCGCGCCATAGAACACCGGAACGCAGCAGGGATGCTGCGTTCCGGAATCGTCCCTGCCTGCTCCGGGTTTTCATGGCCGGCTGGCCGTCTCAACTCGTGTAACATTGAGGGCGGGATCTCCCCTGCTTTGACATCGACACGAAACGCTGACGATAAGCACAGGCCATCACTGTCGACCGCAATCAGTGAATGGTTTTTTCCGCCTGCGGCGGGACATGCGCCGCCTTGGTCACCAGCACCGAGCTGACCTTGTACTCAGGGATTCTGGCGACGGGGTCCACCGCCGAGTTGGTCAGCACATTGGCCGGCGACTCCTTCCAGTGAAAGGCCATGAACACGGTGCCCCGCGGGACATTGTTGTCGATGCGCACCTTGACGGTGATTTTTCCCCGGGGCGATGAAACCAGAATGAACTCATCGGCCTGCACGCCGATGATGCGTGCATCCTCTCCGCACATGTCGAGGTGTCCCTGCGGCTTCAGGCTTTCGAGAACCCGGGAGCGGCGACTCATGCTGCCGGTGTGGAAGTGCTCGAGCACCCGTCCGGTGGTCAGCATCAAGGGGAAATCGGTCGACGGGATTTCAGCCGGCGGCTTATAGCTGACCGCGTAGAACTTTCCTCTGCCCCTGGTGAATCGATGTTCGTGCAGGCGCGGGGTACCCGGGTGCCTGCTGTCCCAGCACGGCCACTGCAGACCGTCGGGCCGCTGTAGCCGTCGATGCGAGATGCCGCCGTAGATGGGAGTGAGCCGGGCGATTTCATCCATGATGGCGCTGCTGTCCGGATATGACATCGGGTAGCCGAGGCGGCATGACAGATCGGAAATGATATGCCAGTCGGGCCGGGCGCTGCCCGGCGGGTTCAGGGCCCGGCGCACCATCTGGATGCGGCGCTCGGTGTTGGTGAAGGTGCCGGTTGTTTCCGCAAAGCACGTCGCCGGCAGTATCACGTCGGCGAGCAGGGCCGTTTCGGTCGGGAAGATATCCTGGACGGCAAGGAAACGCAGCTTGGTGATTGCCGTGCGGGTATGCTCGAGGTGCGGCTCGCTCATCAGCGGGTTTTCGCCGATGATGTACATGCCGTGCAGGGTTCCCCGGTCGGCGGCCGTGATCATGTCGGTCAGGGCCAGGCCGTTGCGATCATTCAAACCGATGCCCCAGGCGGTGGTGAAGCGGGCCCTGACCTCAGGGTCGTCGATTCTCTGATAGCCCGGATAGACCGTGGGCAGCGCTCCCATGTCGCAGGCTCCCTGGACGTTGTTCTGGCCGCGCAGCGGCGAAAAACCGGTGCCTTTGCGACCCATATTGCCGGTGAGCATCAGCAGGTTGGCTACCGACTTCACGTTGTCGACCCCGGTGGTGTGCTGGGTGATCCCCATTCCGTAGATAATTACCGCGCTGGCGGCACGGGCGAATAATTCCGCCGCTTCACGGATATCGTCGGCCCGCACACCGGTGATCAGTGCCGCCCGGTCGGGATCGTATTCCTTCAGGTTTTCAAGAAAGGGTGTGAACCCTTCACAGCGCTCGTCAATAAACCGGTGATCGTGCAGACCGCATTCGACAATCCAGTTCATCATCGCGTTGAGCAGCGCCACATCGGTACCGGGCCGATGACTCAGATGCTTTTCAGCGATGCCGGCCAGTTCGGTTCTGCGCGGGTCGGCGACGATCAGGCGGGCGCCGTTCCGGCGGATATTCTGCTTCAGGCGCCGGGCGATGATGGGATGGCATTCGGTGGTGTTCGAGCCGATGATGAAGATCGCCTCCGCCTCGGCGATGTCCGATACGGAGTTGCTCATCGCGCCGTCGCCGAACGATTCGATTGCGGCGGCAACCGTCGACGCGTGGCACAGCCGTGCGCAGTGATCGACGTTGTTGGTGTGCAGTGCGGCGCGGGCGAATTTCTGGATAAGGTAGTTGTCTTCGTTGGTGCATTTTGCCGAACTGAGCACCGCCAGCGCGTCTGCTCCCTCAGCGTCGAGTATCTCTTCGAGTCCCGCCGCCGCAACCGAAAGGGCTTCATCCCAGTCGGCAGGGCTGAAGATATCCTCGACTGAAACGTTCTGGGCCAGTCCAGCGGACCTCGGCACTCCCTCCTTGCGAATCAGCGGGGTGGTCAGTCGATCGGGGTGGTTGACGAAATCGTAGCCGAACCTGCCCTTGACGCACAATCCACCCATGCTGACCGGGTTGTCCCTGTCTCCGCGCACCCTGACGATCCTGTTTCCGCGAACTCCCGCATAGATGGAACAGCCGACCCCGCAGAACGGGCACAGGGTCTTTACCTCGCGCTGGGGGATTACCGCTCGCTTCGGGGTCAAGGCGCCGGTGGGGCAGTGCTCGACGCACTCGCCGCAGGACTGGCAGATGGTGTCGGACCACTGCTTGCCGGCAAAGGTGCTGACCCGGGTTTCATAGCCGCGTCCGCAGAGATCGATCGCACCGAGCCCGACCATTTCTTTACACACGCGCACGCATATACCGCACAGCACGCATTTGTTGCGGTCAAAATCAAACGCCGGGTTGGAGGTGTCAAGATCGGCCACATGCGTGCGTTTGTGCAGATGTTCCAGGGATTTTTTTTCCACCCCCAGGTAGCTGGCCACGCGCCGCAACTCGCATTCATCACTTTTGACGCAGGTGAGACAATCGGAGGGATGGTCGGCCAGCGCGAGTTCGACGATCCCCCGCCGAACCCTGGTGATTTCCTCGTCTTCGGTGACCACCGACATGTTCTGTTGCACCGGTGTCGTGCAGGATGTGGGCAGCCCCCGCATTCCGTCTATCCTGACAATGCAGAGACGGCAGGCGCCGTAGGGTTCGAGATGGGGATCGTGGCACAGGGTGGGTATATAGATACCGACCATCCGGGCGGCCTCCAGCACGGTCGTGCCTGGTGCGACCGATACGCTCTGCCCGTCAATGACAAGTTCGATTTTTTTCACAGCGCCCCTCCTCTGCTGACTTCAGCGCATTCGCTACCGGTCAGTGTATGACCACGGCCTGCTGCTTGCAGGACTGGAAGCAGATGCCGCACTTCGTGCACTTAGACTGGTCTATGACATGCGGTGCCTTTTGGGCTCCGCTGATGGCTCCGGAACTGCATTTACGGATGCAGAGGCCGCAGCCTTCGCATAACTCGGTGTCGATCTCGTAGTGAAACAGCGGTTTGCAGACACCGGCATCACATCGGCCGTCGGTGATGTGACGGTCAAATTCGTGGCCGAAATAGTTCAGCGCGGTTCGAACCGGATTCGGAGCCGTCTGGCCGAGTCCGCACAGGGCCCCTTTCTGCACCGTTTCGCTGAGATTCTCCAAGAGTTCGACATGCTCCCGCTTGCCTCTGCCCTCGCAGATTTCACCAAGGATGCGCAGCATCTGATGTGTGCCGAGGCGGCAGGGGATGCATTTGCCGCATGACTCCGACTGCGTGAACGACAGGAAATAACGGGTCACATCAACCATGCAGGTATGCTGGTCCATGATCACCATACCACCCGATCCCATGATCGAGCCTGCCGCCGCCAGTGATTCATAATCCACGGGCAGGTCAAATTTTCTTGCGGGAATGCAGCCTCCCGACGGACCGCCGGTCTGGACTCCTTTTATCTGTGTGTCTGACGGCGAGCCTCCGCCAATGGTGTAGATGATCTCCTTCAGCGGCGTTCCCATGGGAACCTCGATGAGCCCGGTGCGCTTTATTTTGCCGGCCAGGGAAAAGGTTTTGGTGCCCCTGCTTTTGTCCGTGCCGGTCTTGGCATACCAGTCCGAGCCGTTGGCGAGGATGGCCGATACATTGGCGAATGTCTCCACATTGTTGATGCAGGTTGGTTTGCCCCAGAGACCGGACTGGGCAGGGAACGGGGGCCGGGGGCGGGGCGCCCCGCGCTGCCCCTGCAGCGACGCCATCAGCGCGGTTTCCTCCCCGCAGACGAACGCACCGGCACCTTCTTTGATGCTGATGTTGAAGGCGAATCCGCTGCCCAGAACCTTGCTTCCGAGCAGACGGTACCGGTGCATCTGCTCAATTGCCTTTTCCAGACGCTCGATTGCCAGCGGGTATTCGGCCCTGACATACACGAAGCCCTCGGATGCGCCGATTGCATACGCAGCGATGAGCATGCCCTCGAGGACCGAGTGCGGGTCCCCTTCCAGCAGGGCCCGGTCCATAAATGCCCCGGGATCGCCTTCGTCCGCGTTGCACACGAGGTATTTGATATCAGCCGCCTCTTGGCGGGCGAATTTCCACTTCAGCCCGGTTGGGTATCCTGCCCCGCCTCTTCCCCTCAGTCCGGAACGTATCACTTCGTCGACCACGTCCTGGCCGTTCATGGACAGGGCTCTGGACAGCCCTTCATAGCCGCCCCTGGCCATGTAATGGTGAATGTTGGATGGATCGATCAGACCGCAGTTGCGCAGTGCGATGCGGTATTGGCCTTTTATCATGGGGTGATCGTCGAACCGGGGGATACCATCGACCGGAGCGTCTCCAAAAGAACATACACCCCACCTGAGACAGGGATCGTCGTCGAGCAGGTAGCGCTTGATGATGGCGGCCGCTTTTTCAGGAGTCAGCCTGCCGTAGAGTATCGGCGGACAATCAGGTTTACGAATGGTCATCAGCGGCTCGAGATAGCACATGCCAATGCAGCCTACCTCTATTGTCCTGCCCAGAACCCGGATCTCTTTCAGGGTTTTTTTTACGCTGTCCATCACGCCGTCGGCCCCTGATGCTTTGCCGCAGGTTCCCGTGCCGATGCTGATCAGGGGTTGGGGAAGTTCTTGCAGCCATTGCCACTCCCGCTCGGCCTGCCGTTTCATCGCTGTATAATCCATCTGCCAATCTCCCGATCAGTGCGGTTTCGGCTTCGATGCAGGGGCCGCCGCCGACTCCTTTGCGGCAAGATCGTCGAGAACCTTGCCGACTTTGCCAGGATCCATATTCGCCCTGACTTCATCGTCAACGACGACAACCGGGGCAATGGCGCAGGCGCCGAAGCAGGCGACCGTTTCCAGGGTGAACCTGCGGTCCTTGCTGGTCTGACCCGGCTGCAGATGATACCGGTCTTCGATCGCCGATAATATCTTGTCGACCCCTTTCACATGGCAGGCAGTGCCGCGGCACACCTTCACCACGTGGCGGCCGACCGGCGAAAGCCGGAACCGTTCGTAGAACGTTGCCACACCGTAAACGGCCGCTTCCGGCATGCCGGTATACTCGGCGACCTGCATGAGCGCTTCCGGGGAAAGATAGCCCACCGCGTTCTGCACGCACTGCAGAATCGGGATGACCTCTTCCTGCTTGGCTGCGTGGCTCTCTCTCACCCGGGCCATGGCTTCAGCCAACCTGAGAGCGTCTTCGGGGAGCGGTTCGAGGGGAGGCTCGGCTCGCTCAACCGAAGGGAATTCCCTGGTGTGGAGAGCGACTTTGACCGCCGATAAAAACTCGTCCTGGGTAAACGGCTTGGATAAATAGTCGGAGGCCCCCAATTTCATTGCTTCAACCGCCGTGTTGACGGTTGAATAGCCGGTGATAACGAGCACCTCGGTATCCGGGCGACGCCTTTTTACCTGCCTGATCACTTCAATTCCGTCTATATCCGGCAGCCGCAGATCGGCCACCAGCAGATCGAACATTTTCCGATTGAAGCTGTCCAGGGCACTGCGTCCGGTCATGGCCAGGTCGACGTTATATCCCTCCTCGGACAGCACCATTCCCAATCCCCTTGCAACGCTCACCTCATCTTCCATGATCAGCACCTGCGGCAAGGGCGCATCATGCGTGTCCAGCGATTCTTGCACATGCATCTCTGACCTCCTTAATCATACCGGCAGCGTAATCATTGATTCCCCGCGGCCGCCGCGCGGTCTGGCCGGCGGCAGCCGACGTCAGGCACCACAACTACCAGGCTTCCCGTTCGAGTCGCTTGTTGATGAAAACCATCTGTTCATCACTCAGCGTTCCGACATGTGCTTTCAGCCATCTCAGGTCGGCCGACGCGATCGCCGCCCTTGCCTCGGTGGTAAGGTCGTACTCGTTCAGCTCACTGGCGTCGCCTTCGAGCAGATTGCTGGCAAATGCCGCGTCCTCGTGAGTACGTTCCAGTACCCGCAGCACTTCCTGCTTCTGTATCAGGGAGGGAGAAACGGCTACATCCCTGGTGTCAGTTGCTGCCGGCTTCTCCGGTCGTTCCTTGCTCAGCGCTTTGCCGACGGCGTTTTTGATCTCGCTTTCGGTGAACGGCTTGGGGAGATAATCGGCAACGCCGATCTTCATTGCATCGACGGCCGAGTCAATCGAGGAATAACCGGTAATCACGACAACCTGGGTTTCGGGCCTGCGTTCCTTGACAATTCTGATGATTTCCATGCCATCGCTGTCCGGCAGCCGCAGGTCTGCGACGACCAGGTCGATATCCTTGTTTGCGACGGTCTGCAGTGCTCCTGCCCCGGTAAAGGCCAGATCGACGTCGTAACCTTCCTCGGTGAGTACCATCTCGAGACCCCTGGCCACGGTTTCCTCGTCTTCCATGACAAGGATATGGGGCGGGGGATGATTGGTGACTGCGCATCTTGTCTGTAATGATGTCATGTTGCTACCTCCCGCGTTGTGCCTTTTTTAAGGGTTAAGCCGTGTCGGGGTGATGACCTGCCAACAGGCTGCATCCGGTTTTCCCTTTGCCTATTATTCAGCAACTGCCATGCCGGTTGAACAGCACCCACAACGTTGTTTGCAATAGCACTTTATTAGTATCGATTACAGGCACTTAAGAATATTTCGTGAAGAGCTTGCCGAGCCCCGTCCAGGAGGGGGCGTATATGAAAACATACGCCAGGAATCTCAGTATTATTAAAAAAACGACGTTATTCAGGGAGGTTGCCTGTGTATAAAAAAATAGACGACGGTGTATGGGGGTTCAAACGGATGACTGCGGCAGTCCAAATTGTTCCCTGGGAGAACTCAAGCTCTGTCCCTGAGACCATATGTGCCGTAGGGAATCAATTCGTGAAATATCCAGGCTTGAAGAATGCTGCCGGGGCGGGCACGTGCGGCGGTGCATCGGCGACCACCTCTCGGAACGGCCGGGTGGGGAGCTATTTTGTATCGGTCGATATCCCGTGTTTTTTCATCAGCGCCGAGAAGTTGGAGCGCTGCATGCCCACCTTTGTTGCGGCGTGGGTGATATTTCCCCGGCAGTCGTCGAGGGCCTTGAGAAGGAACCGCTTTTCCACGAGGCCGAAGGTGTTTTCCAGCAGGTCCTTTTTGAACGTCTTGAGGTCGTCGAGGGTCTCCGGCACAGAAGCGCGACTGGAGGAGAGCGACGGGTCGTCGGAATGGATATGGGTTGCGAGGCTTTCACTGTCCAAAAAGGTATTGTCGGCCATGATTACCAGCCGTTCAACGGTATTCTTGAGCTGGCGGACATTGCCCGGCCAGGGGTGGCCGATCAGGGCGGCGAGCGCGTCATCCGAGAAGCCTTCGATTTTCTTGCCGGTCTGCCTGCAGAACAGGCGCAGGAAATGATAGGCGAGCCGGGGGATGTCCTCTTTCCGTTCCCTGAGTGCCGGAATGTGGATGGGAAAGACATTCAGCCGATAGTAGAGATCTTCTCTGAAAGATCCGTCGGCAACTAGTTCCGACAGGTCTCTGTTGGTTGCAGCGATGATCCGCACATCCGTCTTCAGCGTGCTGCTGCCGCCGACCGGCTTGTATTCGCGCGATTCCATGACGCGCAGCAACTTGCTTTGAATCTCCAGGGTCAGATTGGACAGTTCGTCCAGAAACAGGGTTCCGTGATTGACGATGGAGAAAATTCCCTGCTTGTCATTGATGGCCCCGGTAAAGGCTCCTTTTACGTGGCCGAACAATTCACTCTCGAGCAGGTTATCGGACAGCGTACTGCAGTCAAGGGTTACGTAGCGCTGCTCAGATCGCTTGCTGTGGACGTGAATGGCGCCGGCGAAGAGTTCCTTGCCGGTGCCGCTTTCCCCGGTAATGAGCACCGTGCTGTCGGTAGGGGCAACCCGCTTGATCCGCGCAAAAACATCGAGAACGGCAGGGTCTTCCCCGACGATGTTGTTGAAATCGAAGCGTTCGAACAGTTGGCTGCGGAGCAGCATGTTTTCATCCCTGAGACGTTTGGTTTCAAAGGCTTTGCTCACCGTCAGGATGATATCGTCGTCGGAGAAGGGTTTGGCGAGATAGTCGAACGCCCCGGTTTTCATTGCGTCGACGGCATTCTCTACCGACGAGTAACCGGTCATCACAATGATCTGTATTTCGGGTTTCTTGCTGCGGAGTTCTGCGAGAATCTCCATCCCGTCCATATCGGGCAGGCGCATATCCAGAAGGACGATGTCGTATCCGCCGGCCAGGGCGTCCCGGAGTCCCGCTCTGCCGGAAGTTCTACTTGTAACGCTATGGCCCTGCTCTGCAAGAATCAGGCTGCATGCCTTGCAGATGGTGTTTTCGTCGTCGATTATGAGGATCTTTGCCTGCTCTGACATGGTTACCCCATGGTGTTCTGTTCGACGGCGGCAAGCAGCTCTTCATCGGTAAAAGGTTTCGGGAGGAAATCAAAACGTGCCTGATCAACTGCTGACATATTGTTCCTGAGGTTGATATAGCCGCTCATCACGATAATGCGGGGATAGCCGTTTATCCCACGGGGCACCGCTTTGAAAAGCTCTGTTCCGTCTCGGTCCGGCAGTTTCAAGTCGAGCAAAACGAGATCGTAGGCATTGCTTGACACGGCATCGATCGCTTCCCCGCAGGTGGCGGTGGTCTCAACCGTATATCCTTGCTCCTCCAGTATCATCCGGCACCCGTGACGAATGACGTATTCGTCGTCGACGATGAGAATCTTCATGGCGTTTCCTGTGTAGAAATTCCGGCAAGACCTGAGTCGGTGTCCTGGGAAACCGGAATAGTGATGATAAATCTGGTCCCTTTGCCGGGATGGCTCTGCAGACTGATTTCACCGTGGTGATTGCGGATGATTCCATAGCTGACCGCAAGTCCCAGTCCGGTTCCTTTCGATTTCGTGGAGAAAAACGGTTCAAAAATCTTGTCACGTTCTTTTTTCCCGATCCCGGGACCGTTGTCTTTCACTTCGATGGTGATCGAGGTCCTCGATTCGCCCACCGAGCTGATGACCTCTACCGTTCCTCCCTCCGGCACGGCCTCCACCGCGTTGATCAACAGATTCACAAACACCTGCTCGAGCTGGCTGCCGTCGGCCATCACGTCGATCATGTCGGAGGCCAGGTGGGTGCGGAGGTTGACCCGGTGAATGTGGAATTCATTTTCAAGGATCTTGATGCTCTTGTCGATAATTTCATTGATGTTCGTCGGTTCTTTCCTGGGATCTCGTCCCTTGGAGAAATCGAGCAGCCCCTGAATGATCTTCCGGCACCTGATGGTTTCGTCGATAATGATCTGCAGTCCCTCCTCGATCGGCTCTCCCGGGGGCACTTTTTTGATCATGTTGGAGCTGTAGAGAAGAATGCCTGCCAACGGATTGTTGATCTCGTGGGCAATTCCCGCCGCCATCCGCCCCAGGGCGGATAGCTTCTCGGCATGAGTGGCGAGTTGAAGATACTTGAATTCGTACGAATCAATCAACCGGGCCTTGCCCAGTGCGCAGGAGCATTGCTCGGCGATGGCAATAATCCAGTCGAGTTCGGCCTCGGAAAAGCGGCGTATTTCTGAAAAAAACAGCCTGATAATGCCGACCACGTTGTCCGCCACCGACAGCGGCACGTCGATGATAAAGCGGTAGCCCTCTTCCCGCGCCGATTCGGGGTACTGTACTCTGGGGTCGTTTACGATGTCTTCGATGAGGATGACCTTTTTCTGGCGGCACGCGTCGGTGATGGTCCGGTGCAGTGAAACCGGGCCTTTCGCCAGGTAGGCTTGGCTGATGCCGTAGGAGGCGCTGATTTCGAGTTCGTCTGTGTCGATGTTGAGCAGCCGCATGATCGCGCCCCTGGCCCCCAGTACTTCCGAGTATTTCCAGACGACCAGATCCATCACGTCCTTGAGGCGAATGGAAGAGTTGATGACGGAGATGATCTCCCTGAAGGCGTTGTAGAGCGGCCGATAATCAAGGCTGGGATTCATGTCGATCGGTCCTGTAAGCGGTTTTTTGCCGGTCTGTTCAGCTTGCTGATACCATTATAGCACTAATCGTGCCAATGTGCAGATCGATGTCGATATGCGTGCCGGTCATCGAAGACGCTGCGGCGGGGCCGGTCGACCGCCATGAACGGCGAGAGACAGGACCCGGTCCTGCTCCCTGAACATCAAGCGTTTGGAACAGAGCTGGCCGATGAATTGTTCGAGTGTTTGAGGGTCCAGGCTGGGGAGAAAACGGCAGATGTCCTCGACCGTCTTCGGTTCTTCGCAGAATAGATAGATGGTTCTTGAAGTTCCCCGCAGCCGGTGAATCAGCGGCTCCTTGCCGGGCAGTTCCTGCTGGATGAACAGGTAATCGCCGCCATCGCGATAGGAGAGCGCGGCCGTATTTTTGCCGCTCCTGGTTCGGTGAAAGTCCTGCCAGGCCTGGATCTTATCGCGAACCGGCCGCCACAGCCTCTGCTGGAGCTGCCTGTCGCCGCGGTATCCGGCGATCAGCAGTCCCTTCAGATAGGGTTTCGGGAACAGCATGCGGTTCTTGGGATGGGCGGTGACCGCCCGGATGCCATGTTCGCGGGGCCGGCAGTGAACGGGGGAGCCGTATCCAAGAAAAAAAGAGGCGCTGTCGAGCGGCTGATAGGGCAGCACAAACTCGAGATTGAGGAGGGTTTCTTCAATCTCGTCGCCAGTAGTCGATGGAAATTCGGTGATGATATTGCCCTGGAGGATGATGTCGCTGGCGCAGCAGTGCTTCATCATGGCGACGTTGTCCATGACCGTGGTCCCTTTTCGCATCCGCAAAAGAAGCGATGATGACAGCGCCTCGATGCCCACCTGCACCGAATGCAGCCCCCCGCGCCGGTAGCGGCGGAGTTTTCCGGGATCGGTCCCGGCCCGGATCTCGCCGAAAAAACTGAAATCAAGCTTCATATCTGCCGCTTCTTCAAAAAAATGGTCGAGTTCGCGGTGGGGAAGCATGTTGTCGGTGAAGGCGAAGTTGAGCGATTCACTCCGTACCGACAATTCTTTGACTTCAGCGGCCATCCGCTTACTGCTCTTGTGGCGGTACCCGTGCCACTGGAGGTTGAGATTGCAGAAGGTGCAGCGGTTCCACCGGCAGCCCCTGGAAAATTCAACCGGCAGGATCGGCATGAACGGCAGGCTGCCGAAGAGGTGACGGGCCTCCTCCAGGAACGGTTTGAAATCCGGGATCGGCAGATCGTCGAGCCGGCCGATGTCGGGAGATCTGGTTTCGGATGCCGCGGCGTGGCGGGTCCTGATCTGCTTCGGGAGGATCTCCTGCCGGCCGCCGAGACAGCGGCAGAGTTCGAGCAGCGGGCGTTCGCCTTCGCCATCGATCAGGTAATCGATCTGCCTGAACTGTTCCACCAGGGATCGACCGGCCGACCCGCTGCAGGAACTTCCTCCGAAGACCGTGGCTACAGCCGCCTTTTCCTTGATACGGGAGGCGAGATAGAGCGATGCGGGCAGCTGGCTGAAACAGACCGAAAACCCGGCCAGTGAGATGGTTTCAAAGTCGATGGAGGACAGCCAGGCGTCGCAGCAGGTTTTGACGTCGTCGATGACCGAGTCGAAATCGGGCACGGGACCGTGACCGTCGCCCCGCAGTTCGGAGTCAAACAGGCGGGCCCCATCTCTTCGTTTGTCGGGGAAAAGCAGGGGGGTGAAGAGCGCATCGCCGGCCCAGCCGGAGCGGGCGATGCGGGAGTAAAGGCCGATACCGATTTTCCTGGCGATATGCAGGTAGAGATGCTGGTTGGTGACCGCGCACCCCCCTTTCGCCAGCAGATAGCTGCGCAGCGTTGCCAGCTGGATGGAAGGCCGGTGAAACAGCGCCCAGGGAGCGGATATCAGAAGTACCTTGAAGGCCATGGTTTCAATATCCGGCTCCCTCCATCGCCGAACACGCGAGTCTGGTATAGCGTGCCAGCAGTCCGTTCCGCTTCGGTCGGGGGATGATACCGGCTTCGGCCCGCTGGCTGAGTATCGCCTGAATCTCCCGAGCGCCGAGTTTTTTCCCCGCTATGCCGACCACCTGGAGGGTTCGATCTGAAGCGCTGTAAGCGATGATATCCCCCTCCTCGACAAAGGCGATCGGCCCCCCCGCTGCGGCTTCCGGCGACACATGGCCGATTGCCGCACCCTTGGTGCCGCCGGAGAACCGGCCATCGGTGATGAGCGCGACCTGTCCGTTCAGCCGTTCATCGCACACCAGCGCCTCCATGGTGATGTACATCTCCGGCATGCCCGACCCGCGCGGCCCTTCGTAGCGGATGATGAGGATGTCCCCGGGATCGATGCGTCCCTCGATTACCGCCTGGTAGGCGTCTTCCTCGCGATTGAAGACCCGGGCGGGTCCTTCGTGGCTGCGCATCTCTTCGATGCATGCTGAATATTTGATCACCGCCCCTTCCGGGGCGAGGTTGCCTTTGAGAATTGCCACGGAACCGGTGCCATGGGCTTTGTCGATCGGGGCGATGACCTCGTCCCGGGCAATCCTGTAATTGTTCAGATAGCCAAGATTGCGGCCGAAGAAATTGTCCCGCTGCAGTCTCTCCAGGTTCTCGCCCAGCGTCGTTCCGGCAACCGTCATGGTGTCCAGATCGAGCAGTTCCTTGAGGATCAGCTGGACCATCGGGATACCGCCGGCGAACCAGAAAATCTCGGTCAAAAAGCGACCGCTGGGGATCACGTTGGCGATGTGCGGGATGCGGTGATTGATCTCGTCGAACAGGTCCGGTTCGAGGATGATCCCCAGTTCCCGGGCGATGGAAGGGAGGTGCAGCAGCGCATTGGTGGAGCCGCCGATCGCACTGTGCACGACGATCGCATTCTCGAATGCCGCTCTGGTCATGATGTCGCTCGGCTTGATGTCCCGTGCGACCAGGTTCAGTATGCTTCTTCCAGCCCGGCGCGCGCCTTGCAGAATGTCTCTCATGGTCGCCGGCATCAGGGCCGTCCCGGGCAGCGCCATGCCCAGCGCTTCACCCATGCACTGCATGGTGCTGGCGGTGCCGAGAAAGGCGCAGGCCCCTTGGGACGGACAGCCGGTGAGCTTGTAGTCCCTGATCTCCTGATCGGTGATTGCGCCGATTTTCTTCTGGCGAAGGGAGATGTCTCCGGCAACCAGTGAGGTGGTCATGTTGGGTCCCGACCGCATCGAGCCGCCGGGGATGAATATGGTCGGGATATCGAGCCGGGCCGCCGCCTTCAGGTGTGCCGGCACGGATTTGTCGCAGGACGCGGAAAGGATCATGCCGTCCCACGGGCTCACCCTGCCGTGAACCTCGACCATGTCGCAGATGGCCTCCCGGGAGGGCAGGATGTAGTTCATGCCGTCATGGCCCTGCCCGCAGCCGTCGCAGATATCGGTGGTATGGAAGCGGGCCGGGAAACCGCCTGTCTCGAATACGCCGTAACCGGCCTGTTCCATCAAGGCATCGAGATGAACGCTTCCCGGATGGCTGTCTCCGTAAACGTCTTCAAGCAGAATCTGCGGTTTCTTCACATCATCCTCATCCCATCCCGAACCCATCTGCAGCGCGTCGAACTGTGCCCAGAACGTTCTTTCTGGGCGGCTTTTCTGTTTTATTTCGGTCATATATGATTACCCGCCTGAAATTTATCGGTGCCTTGCCCCCCATCATTGCGGCCAGCTCGCAGAGTACCAGGAATCGCCTCATATTACTTCCGGTAAATCACACCATTGACAACCCGGACGGATCGGACGGCCCAGCCGGACCATGTTCTCCACCGCCACGTTGTAGCGTTGTTCCCGACGGGATAATTCATATCTTTACTGTAGCTGCACAAGCCGTGTCCGCGGGCCGGCTGACCGGTCGATTCTTCCTGTTTCGGCGATGGGGGGTACCATGAATATCAGCCTGCGATTAGGCTTCCTTTTCTTGCTTATCATCCTGGTGAGCATGTTTCTCGCTCCTTCCCGTGTCGCTCCCGTAACCCCCAACGACTGTCCCTTGCAGACGGTTTCATGTCTGGAACTATGGTCGGGCTTTCAGCCGCTAATCATTGAGAATGGTGGAGGTGAACATGTATAAGAAGATCATGGTTCCTCTCGACGGTTCGGAGCTTGCCGAATGCGTGCTGCCCCATGTCGAGGCGATCGCCAACGGATTTCCCGTCAAAGAGCTGGTAATCCTGCGGGTAGTCGAGCCGGAGCGGGTCTATGCGGTGGCCGACTCGCCGATCGATCCGAATCTTGCCTCGGCCCGCGAGGCCGAGGGCAAAAAACGTGCCGAAGACTATCTGGCCGAGGTCGTCAACCGTTTGGATGTGCCAGGACTGACGATCAAGACCAAAGCGATCGTCGGGCGGGTGGCTGAGAGCCTCGTCGACTACTGTGTTGATGAGCGGATCGATCTGATCATCATAGCCACCCACGGACGCTCGGGAGTGACGCGCTGGGTAAGGGGGAGCGTGGCCGACAAGATTCTCAGGTCGTCGAAAATACCGGTGCTGATGATCAGGGCTCCGGGTACCGAACAGGGGATTTAATCTGGCCAATCACGCAATCGCCCTCTTGCTTTCGGGTGTTTTGTCGCCTATCTGTATGTATGGAGACGAACGCAGTGGTGTGCCGGCTGCACCCGATCTTCTGCATCCCTCATAAACATGAATCGGCGCGGTAAAAAAAAGGAGCCCCCCGGATGAGTGCATACCTGATCGTAGACACCAGGATTCATAACGATGCCGAGTATGAGGAGTATAAGAAGCGCGCCAGACCGATTGTCGAAAAATTTGGCGGCATTTACCGGGCCCGGGGCGGAGCGCTGGATATCAGGGAAACAGATCTGTGGACCCCGACGCGCATCGTTATCGTCGAATTTCCGGATGTCAAATCCGCCCAGGATTTTCTGGACTCGGATGAATATGCCCCGGTGAAATCGCTGCGCCACAAACATGCTGATTGCACCCTGTTCATCATCGATGGAGCGTAAAAAGCGTGGTGGTGAATTTTGCACAGGCCCTGGAGCAGTTTCCGGTCATATTGAGTGAATGCGCCGTTTCCGAGCGGCTGCGACGGCTGTCCGGTATTGACATCCATCCGACCCTCTTCAATACCCCGCTGATCTATGATGACAAGGGCAGGGCCGCACTCGAAGATATTTACCTGAGCTATATCGTGGTTGCCCGGCGCGCCAAACTGCCGATCCTTATCTGTGCACCGACCTGGCGGGTCGACCGGGAGCGCGTCGAGGCTGCCGGCGTCCCCAAAACGATCAATGGTGATGCGGTCAGCTTCATGACAGAACTCAAAGATCGAAGCGTTACGGTCGACTCCGAGATCATGGTCGGGGCGCTGCTGGCCCCGAAACATGATTGTTATGCTCCCGACCAGGCTCTGGGCAGGCGCCAGGCATCAGAATTCCACGGTTGGCAGATCGATGAACTGGCCGCATCGAAAGCGGACGTGATCGTCGCCCAGACCATGCCGGCCGTCAGTGAATCGCTTGGCATGGCCGACCGGCTCGGCGCTTCAGGTAAACCGTATATCATCAGCTTCGTGATCGATCGCTTTGGAAAGGTGCTCGACGGGACCCCGCTCGGTGAAGCGATGGACCGCATCGACCAGGCCGCAGCGTGTCCTCCGGCCGGGTATATGGTCAACTGCGTGTATCCGAGCTTTGTCGATGCGGGCCGTCAACCCGCCGGTTTCTTCACCCGGATGATCGGCATCCAGGCCAATGCCTCATCCAGGGATCATGCGGAACTCGATGGAGCCGAAGTGCTGATGCGGGACCCGCTGCCCGACTGGTGCCAAAACATGCTGGCGCTCAACAGGGAATACGGGGTTAAAATCCTCGGCGGATGCTGCGGAACCGACGATACCTACCTGCAGTGCCTCGCCGGGTCTCTTCAGCAGTGAGGGGGAATGTCCTCACCGGGCCAGAAACCTTAATTCGGGGTGAATATGAGTGATTTAAGCCAGTTGCAGAAAAAGCAGAACCAGACTTTTATGCTGGCTCTGGTTAATTTCGTATTATTCATGGTCCTTTTCACCGGACTGGGGTATCTCGCCTGGCAGTCGGCGCGGCTGGTGAATCAACTGCAGGCCGACCTGGATCGGGCGGAACAGACGATCGCCGACCTGCAGGACCGGTTTCAGAACATGGATACCGGGCAGATCGTCGACCGGCTGGTGGCATCTGCCACAGAGCAGCTTGGAGAATCGATCAGAACCGTGGTACAGGCCTCGGCGCTTACCGACCCGATCGAGCGGGCATCAGAAAAACTGGCCGCGACCGGGAACCTGCTGGCCGATACGGGGCAGGCCATCGAGGAGATCCATGAAACAATCAAAGGCGTGGACAGCGAGGAGATCGCCAGGCTGGTTTCCTATCACCTGCTGAAAGGGCTGGGAGACGGCTTTCAGGAAGCTGCCGAGAGCCGCAAGCCCGATTTTCTGAACGCGCCGCAGGCCAGTGCCCGCCGACCGGCTGACTAAGGGATGCGCAGCAGAATGACGCCGGCAAGCGTCAGCAGCACCGCGAGCCCTTTCAGCCAGGTCAGTCGTTCCTTCAGTACCAGGACTCCGAGCAGCAGCGCAAAAATAACCGAGGTTTCCCGCAGCGAGGCGACCAGCGCGATCGGCGCTTTGGTGAACGACCAGATCACCAGCGCATAGGCGAGAAACGAAATGCCGCCGCCGAACAACGTTGCCGGAATATGGCGTGTCACAACCCGTGCTACCGTGCCGGGCCGAGTTCTGGCGATGATAATGGTAAAGATGACCCCGTTGATGATCGTCAGGCTTCCATAGAACCCGAGCGCCGTGCCTCCGACCCGCGCGCCCATGCCGTCGACAACCGAATAAGATGATATGAATCCGGCGGTGATGATGGCCAGCAGCGCAGAGTTCGAGCCGGCCCCCGAAGCTTTCCTGCTGGATGTAAAAGCGAGGCTGATGATTCCCGCGGCGATGATGCAGAGTGCCGCGACCTGAAGGGGAGCGTAGCGTTCTCCGAGCAGCAGGATCGAAACGATTGCGGTGATGAGCGGTGCCGATCCCCGCGCCATCGGATACACCTGGCTCAGGTCCCCGAAGCGGTAGGAGTTGAGAAGGAACACCTGGTACCCGGTGTGCAGCAACGCCCCGACGAGCACATACGGCCAGGCGGCAGCAGCGACAGCAGGGGCGTAGAGCACCGCGGCGGCTCCGAAGGGAATGTGGCCGGCAACGACCGCGGTCATGCCCCGGTACGGGTCATCGGAGCGCTTGACCAGAAAATTCCAGGTGGCGTGGCAGAGTGCGGCGATCAGCACCACAACGATTACCGTGGGCTCCAATCAAGCCTCCGTTCGTAGTGTGAATTGATCAGATCAGTTAAACGCGGTCTGTTGAAACACATTCTGAGCGAAGAATAGACAGATAAAGCTGATAATGCCAGCCAATAGTGGGGTGGTCAGCCAGCCGCAGGTGATTCCGCCGACCACTTTCCAACGGATAGATCGTCCCCCTTTCAGCAGTCCCATGCCGATAACCGCGCCGACAATGGCCTGTGAACTGGAGACCGGAACCAGCGGAAGCGATGGCAGCCCGTGGCCGATGAGAAACCGCTCCAGCCCTTGGGACGCGAACAGGGATAAAACGATGGAATGTGACAGGGCCGCCACGAACGCCATGATCGGAGAGAGCCGAAAAATGCCGCTGCCGACCGTGTCCATGAACCGTTTCTGATCAATGCCGACCCTGTTTTTAAAACCTTAATGAATGACATTGGCCTTAGTTCGCTGAGATGATCGATTACTCTGCGCTGGTATCGGATTGGCGCTCGACGTCAGCTTTTTTCCTTCCTGACTGCCTGGAAATCTGGATAATCGGCGGTATGAGCAGAACCAGGATGATAGCCCACAGGATAATTGCCTGGGGTCTGGTAAAAAAGATCGAATAGCTGCCGTGGCCGATTATCAACGCCTGCGCAAAACCCGATTCGGCGATCGGGCCAAGGATCAGGCCGAGGATCAGCGCTCCGAGCGAAAAGCCGGTCCGGTGCAGGATTACGGCAGCTATCCCGCAGATCAGGGCGACAAAGATATCGAGTATGCTGTTGTTCATCGCGTATGAGCCCAGCAGCGAAAAAAGGCAGACGACCGGGATCAGGATAGGGGTGGGGATCAGGGAAATACGTGCAAAATAGGGAGCCATCGTCAGTCCGATAAAGAGAAAGATGATGTTTGCAAGAAACAGCGAAAGGATGAATGCATACGTCATTACACCGTATTTCGAGAACAACTCGGGACCGGGGATCAAACCGTGGATGATGAGGCCGCCCATAAGCGCTGCGGCCACGCTGTTGCCGGGAATTCCCAGGGTCAACGTCGGAACCAGGGAGCCACCGACACATCCGTTGTTGCCGGACTCCGCAGCGGCGATCCCTTCCGGGTTGCCGTGTCCGAACAGATGCTTCTTCTTGGAGTACTGGCGGGCAAAGTTGTAACTGAGAAAGGCCGCAATCGTGGCCCCTTCCCCTGGCAGAACCCCGACCACGGTACCGGTGATGGAGCCGAGCCCGACAAACTTTTTGAGGCCTTTGGGGAAGGGCTCCCGCTTAATTTTCTGAAGCGTTGAGGTATCGGTGACGATTCGTTTGGTACTGGTCAGGTCGAGCATCTGGGAAATTGAAAACATGCCGATCAGAGCCGGCATGAACGAAACCCCGTCGTAGAGGTCGGTCAATCCCAGCGTATATCGCAGTTGACCTGAGATCGGGTCGGTGCCGATGACCGCGATGACAAGACCGAGCAGCCCTGAAATCAGCGCTTTGACCAGGCTGCTTTCATCATCGGCCATCGAGACGATTCCGACAAGACCGAGAATGGCGAGAAGAAAATATTCCGGCGGGCCGAAAGTCAACGCAAAAATTGCCAGAATCGGCGCCACCATAAGCAGAACAAAGGTGGAAAAGACGCCGCCGCAAAAACTGGCAATGACCGAAACCTTCAACGCCAGCCCGCCATGTCCTTGCCTACTCATCGGATACCCTTCCATTGCCGTCGCCACAGCTGCCGGGGTTCCGGGTGTGCGCAGCAGGATGGCGGGTATTGATCCCCCGTACATCGCACCGCAATAGACCCCACCCATCAAGATCAAACCGGTGAGCGGCTCAAGAACAAACGTGACGGGGATCAGCAGCGCTACCGCCATGGTGGCGGTCAGACCGGGCATACCGCCGACCAGCACCCCGGAAACCGTGCCGATGAATACCGCTAGCAGCGAGGACGGCGCTAGAAGGGCTTGAAGAGATTCAAAAATCATCGAATATCCCTCTTGAAATCAACTGTTATACGGTACGGTAAGTCCTGCCAGGCGGGGCCGAGGCCCCGCCCACTCAGAACAGCGTTGCTTGGGGTAATGGTACGCCCAGAAGTTTGGCGAAGACCAGATAGACAAAAATGAGCACCCCCCCTGAGGTAAGCGCGACCGACCAGATGTTTCGTGCACCGAGTACCATCATTGCAACCGGCAAAAACAGCGCCGAGATGATATAAAATCCCAGGTACTCGAGGAGTATCGAGTAGATGAACATCAGGATCAGCAGACTCCAGAATCGAAACGGAGCGGAGGTGACATTGAGTTTCTTGCCCTCTTCTCTTCCTCGTTTTCTCAACCAGAGCCCCATCTCGATCAGGCAGAGAAGGCCCAGCCAGACACTGAGAAATCGGACATAAGTCGCGGTTGAGCCTTGGACCATTTTCGGATATTCAGCAGTGCTCAGGTACAAGGCAAAAGCCGCGATCAGAAATCCGACCAGGAGGATTATTTCAGCGAACCGTCTCGTCATGATCTTCTACCAAGGTGTCGTCTCATAGAATTTCTGGGTTTCTGCCTGCAGTTCGACCAGGTATTTTTTATAATCCGGCCCGCTCATCGGATGCAGAATCATGACGTCTTTCTCGCAGGCTTCGATGAATTCTTTGTCGCTCATCACGTCCGCGACCAGCTTGTCGAGGGTTGCAGCGACCTCCGCGTCAATACCGGCAGGAGCAACCCAGCCGCGGGTGGCCGTCATGCTGACTGGAACATTGAGTTCCTTCGCGGTGGGGACATCGGGAATGATGTCCGAACGCTTGTCGTCCAGGATTGCGATGATGCGTGCAGTGCCGTCCTTGTGTTGACCGTGCAGCTGGGTCACGTTCATAAAGGATGCGTCGATATGGCCTCCGAGAATCATCGCCTTCTGTTCGGTCGAGCCTTTGGTCGGCAGCAGGTTGAAGGTCACTCCGGTGTGGTTTTCGAACTTCTTCGCGGCAACAAAGTCGTCTGAGCCGATACCGTTGACGGCGACAGTCAGTTCCTTCGCTTTCGCGGCTGCGATGAAATCGTCAAGCGTCTTGATCTCACTGGTGGCCGGGACGGCGATGATCAGCGGATCCTGCATCATGTTGCCGATGATGTGGAAGCTGTCGAGCGTGTAGTCCGCCCGTTTGGAAACGATATGGGCGACTATCTGGGTGGTGAAAATCATGCCGATGGTGTAGCCGTCGGGCTTGGCCCTGGCGATCTCCTCGAAGCCTTTCTGGCCGCCTGAACCACCGACGTTTTTGACGACAAAATCTGCGTCAGGTATGAATTTCTTGGCCGACTTGATAAAAAGCCGTGCCGTCGTATCTGTGGAACCACCTGCATTGGACGGAACGATAATGGTGATCGGTTTTTCCGGATAGGCACCGAAAGCAAGAACCGGTGTCATCATGAGGGCAATGAGTAGTGCGGTGAGGGTCTTTTTCATCGTGTTCTCCTTTTGAGTTAATAGGTGAAAGCCGCGACGCAGGGAGCTGTGTCCTGGCGGTCAGGCCGGCATAACTGGACATCTGATTACAAACCTCGTGCCAGGACCTGACTACATTGGTAAGATATTGTTATTAATATTTAATAGTCTGTTTGGCGAAGGTTGGTCCAAGCCCATTTCCGGGTCATGCCGGTGTCTCATGATCGCGGGTGAACGGCTGACTGAGCATGATTTTGGCGGGAAGAAGGAGGTTGGGACAAAATCGCACCAGATGAGTCAATGTTGACTCAAACTGTCACGACGTGAGGCGGGCGACGGATCGGCTACGATTTCCTGATATCCAGCTTCTGCATCCTGAGATAGAGACGCTTTCTCGGTATCTTCAGGAGGTTGGCAGCTTTCTCGATTCGCCCGCCGGTCCGGTCGAGCGCGTCGAGAATCAGCTGCCTCTGATAACGGTTGACCAGCTCATCGAATCCGGGAGTCAAATCGGTATTCACCGGGTGATCATGAGCCGAGCCGATATCGAGTTCGAGTCCCAGCACGAACTGCTGCGCCACGTTTCTGAGTTCCCGGATGTTGCCCGGCCAGCGGTATCTTTGGAGCTGTTCGGTGAGGCTGCGCGAGCGTTCAGGCAGTGTTTTTCCGAATTTCATCGCCATTGCTTGCGCATAAAAATTGAAAATGGGCAGGATGTCTCCGGCACGCTCGCGCAGCGGTGCGATCGCCACCCGGGCAACATTGAGCCGATAGAACAGGTCCTCTCTGAACTGCTGTTGTTTTACCGCCTCTCTGAGATCGATCTTCGACGCGGCGACAACCCGGAAGTCAACATCGATAAGCTGGCTGCCGCCGACCCGTTCGATTTTACGCTCCTGCAGGGCCCGGAGCAGCTTGATCTGGGCTGCGGCGGGCATTGACTCTACCTCATCGAGAAACAGGGTTCCCTTGTGGGCCTGTTCGATCTTGCCGATTCTTTGATCAACGGCGCTGGTAAAGGCGCCCTTTTCATGGCCGAACAATTCGCTTTCGATGAGTTCAGCCGGGATCGCCCCGCAGTTGACCGGGACGAACTCGCCTTTGCTTCGGTTTCCCAACTCGTGCAGACAGCAGGCTGCCAACTCCTTGCCGACACCTGTTTCGCCGATCAGCAGCACGTCGACGTCGATCCCCGAAAGCGAAGTCAGAACTTTCCGCAGTTCGGCGGCCTGCTCCGATTCACCCAGGATCGTCGAGCGGATATCGCCGCCCCCGTTTTTCACCCTGCGCGTGACCTGCTCGCTTTCCAGCACGATACGTCTCGTCTCAAGGGCTCTGCGGGCGACATCGAGGAGGCGTTCGGGCGGAGACGGTTTTTCCAGGAAATCGAAAGCCCCGGCATGCATCGCATCGATCGCCATCGGTATGTCGCCGTGACCAGTCAGGATCACCACCGGTATTCCCGTCGAGATTTTCCGAATTTCCGCGAACAACTCGAGTCCGCTGATCCCCGGCATCCTCACATCGGTGATCACCGCCCCGAGCCAGTCCTGATGGATAAGATCCAACGCCTCTCTGCCGTCCTGGAAGGTTTTTATCTGAAATCCCTCGAGCTGAAACATCTGATTGCAGGCATGCAGAATTTCGGTTTCGTCGTCGATGAAAAAGATCTCGCCAATCGGTTTCATAAGCGGTTTCCGGTTATTGCAGACTTTTGCAGAATAATTGTGAAAACGGCGCCGCCGCCGTCCCGGTTCGCGGCACTGATCGAGCCGCCAAAACCCTTGATTAAATTGTACGAGATCGACAGACCAAGTCCCAGTCCCTGGCCCACCTCCTTGGTAGTATAGAACGGATCGAAGACGATATTGGCCTCCCGGGCGGCGAGCCCGGGTCCGTTATCGATGATATCGATTACCACGCCGCCGTTTCTTTCCCCCGTGACGATGGTTATCTCACGATGATCGGGCGGATTGCGGAGCACCGCATCGATGGCGTTGCCGATTACGTTCAACAGCACCTGCTCGAGTCCGGTTATTTCTCCGTACCCCTGCAGCCGGGGCTCACCGTCGTCCCTGGTTATCTGGATATGGTGCTTTGCGAGCTTTCCGCCGACAATCTCCAGTGAACGGTCGATGACCTCAATGAGGTCGACGGTTCCCAGACCGTCCTGCCGGCGCCGGGCGAAGTTCTTCAGATGGTTGATCATTGAGGCCATGCGCTCGATGAGTTCCTCGATCTTGTCAAGATTTTCCTTGTGAAGCACGATCTCATCCCGCTCCAGGAGTTTTCCGGCATTGTGCAGGTAGTATCTGATCGCCGAAAGCGGCTGGTTCAGTTCGTGGGCGATGCCTGCGGAGAGCTGGCCGAGTGCCGCCAGTTTGCCGGCCTGGACCAGTTCATCCTGGACCCGTTTTCTCTCCGTCATCTCTTCCCGTAACTGTTTATTGATGCGATGAAGATGCTCGGTTTTATCCCGTACCCGGATCCGCAGCAGTTCTTGGGCATGTTCCCGTTCGGTCACATCGTGGACGGTTATCATCAGCCGGATGGAGTTTCTCTGCTGCACCCTGGTGATGAATATGTCGGAGGGAAAACTCGTACCATCGATCTTGAGCGTACGGTAAGTGGCGACATCGTGCGCCTCGCAGGCTTCTTTCAGGATGTTCGAACAGGTGTCTGCAAACCGTCCTCGGTCGCCCGCCTCCACAATCGTAAAGACCGATGCCCCGGCAAGCTCATCCGGCTTCACGCCGAACAGCTCCTCGGCTTTAGGGTTCATCGCATGAATGGTGCCGTCCGGATTCGAGAGAATCAGACCGACGGCCGCATTGTCGATAATTGCTTGGGCGTTGGCCTCTTCCACTTCCACCGCCGTATCCCTGAATCTTTTGAGGGCCTCGGCCATGCGGCCGATCTCGTCCTTGCCGCCGACCAGCACCTCATGGGAAAGATCTCCTCCGGAGATAGCCAGCATGCTTTTGCTCAGGTCGGAGAGTCTCATCACGATGGAGCCGCGCACATAGAACCACATGACCGCCGCAACCGTTATGAAGCTCAGCAGAATCGTCAGGATCAGTGCGGTGTGGGCCCGCTTCAAGGTCGTGCTGGTACTTTGAACTGCGGTATTCACTTTTTCTTCCGACTCGGCGACCAGTTCATCGATGATTCGATTCAGTTCCGACACATGGATACGGTTATGGATCAGAATCTGCTGCCCTTCTCTATCGTAGTCGATGATGGTGGCCTTCACCGAGAACACAGAATCCCCGCCGATTGCCAGATCCCGGACATAGGCCAGCGTCTGTCTCAAAGTATGGGAGCTGACATCATCCTGCAGTCCACCGATATCCTGCAGGGTGGACAAAATAGATTCCTCCGCCAGCAGTGCCATATTGTCGAGACGGTCACGGTTGCTGATGGTCGCCGCCTGCATCATCAGATTGACCAGGATCGCGCTGTCCGAGCGGGTGGTCTGGATGGCCTCCTCGACATCCATCAAATGGTGCAGGGCGTTTGTTGACACGGTCATCGATCCGGAAGCAGCGCTATCCACTATTCGTTCAACTTCCGCGTCGACGTTGTAGGCGTAATCCTGGCTGAGCGGATCGAGTTCTCCCATCAAATCGGCATACAGCCAGCGCAGCCGCTCCATTTTTCTCTCCAGGATCCGCTGCTGGTCGACTTGAAGTGCCACGATTTTCTGCAGATTATCGAGATTGGTCTGCAGTCTGATGACCACTTTTTCGACCCTGCTGCGCAGCTCCGACTGGGGGATCGTCAGCGCCTGCAGCTGTTCTGAGAGCTGCTGAAGCAAACGGTCGAGATCCTTTTTCACTTCCTCGCGCATGTCATCGTCAGGGGCGGAAAGAATGGCGGGAGCCACCGCGACGATCTCGCCACCGATTCTCGCGAAGTCCGCTACCTGAATGATCTCCGGCAGGTGCTCCTCGGCGATCTCTTTCATGAGGGTCGATGAATGGTTGAATATCAGCAAGGCCATGACGCTGACCAGGAGGGTCAGAGAGGAGATGAAGACAAAAGCGAGAAGCAGCTTTGTCCAGATATTTGCCCGAGCCGTGATCATCGGTTTGCCTTCCGGTTCATCTCAGCGGCGGGTTGGTATCGGTTTCGCGCCGTACGATCAACTTGTCGGCGGTTTGGAGTTGCCTGGTTACGAAATGTTCCCAGTCGTCAAGCAGGTTTCGTTTCTGCTGGCGTTGTTCCGCGGACAGCGAAGCAGAGGTGAAGAGTTCATTGATTTCCGGATCGAGGCTCTGGCGATCTGTCACGGGCATTTTGGAAACCTCGTCGATGACTTGCCGCTTCAACCGCTCCATTTCTTCCGGATCGCTGTGATTCGATTTGGCGAGATCGATCAGCTTTTTCCATAACCGTTTTCGTTCCAACAGCCGATAGGTGATCAATTCGTCGAACAGCACATTGACCAGGCTGTACCTGACGGTCGACAGACCAGTGTCGTAGCTGCGGGTTTTTTCCCGTCGTATAAGGTTTATCAGCGGCAGGGCGGCTTCCTGATGACCCACGAACGGCTCCCTGGAGACGGGCAGCCGGTTGATTTCCGGTTGCAGCAGAACCTTCTGACCATCGACGGAGAGCAGGAAATCGATGAATGCGACGGCGGCTTCCACATTCCTGCCGTCTTGAAGGGCGGCGATACGGGCGGGCATCACGTAGGTCGGATCCCCGTATTCGAATTGATTGACCGGGTCGAGATGAATCTTCGCATGGGCAAGGAAGTCGATCATAAGGCCAGCGCCGAACCTGCCACCGGCGACTCCATCGGGCACGCTGAAACTGCGGGCGGTGATGGTCTTCATGTTGCCGGCGATGGTCATCAGATAGGTCCATCCTTTCTCCCAGCCCATATCCTGAAGGATTGATTCGACAATCAGGTGATTTGTTCCGGACCGCGACGGTGTCGACATGGCCAGCTGGCCGTAAAAACGGGGATGGGTGAGGTCCTGCCATGATCGGGGCGGCCCGATTCCTCCCTCGTCGAGGGTCGCTCTGTTCCACATAAAGCCAACGCCCGACAGTGCAAAGTTGTAGAACCAGCCCTGCTCGTCGAAATAGGGCTGGGTGGGGCTGATCGGCGGATAGTGGGCGATGTAATCGAGATACCTCAGCCGACCCGCCTGTTTCAGAACCACGAACGCATCCGGCGACGAAGACCAGAACAGGTCGAAACGGCGCTCGTTGCCCCTGATGATCTCGTCGATCGCGGCGGTCGTTTTCTTGTTTAGGACCTGAACCTTGATATCGGGTCTGAGTTCTCTAAATTTGGCTATGAACGGCACGTAGAACTGAGGTGAAAAGGAGGTAATGATTGCCAGCGTCTTCTGCTGGTTTTGAGCCGGATCAGCAGAAACAGCGGGATTTGCGAATAACAAAACCGACAGCAGCGACACGCTGATGCGTATCATTGCTATAACCATAGTGCCCGCGGTGATGTTCATGGTCGTTTTTTCAGGGTATCCTCCATTTATTGGCTACTCATGAATCATAATTAGTTTGTTATAATAATAATTTAGATAGAAAATCAGCAACCAGAACGATCCGCCGTCCCAAAACCGTGGCATACTGGCCAACACACCACGTACTAAGAAATTCACCGATTCGGAAAAAAATACAAGCGTTGTATGAGCATGATAGCGAAGCAGATTCAGAAAAAGTTCGGGTAGCGGTGACGGTGCGGTACCGTCACCGCTTTTCCCGATCCTCCTTGGGTTTCCGCAACGGGGTTCTACAAGGTTTTCAATGCCGATTCGATCTGTTCCAGTGCCCGCTCCAGCTTGCTGCGGGGACAGGCAAAATTCAGGCGCTGGAATCCCGATCCCCCGGAACCGAACACGTAGCCGTCGTCGAGGCCGACCTTGGCGGTTCTCCGCATGAACGCTCTGAGTTCACGGTCGGAAAGCTTCAGTCGCCTGCAGTCCAGCCAGGCCAGGTAGGTCCCTTGCGGCGGGCAGACCGTGATGGGCTCGAGGCGGGTGCGGCAGAATTCAACCAGCAGGCTGCGGTTGCCTTCCAGATAGGTACGCAGTTCCCTCAGCCATGGATCCCCGTGCCTGAAGGCGGCCTCCATGGCGGTGAGTCCATACACATTAGGGGTCGACAGGAAGCCGGCGGTGCGCTCCTTGAATACCGCCCGGATCCGGGGATCGGGAATGATCAGCACCGAGGCCTTGAGGCCTGCCAGGTTGAAGGTCTTGCTCGGTGAGAAGCAGGTGATGGTGCGGCGGGCGATGTCTTCGCCCAGGGTTGCCGTGGCGGTGTGGGTGTGTCCGCAGAACAGCAGTTCCGCATGGATCTCGTCGGAGACGAGGACGGCGTCGTGGTCGATAACGATCCGGGCCGTGCGTTCCAGTTCCTCTCTGGTCCAGACCCGGCCCACCGGATTGTGGGGGCTGCACAGCAGCATCAGCCTGGCCCTGCTCGGCTCGGGCCTGAGACCCGAGTCGTCGGGTTTGAAGGCTCGCTCCAGCCCGGCGAAGTCGATACCATAGGTCCCGTTCCGCTCGATCAGGGGATTTTCGATGATTTTGCAGCCGTTGTTTCTGATCGCCGAGAAAAACGGGTAGTAGACCGGCGGCTGCAGGATCACCCCGTCACCGGGGCTGGTGAAGGCCCTGATGATCATATGCAGGGCATGGACGATGCCGGTTGAAAACACCAGCCAGCTCCTGTCGACATGCCAGCCGAACTTCGTCCGCAGCCGGTCGATGACCGCCTGCTTGAGCGAATCGCCCTCGAAGGTGTAGCCATACACCCCATGTCCGGCACGTTTTACGATCGCCTCGGTGATCGGGGCGGCAACCTCGAAATCCATGTCGGCAACCCACATCGGCAGGATATCGGAGGTTCCGAAAATGGCGGGAGCCCCGTCCCATTGTGCGGAGTCGCTCTGCATCCTGTCGACGACGCGGTCGAATTGTCTGGCATCCATACTGCTCCCAATGGTTGAAGGGATGAAGGTCGTGTCAGCGGCAAAAGAGGGTGTCGACTCCGTTCAGATAGGTGGTTTCCGTCGTCGACCTGATGATTCTTTTTACCTGTTTTTCACGACCTGGAAAGGCGTGGCTGAAGTAGATCCACACCTGTTTCATGCGGCCCAGCAGATGGCCCGGGCCGGCCAGCTTCACCTTCAGCTGGCGGTACAGATCATCGTGAAAGCGGTGCAGCCGCTCGTCCCGTTCTCCGTCCGGACTCTGATAACCCTTGATCTGAGCCGGCAGGAACGGATTCATCAGCAGTCCCCGGCCGATCATCCAGTGAGTGACGGAGTCGAAACGCCCGGCCAGCCTGGTAAACGCGTCAAGGCTGACGAGATCGCCGTTATACACGAGGGTATGGCGGGTGGCAATCCGGCATGCCTGGAAGTGATCAAGATCAACGCTGCCGCGGTAGAGCTGGGTTCCCAGACGGGCGTGGACGGTGATCGAGGCAAGCGGGTAGCTGTCGAGCCGCGGCAGCAGCGCCAGCGATTCCCGGTGATCCCGGTAGCCGAGCCGCATTTTGATCGACAGCGCGGGTTTCAGGTGCGGCAGGATCCGCTCGAGCAGCTCGACGATCGTCTCCGGGTACGGCAGCAGGCCCGACCCGCGCCGCTTGCCGGCCACCATTTTCACCGGACAGCCCAGGTTCCAGTTGATTTCGTCATATCCGAGATCATACAGCCGGTTTCCCAGAGAGATAAACCCCTCGGCATCGGTGTTGAGAATCTGCGGAATCAGCCTGATGCCGCACTTGTGTCCAGGCAGCAGATCGGCAACCAGCTTGTCCGGATAGCGGGGATTTTGTTGGGGGTTGATGAACGGCGCGACGGCCACATCGATTCCGCTGAAATGAGCGGTGAACACACGCCTGAACAGGGCATCGGTAATGCCCTTGAGCGGTGCCATGTAGATCGTGGGCGCGGTATGGTGCGGTGCGGTGTTCACAGACAGTTCGATCAATGGGACGGTTTTATAATTCCGTGCGAATGACCCTGGCGTGCGGCTTCCCTAAAGGAAGCGATTACGGTAAAAAGAGCAGAACGGGTCCGTCCAGGGACTCCGGATTTTATATGCGGCTCGCAGCCGAGTCAAGAATCATCGAACAGAAAAAACAGATATGTCGCCAGATACAGGCCGGTTCCCGTGCCGGTTGACCGATCCCCAGCGGCGGGTACTCGAGTGCCTCGCCGGATGCGCCCGGAGGCACGGAACCAGGGCTTACCTGGTAGGCGGCGCGGTCCGCGACATGCTGATGGGGGCGGGTGCGGAAGATCTCGATCTAGCGGTGCAGTCCGGCGCCTGCTGCCTCTTGCGCACGGTTCGGCGGGCGCTCGGAGCGGGCACGGTCATTGCGCTGGGAGAGCCGGAAAACGACACGGCACGGCTGGTGTACCAAGGCCTGAGCATCGACGTGTCGGGGTACCGGAAGGGGGCCGTGAACATCGAACAGGACCTGGCCCTCAGGGATTTCACGATCAACAGCATGGCGGTGGAACTCGAGGCGCTGCTGAACCGGGATGGTCGATTCACGGTGATCGACCCCATGGACGGATGCCGGGATCTGGGGTTGCATCTCGTCAGGGGATGCCCGGGCTGCTTCGATGACGATCCGCTGAGACTGCTGCGGGCCTACCGGTTTTCCGCCCAGCTGAATTTTCGGATTGACGACGACACGCGCCAAGCGATCGAGGCACGGGCGGGGCTGCTGTGCGCCGTCGCCGCCGAGAGGATCGGCCATGAGCTCGATCTGGTCATGGCCTCGCCGCGGGCCTATGCGGCGATAAAGGAGATGCAGGCGGCCGGCCTGCTGGAGGTTCTGGTGCCGGAACTGTCCGCTGGCCGCCGGGTGACGCAGCCGCCGTTTCACCATCTCGACGTGATGGAGCATAACCTCAAGACGCTGGATTATGCCGAACGGATCATCGGCGATCCATGCGCCTACTTCGGCCAGGTGCGGGCGGCGGATTTCTCCGGGGCCCTGGCCAACGACGGAGCCGTCGAGCTGAAATGGGCGGCGCTGCTCCACGACGTCGGCAAACCGGCGACCCGGGAGATCGACGACCTGCGGGACGGGCGCATCACCTTCTACAATCACGACGAACGAGGGGTCGACCTAATCGTCGCCATCGCACAGCGGCTACGGTGGAGCGGCCGCAGACTGAGACGGGTGGCCGCCCTGGTGAGGATGCACATGCACCCGTTTCATCTGACCAACGTGCTGCTGCGGAACGAGAAGCTGAGCAGCCGCGCCAGACTGAAGCTGTGCCGACGCGCCGGCGGCGACCTGACCCTGCTGTTCATGCTCGCCATGGCGGACAGCCTGGCGGGGCAGGGGCCGGAGAAGCCGCCGGGGATCGAGCGGGAGCTGGCGTCGCTGTTCAGAGATCTTGCCGAGTTCTACGCTGCATCGGTGAAGCCGGTGATTCAGGGACCGAAACTGTTGACCGGGCATGACCTGATTGCTACATTTGGTCTTGAACCCGGTCCCCTGATCGGCGATCTGCTCGAGGAGGTGGAAACGGCTGCCGTGGAAGGACTTGTTTCCACCAGGGGCGAGGCCCTGAGCCTGGTCGGGAAGCGCTTGGCGAAACGCCGCTAATGATGGTAGCAAGCACCCCGCCAAGCCGCAGTGAAGCGCCGAATCGTCTTGCTAAACAGCAGCAAATGGAATAAAGAGTGCGTAAAGTTCAGGACTACTATTTCAAGAAGGCCAAAAAGGAAAAATATCCTGCCCGATCAGTCTTCAAGCTCGAGGAAGTTCAGAAGAAATATCGTCTTTTCCGTCGCGGCGATGCAGTGCTCGATCTCGGGTGCCACCCCGGAAGCTGGTCACTGTATGCCTCCGCCGTTGTTGGGCCGAGCGGGGCCGTGGTGGGCGTCGATCTGCAGGAAACCAGCCGGGAACCGAGAGACGGAGGTTCACCGATATACTGGATCTGCGAGGATATCACTGAACCGGACCTGATCGCCCGGGTGCGCAGGATCCGGCCGGGCTACAAGACGGTAATATCGGATATCGCCCCGCAGACCACCGGGAATCGCTGGGCGGACCATCAGCAGTCGATGCGGCTGGTCAGGAAGAGTCTTGAAATTGCGGAGATCCTGCTTCATGACAAAGGGAATTTTCTGTGCAAGATCTTCCAGGGCGAGGACATGCCGGAATTCATCGATGAACTGAAGCAGCGGTTTGCATTCGTAAAGGTCATCAAGCCGCAGAGTTCGCGGAAAGAGAGCCGGGAGGTATTCGCCCTCGGCATGGAGTATAAGAAGACGCCGCATCAGCACGAGGAGATGCGGGATTTATCATAGACAGCAAAACGAGGATTGACAGGAAATTATGTCAGGACATTCCAAATGGTCAACCATCAAGCGTAAGAAAGGGGCCATTGATGCCAAGCGGGGGAAGATTTTTTCCAAGCTCATCAAAGAGATAACCGTTGCCGCCAGACAGGGCGGCGGCGACCCGGACGGCAACCCGCGGCTGAGATCGGCAATTGCCGCGGCCAAGGCGGAGAATATGCCCAAGGACAACATTTCCCGGGCCATAGCCAAAGGTTCCGGCGGCGGGGATGGCGAGGCTTACGAGGAGATTCTCTACGAAGGGTACGGACCCGGCGGGGTTGCCGTCCTGGTCGAATGCATGACCGACAACCGCAATCGCACCGTCGCCGACGTCCGGCACTATTTTGCTAAAAGCAACGGCAATCTGGGCGAGAACGGCTGCGTGGCGTGGATGTTCGATCAGAAGGGGCAGATTCTGGTAGACAAGCAGTCCATCTCCGAAGAGGAACTGATGGACCTGGCGCTGGAGGCAGGCGCCGAAGACATCGTCGAGGACGATGATGAATTCCAGGTGCTGACCAGTGTCGAATCGTTCAACGATGTGCGGGATGCGCTCGAGGAAAAGGGCCTGCAGTTCGTCGAGGCGTCCATTTCGATGATCCCCAAGAACACGATCGACATCACCGAGGAGAATATTGCGGTGGCCCTCTTGAAGCTCCTGGAAAACCTCGAAGATCATGATGATGTGCAGAAGGTGCATGCCAATTTCGACATCGAGGAAGGCCTGATGGAAAAACTCTCCTGAGCGGCCGGGGATGGACCGGATTCTCGGTATTGACCCCGGTTCCCGCATCACCGGATACGGAGTGGTCGATTCGGACCGGGGGCACCTGCAATTCGTGGCCTGCGGCGTGGTCAAAACCAGCGTCGATTTGCCGTTTGCCTACCGGCTCAACGAGATCTTCACGGGTATCAACGAGGTGATCCAGCTCCATGGCCCGACCACGGCGGCGGTCGAGAACGTGTTCCTGGCCACCAACCCGGGGTCTGCGCTGAAGCTCGGTCAGGCCCGGGGCGCGGCGGTGGTGGCGGCAATGCAGAACAACCTCGAGGTCAACGATTACAGCGCCAAACAGATCAAGCAGGCGGTGGCCGGGTACGGTCAGGCGGGCAAGAAACAGATTCAGCATATGGTGCGGGTCCTGCTCGGACTGGACGGCTCACCCAGCAGCGATGCTGCCGATGCGCTGGCGGTCGCGATCTGCCACGCCAACCAATTTCGCATTTGAGCCGGAAATTTCATGGAAAAACAATAAAGAATGTCAGAAGGTGTTTAATATCATCGGGTAGATTCCAATGCACCTGTTTGTATTTTTAGAATCAATGTTGAAAGGATACAAGTTCCAGCCTGCGGGCGAGTCGATACGGCCTGCGATCCTGCGTCGCTTTTGGGAAAGGCATATAAACCATATAGCCCCCCCCCAAGTCTTCTTGGCTCACAGGCCGTCTCAACTCGTGATATATCCGGGCTAGGGAAATCCACCATGATAGCTACACTTTCCGGGAAGGTATTGATTAAGGGGCTGGATCGGACGGTCATCGACGTATCGGGCGTCGGCTACGAGGTGTTTGTGACCGCCGACACCCTGAGCCGGCTGCCGGAATCATCCGAGGATGCCTTTCTCTATATCCATACCCAGGTCCGCGAGGATGCAATCGTTCTGTACGGCTTCAGGGATTCGGAGGAAAAGCGGATGTTCCTGCATCTGATCTCGGTCTCGGGGGTCGGGCCCAAGCTCGCCCTGGCAGCACTGTCGGGGATGCGGGTGAATGAGCTGTGCAGGGCCATCGCAGCCAAGGACGTGAAGCTGCTGACGACCCTGCAGGGAGTCGGCAGAAAAACAGCCGAGCGGATCTGCGTCGAACTGAAAGACAAGGTCGGTGATCTTGCCGGCAGCGCTGACTTTGAAGAGCTCGGAAAGCCCGGAGAACCGGTTCCGGGATCCAGTTCGGCGGTTGCCGACGTGCTGTCGGCTCTGTCCAATCTGGGCTACAGCGATCCGGTCTGCAGAAAATCACTGACTTCGGTGAAGAAGCGGCTCGGCGACGAAACCTTCTACGCGCTGCCGGTTGAGGCGCTGCTGAGGGAATGTCTGAGGAGCATGGCATGAATTTTGAAGAAGAACTGTCCGGCAGCGCCAGGCTGGTCGATCCGGAACCGATCGGACGGGATCAGATCCTTGCCAATGATCTCAGGCCGAAGTCGCTGAACGAGTACATCGGTCAGGAGCAACTCAGAAAGCGCCTGAAGGTGTCCATCGGCGCCGCCAAGAAGCGCGGTGAACCGCTTGATCATCTGCTCTTCCACGGGTTTCCCGGACTCGGCAAGACCACGCTGTCGCAGATCATCGCCAATGAGATGGGCGCCGGCATCAAGCCGACCTCGGGTCCGGTCATCGAAAAGCAGGGTGATTTGGCGGCCATTCTGACCAGCCTGCAGGAAGGGGATATCTTGTTTATCGATGAGATTCACCGGCTCAACCACGTGGTCGAAGAGATCCTCTATCCGGCAATGGAGGATTTTCAGCTCGATCTGATCATCGGCCAGGGGCCGGGGGCCCGTTCGATCAAGATGGATCTCCCCCGTTTCACGCTGATCGGCGCCACCACCCGAACCGGCCTGCTGACGCCGCCGCTGCGCGACCGATTCGGCGACATCCTCAGGCTCGAGTTCTATAGTCCGGAGGAACTGGTCAGCATCGTCCTGCGCTCGGCGAAGATTCTCGGTATGAACATGGAGCGCGACGGAGCCCTGGAACTGGGGCGCCGCTCCCGCGGCACTCCGCGGATTGCCAACCGGCTGCTGCGCCGGGTCAGGGACTACGCCGAGGTTCACGATTTCGCGGTGATCGATCGCATGGTGGCGGACAAGGCGCTGAACCTGCTCAACGTCGATCAGTTCGGTCTTGACGACATGGACCGCACCATCATGCTGACCGTCATCGACAAGTTCGGCGGAGGGCCGATTGGGCTCGAAACCCTCGCAACTTCTGTTTGCGAAGAAAAGACCACGCTCGAGGACGTCTACGAACCCTACCTGATCCAGTCTGGATTTCTGGCCAGAACCCAGCGGGGCCGCATGGCTACCGTCAAGGCCTATGAGCACTTCGGCCGCAAGATTCCGAGACCGGACAAGATCCAGCCGTCGCTGTTCGATACAGACGATTGAATCCATCCCCGCCGCCCGGCAGCGACCATTCCTCGGCCCCGGTGGGGAATGGTCGGCAGCCGGCAGCTCAATCTGCATCTGCGGTTGCTCCTCTCTAGCGTTCCCTTGAAAAATTAGGACTTTAATTCGAAATCAAGGCACCCATGGAACTGTGTCGGGAAGCATGGATGCCCGTCCTGTCACACCTTTGCCGCACAAGTCGTCTTCACGATCTGGCAGAATCCTGTCGATGCAACCGCTTTGTACCACTTCATGAATTACATAGTTTGAAAAATTTTTTATGATTAGTATTTTAGTTGTTTAATTCTATATAGTTATGCGAATAATTTAGAATTTTTCAATTTGCTCTATCGCATCGACATATGGCCGATTTTCTACCCTCTGTAGTGCAGAAGGGGGCTCGAAGCACTACATGTTGTATCGATAAAATTCTTGGGAAAAATCGTTATTCCGCTGAATTTACGCATCTTTTTTCTTGACTTACAACTCCTTGTCGAGATAAATAGACAGAAAGTGGTGTATTGTGGATACAAAGCGGTGAAAAATTGAGCGGAGTGGTTTCCCTGTGGCGCAGTCAGAGCTTATAGCCAGCAGATTCCGGAGCAGATCCGAACACACCCTCGATCCGAAGGGGCGTTTAAATGTGCCGGCACGGTTTCGCGAGGTGCTCAAGCATTATGGATCCGGCGTCCTGATGGTAGCCCCGTGGGGGAAGCATCTGCGGGCATGGCCGGCATCCGAATGGCAGCTCGTCGAAGACAAGCTGCTTACCCGCGGTCGCGAGGAACCAAACCTCTCCAGCTTCATCAGGTACGTGGTGTCGGGAATCACCGAATGTTCGCTGGACAAGCAGGGGCGACTGCTGATTCCGGTCTCGCTGAGAAATGAAGTGAATATCGACAAGGAAGTGATGCTGAACGGCATGCTTGAATTTGTCGAGATATGGGATAAGGACATCTGGCTGGTCGAGTACGACAAGACTCGGGAAAATCTCGAGCAGTACGGAAGCAGTCTGGCCAAACTCGGAATTCTTTAATGGCGGATTCTTCGCTTCGGGACGTTCATCAATCCGTTCTGCTCGAAGAGGCCGTTTCAATGCTTCAGGTTGTACCCGGCGGTATCTATATGGACGGTACCTTCGGGCTCGGCGGGCACACCAGGGAAATTTTGAAGCAATCGGCGCCCGACGGGGTAGTCGTCGCCTTCGAGTGGGATGAGGAGGCGATACAAATCGGTCTTGAAAACGTCGGGGAATACCGGGATCGACTCACTGTAATTCACCGGAATTTCAGGGACATCGATATCGGTTTGGGGGAGGCCGGTCACTCCGTGGTCGACGGCATCCTGATAGACATCGGGCTTTCATCCCTGCAGCTTGAAGGCGACGCCAGGGGGTTCAGCTTCAGGAAAGACGAACTGCTGGACATGAGAATGGACCGGCGCCGGCCGGTAACGGCGGCGCAGATAATCGCTGAGACGCCGGAGGAGGGTCTGGCCGACCTTTTCTACTACTACGGCGACGAAAAACAGGCCAGAAGGATAGCGGCACACGTGGTGGAGAGGCGGAACACCGTGAAGATCAACACGACGAGACAGCTCGCGGAGATCGTCGGCGAGGCGGTTCCGAGGCGGTTTCATCCAGCAAAAATCCACGTGGCGACAAAGGTGTTTCAGGCCCTGCGAATCGCGGTCAACGATGAGCTGGCGAATTTGGGGGCGATTCTTGAGAAAGCCGCCGGTCATTTGAGAGGCGGCGGGAGAATCTGCATTATTTCCTTTCATTCGCTGGAAGACCGGATCGTCAAGCGGGCCCTGCATGGAAATCCGGAACTGCGTGTTGTCACGAAAAAACCGATGGTTCCGGGCGAGATTGAAATTCAGCGCAACCCCCGTGCCAGAAGTGCACGGATGCGGGTCGCTGAGCGAGTAGCGTAACAGGGGGGATACAGATGAATTACCAGAATTCGGTTCGATATTCGGCGCAGCCG
>JAJDNR010000206.1 GCA_022340565.1 Desulfofustis sp.
ATATCGGTAGGCTGGTCGAGGCATGGTGCATCAGATTTGTTGCACTACTCTTCCCGGGTCTGCATCTGTGATGGTGCGGAGATTGTCAGACAGGCCAGGGAAAAGTTCAATAAAATTCTGTTAATTTATTGATATCAAATATTAAAATTAACCCATTACAAACCAGTTTCATTTCAGGCACAGATAGTGCTGAAAGATCAGGAGAAAAGAGGAATAGACTATGTTCTCACCAAAATCACTCATGGTCATCTGCCTCGCCGCACTCATCTGGGGCGACGCAGGCCCCGCCTGGGCTCTCCAGTCGCATGGCCCGCCTGAGGGCTTTTATGTGCATCAGATGGCTCATGTGCTGTTTTCGGCGGCACTCGCCTATCTGTTCTGGCACACCCGGCGGACCCAGGATCTCTACCATTCCGGCTGGAAATACCTGCAGACCTTCTGCGTTTTGCTGATTCTCTGGAACATCCTCGCTTTCAGCGGCCATGAGGCCCAGCGTCACCTGGTTTCCGAGGATATCGTCGGCAAGAATACCTGGGGCGAGGGGCTGGCTTTCCCGATAACCTCCGTCAAGGTGCTCTATTACTTCGCCAAAATGGATCACCTGCTGGTGGTGCCGGCCCTGAGCGCCCTGGTGATGAGCCTGCGCGCCTTCTATAAAGACGCTCGCATGGAGGCGGCATCATGAGCGGCCTCTCCATGATGCCGGCAATTTTCGTGGAATTCTTCGGCTCGGCGCTGGTTATAATCCTTGCGTTTATTGCCCTTGCCTATGCCTGGTCGCTGATCAGACTGCAGCCGAACAATTTTATCTGGGGCTTCTTGTGGTATTTCTCCATTGCCATGGCGGCCTTCTCGATATCGCGGGGGGTCGGGCACATCCTGCGCGTCGCCCTGGCGTACACGGGGCATGCCGATACCTGGGCTAAACTGTCGCCCTATTCGGGGGGGTTCAACACCGCGCTGATGATCTCTGTGGCAGCGGTAACCATCTATTATCACAAGGGGCTGGACGCCTACAAGGCCGTCCGCTCGAAAGCGGACAAACTGGCCGAGCTCGCCGCCGAGCTGCAAACACTCAACCTCGACCTGGAGACGATGGTCGACGAACGTACCCGTGACTTGTCCACCTCCGAGAGAAAGTTTCGCAACTTCTTCGAAAACTCCAAGGACATGGTCTACTTCTCCGACGTGGCCGGCACCATTACCACCATCAACAACAGCGGCAAGGAACTGCTGGGATTCGAGGAGTCCACCGTCCCCATCAACTTCCATGAACTCTTCAGGGACAGCAGGGTCCTCGAAGAATACGTCACCGGCCTGCGGACCAGAGGGTTCGTCAGCGACCTCGAGGTCGAATGCATCGGTCGAGGTGGTGCACCGTGTCTGCTGCTGCTCTCCGCCAATACCAGTTATGGTCCTGACGGGTCGGTGACCGGTTTCGAAGGGATCGGCAAGGATATGACTCGAATCCGGACCATGACCGAGCAGCTGATCAATCATGAGAAGATGGCTTCCGTCGGCCAGATGGCAGCTGGGGTTGCCCATGAAATCAATACCCCGATGGGCATCATCCTCGGCTACACCCAACTGATGATGGACGATGTTGATCGGGATTCGGAGTTCTTTGCCAACATGCAGATAATCGAGCGACAGATCAAGGCCTGCCGGAGGATCGTCGGGGATCTGCTGAAATTTTCACGCCAGGAGGAAAGCCACAAGGTCAGCCTCAATCTGAACGAGGTGATTCAGGAGGTGCTCGCGGTTACCGAACATACCCTCAATATCAACGGCATCGAGGTCGAGCGCCGTTTCGATGCCCACTTGCCGCAGGTGATCGGCGATGCGGATAAATTGCGCCAGGTGATCATCAACCTCATCAATAATGCCCACTACGCCATGCAGAACGGCGGTACGATAACGATCAGGACCAGCCGGGAGACGGAGCATATCCTGATCACGGTGACTGACAGCGGAACCGGCATCGCTGATGATATAAAAAGCAGGATTTTCGATCCGTTCTTTACCACCAAAGAAGTCGGCAAGGGTACCGGACTCGGCTTGTCGGTCACCTACGGCATCGTCAAGGAACATGGCGGGACCGTGTCGGTGGAGAGTCCGGTGGTCCTGCCGACCGGCGAGCAGCGTCAGGGAGCATCGTTTATCATCCGGCTGCCGGTGCATGATGTTGCCGATATTCAATCTAATCCACCATCTGAAAACTGAAAAAATGGCTGAAATTCTCGTACTAGACGATGTCTTTGATGCAGTCCTGCTCATACGCAAGATACTCGAGCGGAAAGGACACACCCTTCACACCTTCACCGAGGAGGAGGAGGCGCTGGCCTTTGCCTCCGCACAGCCACTCGATCTGGCAATCCTCGATATAAAACTGAAAAAAATGAGCGGTATCCAGGTACTGGAGAAACTCAGGCAGATCAATGCTGGGATCAAAGCGATCATGCTCACCGGTTACCCGACCATCGAAACGGCCCGCCAGGCCCTGGAACTCGGGGCCGCGGCATATTGCGTGAAACCGATTGACAAGCAGGAACTGGAGGAGAAGGTGGAACAGGTTCTGAACGGCTAGCGAAAAACCTGCGACATCCGTCACATGCGAACATCGATGCCCATGCCCAGGGATCCTATCGACAGCCAGGCCGTGTTTCTCGCCGTATACCAGGAAATCACCAGGCTGGTCAGCATGGTGCATGACCCTCAGTCGGTCATGACGCTGGTGGTCGACCGGCTGCCGGGACTGCTCGACGTCGATGCGGCGACCATTCGTCTGCTGGACAGACAGACGAATCAATTCGTTATCGGGGCGGCCCATGGACTGAGTGAGGAATATCTTGCCAGGAAACGGATCGACTCGAGCACGGTGATGAGCGAATTGCTGAAGGGCAGGCCCATGGAGCGCAGCGCGCTGCCCGTGCACATCGATCGAGAAACCAGGGAAGAGGCGAGCCGCGAGGGTATCGAGAATGTCCTGTCGCTGCCGATCATGTATCAGGCTGAAGTGATCGGGCTGCTGCGCCTGCTGACCCGCAAGAAAAGAATGTTTTCCGGAGCCGAGGTGGCATTCGCCATGTCGCTGGCGGAGCAGGTCGGCATTGCCATCTCCAACAGCCGGATGTATCAGGAGCTGGCGCAGCAGATCGACTACCTGACCGAACTCAGGGATATTTCCCGCATCGTTCATTCCACCCTCGATCTCAACGAGGTCCTGGGCTCCATCGTCGAGAAACTGTCCTCTGTCATGAAGGTGCAGGGATGCACCATCCGACTGCAGAATCTTGCAACCAACCAGCTCGAGCTGGTCGCCGCCGCCGGGTTGTCGGACGACTATCTCAACCGCAGTTCGACCGGGCGGGAAGATACCATTTTCGCCGCCCTGCAAGGCGAGCCGGTGGCCGTCTACGATGCCGTCAGCGATCCACGCATCCATGATCATGACGCAATCAGAGCGGAAGGCATTCAAAGCCTGCTGGCAGTGCCGATCCGCAACAAGCTGGAAATCATCGGCGTGCTGAGGCTGCTGAGCAGGCAGCCCCGTACCTTCAGCCCGGCGGAGATCAATTTCGTGGTCACCGCCGCCGAAGAGGGCGGTAACGCCATCCAGAAAGCCAGAACCTATCGCCAGATCACGCTGCTCTTCAACCAGATCGAGGAAAACGAGCGCTTTCTCCAGACCATCATGGATTCCCTGTGGCTGCAGCTGATTGTGCTGAGTTCCGACCGCCGAGTGGTGATGGTAAACCGGGAATTTCTGGAGCAGAACAGGTTGCGCGAAGAAGCGGTGATCGGACGTGATTACTACGAGATCTCGCCGTGGTCGAAAGCGGCCGGAACAGGGTGTCCCATTGATCATATTTTGGCCCATGGCTCGCCTGTAGCGCTTCAGGATGAGATCGAGATGAAGGGCAGGCGCTGCTGGTTCGAGCGTCATTTAACCCCGGTGGTCGATGATCAGGGGCAGGTCGAATTCATCATCGAGGCGGCCCAGGACATAACCGATCTGAAACTGCTGGAACGGGAACGGCTGGCTCGCACCAAACTCCAGGGTGTGCTCGAGATGGCCGGCACCACAGCGCACAAATTGAATTCCCCGCTGTTTGCGGCGCTCGGCATGGCACAGCTTCTGCAAGAGGATCTGGCCTCTACGAAGGCGGCCGATGATTTGGCGATGATCGTCAAGAATCTTGAACACATCAAGGAACTCACCCGGGAGATGGTTTCGGCAACGGGGTTCGAGCGCCGGAATTATGTCGGAGCCACGAACATCGTTGAATTGAAGTGGTGACGAACACATCTGAAGTCACTCGTGGCTTTAAATATCAACCTATATTGGCCGGGCCATCCGGGGGAGGTGAGAGACAGAGAGCTGAAGGCAGGAAAATTGTTGAGTTGAGCAATGATCTTATTCGACTTCTTCTATGGAGGTGTACCTTGTCTAGGAATCAACGATTGTTCTTTTTTTCGGCGCTGGCCATAGGGGTCATCGCCCTTGCTCAGGAACCTGCACTGGCCGGTAAGCTGCAGGATGCCATCGCCGCCGCTCCCCAGGGTACGGCTGCTGGAGAAATAGATGCTTCGAAACCGGCTGGATTTCTCGGTATTCCCGGAGGCCCTCAGGTAAACCTTATTATCGCTTTCTTCTGGGCGGTCTGGGTTGGCTGGATCTTTTCCACGGTCGGCGCATTCGGCGGTGTCATGGCCGGTGTCGGCCACATGTCCATTTTCGGGCTTGGTGGCTTCGCCAAAAGTTTTAAGCAAACCGCCCCGAGCCTGAATAAGGCAATCACCGATTCGATTCGCGGGTCTAACCAGTATCTGGTCGGACTCTCCGCCCTGATTTCTTCCTTCAACTATTACCGGATGGGACGCCTTGTCGTGCCGCTTGCGGTATCGCTTGGAGTCGGCTCAATTATCGGCGCCTGGGGATCGGTAACCCTGTCTGCGGGCAAGATCTCCTTCTCCCAGTACCAGGGATACTTCGGCTTGTTCGTACTGGCCCTGGGATGCTACCTCTTATACGAGACATCTGCCGCCGGCCAGGCAAGCAAGAAAAAAGCCAAAGCGGCTGCCGCCGCCTTTGAGCAGACGGTTAAAAAGCAACAGAGCGGCGAAAAAATCGATACCAAAAGCCTTGGCGTCAAAGTCACCAAGTTCAGTTTCACTGAGGTCACCTTCACCTTTTACGGCGTCGAGTTCAAGTTCAACCCGCTCATCCCGTTGCTCGGCGGTATCGTCATCTCCGCAGTTGCCGCCTTCCTCGGTGTCGGTGGCGGCTTTCTGCTGGTACCGTTTCTGACCAGCGTAGCGGAACTGCCGATGTATCTGGCCGCCGGCACCTCAGCCCTGGCGGTCTTGATCAGCATGATCACCAGTATCATCACCCTCATCTCCAAAGGCGTACAGTTCGACTGGGCATTGATCGGCCTGGAACTGGTCGGTATTGCGGTCGGCTCGGTCATTGGCCCGCGTACCTCGAAATATTTTTCCGACCTCTGGCTCAAGCGGCTGTTCATCGTCCTGGCGCTCTATGTTGGCGTCGACTATGTTCTGCGCGGCTTTTTCAACTTCCGGATGTTTGGTTAATTGCTGGCGTCATCCGCCTGCCGCGACGGTGTATACGCACCGTCGCGGCAGGCGGATCCGTGCTGCGGCTACTGTATGGATTATCTCACCCCGTTTCTTGTTCGTGTCGATCCGTGGCTGATCGCTCCCTATCGCTGGCTGGACTCCGCCACTGCCGGTTACCTGCTCGGTACCCTGATTCTGATCGGCCACTGTCTGCTGCTCGGGGACCTTGGAGCAACCGTGGTAAGCTACCTCAACCGCCGTCATCTCCGTCGTTTTCAGCAGGACATGGAGAACCATCATGAACTGAGCGAAGCAGCACTGCGGCAGGGCGACAAGGAGAGTTACAAGGCGGTTAACAAACAAGCGCTCGACGCCTTCGGTTCCTCCTTTTCACTCGGCGCGGCAATTTTTTCCGTGTCCATCTGGCCTTTGCCCTTTGCCCTGGCCTGGCTGCAGATGCGCTTCGCCGATGCACCGCTGGAACTGCCATGGCAGGTGCCGATGATCGGTAGCGAGATCCCCTACCTCACGTCTTTTGTGCTGCTTTATATCGGCTGCCGGATCTGCTACGGCATGCTGATGAGGCGATTGCTCTGGTACCGCCGGCTCAAAGCACACATCATCCCTGAATCCGATATCCGGTAAACAGCATCAGGCAGCCCAGCGCAGGAAGTCCGTCGCCTCAGACGCAGCCTGGCGGTCACTCTGCAGCCGCATATCCATCATGCGCGTGTAGGCAAGCACGCGCCCCAGCCTGGTCAGTCCGCGAGCCGTCTCAGTCGCCGTCGCTCTGGCCAGCGACGCATCGAGCATATCCCCGCGAATCCTGATATCAAAACCGAACCCGGTCAGCACTGCATCGATAAAGCGCAACCGCAATACCTGCTGTTCATGGGCCGCACCGCCGCCTTTAAAGCGAAAGTTGACATAATTCGCACTGGCAGCTTCGCCACAGAGGGCGTCAACAATGGAAAAGTGGTAGCCGAAGCGGATATTGAGGTGCAGATAGTCACGGGAAGTCACGGCAAAGCTGGCCAGCAGACGAGAATCAAGAGAGAAGATGCCGCCACTCATCTGGTCGAACTCCTGCCAGTCGACATGGTGCTGTCCTCCCCCCCAGGGTATTCGTGAATCACATAAACCGCTCCAGCAGGCCCGCATCGGCAGACTGGTTATTTCGCTCTCGGCAAGCGGTTTCTTGCCGGAACCCAGCGGGGCATCGAGATCAAGCAGATACATCACCAGCGGCAGCTGGGTCTGCAGCCGCCGCCCCTGACTCATCGCTCTGCCCTTACGGCCGACAAGACTGAACATCTCCCGCACCCCCTGCTCGTGACAGTAGCGAACAAGATCGTGCAACGATCGACACATGTCAGGACGAAATTCAGGTGAATCGGGATCAAGCAGGCCGAGATGGCAGGTTGCCGCTGCGAGTTCAGCAAACTTTTCCCGGGGAAAATCGCGCTGTCGCTGCCGCCGCGCCGTCTGCTGGCTGCTTGTTCCTGCATAGACCCGGCCATGGTAGCCATCGACTGTCACCGTCTGGCCGCTTGCCAGGGAGACATGCTCCCCCACCACCACAGGGATGGAACGCTCTCTCGCCACCGAGGCAAAATGGCTGGCACGACTGCCGGACGCGGCAACAACTCCGTTCACCCGGTCGAGAAACTGGGAAAGGGCCGGGCGAAGGGTCGGGGTGACGACGATCGCACCCTCAGGAATGTCCCGGAATGACTTGCCGCTGGGAGCGATGAAGACCTCACCGCTGCCGATTCCCCGGGAAGCGGAGTGCAGTCCGTCATGCAGAATCGTAGACAAATCGAGTACAGCAGGCACTTCCAGGCCTTGATCATACCCTTCCTTTTCTGCCGGCAGGGGCCGACTCTGGACCACCAGCAGCCGGTCGCCGGCCAGCAGCCATTCCACATCCTGGGGGGACCCGAAATAGGTTTCCAGCTGCAGTGCCCATTTCTTCAAGGTATGCAGCTGGTCCCCGGTGAGCAGGGCAGTCTCAGCCCAGCCGACGCCTGCGTCGATGCTCCTGGGCAGATGGTAGCTAGTCGGGGTATGCGATCCATCGACGAGCCGCTGACCGAGCCCCTCAACCGCATAGACACTCAGGATGTCTTCCAGGGGGCGGGCTGGATCACGAGTGTAGACAACCCCTGAGCAGATCGGCTGGTACATCGGCAAGACCAGCACCGCCATGGCAGTCTCACTGTCACTGAGGCCATGGAGAATCCGGTATCCTATCGCCCGTGGACAATACTTGCCGGCCAGAACACGGCGATACGCACTGACTGCTTCTTTCGGAGGTACCTGCAGTTCGGAGGCATATTGACCGGCAAAGGAAACGCTGCCGTCCTCGGCGAGAGCACTGGAACGCACCGCCAGCAACCGGTCGCCGAACCGCTCTGAGACCTCGCGCTCAATCATTGTTGCCAGGTCCTTCGGGACTTCAGCCCCGATAATCAATTCCTGCAACGCTCCGGCGATGCGGACAATCGTCTGATGATCGCCGACATCGGCCTTTTCCAGACAGTGGATAAAGGGTTGTGACAGCCCGTTGTCGGCGATAAATCGGTGAAAGGCGGAGGCGGTAATCACGAAACCGTCAGGGGTTGGCACTCCGGCCCGTCGGGCATGGGAGAGATTGGTCGCTTTCCCGCCCGCCAACTCAGCATAATCAGCCGCCTCATCCAGAGAAAGAATGAATGGAGGAGATGGATCGGCTTTGTCAACGGGCAGCAAGGCCTGCACCTTTTTGAGCGTGGCCGCCAGTTTTACCGGGAGGTCTTGGTAATCGAAAGGATTCATGGCTGTCAGCTGATCGACCATTCCGGTGATCGCTTGACCAAGCTGATTGCACCTCAGTACCACACGCCAGGGATCTGCCGCCTGATGACCGAAAAGATGGCCATCGAGTTCGGCCAGAATTTCCAGTGCATCTGCATCATCCACCAGCAACTGACGAAAGGCACGGTATTTGTCGCGCAGGAGACGGGACGGCCGCAGCCACGCAGTGCCGAGATATTTGAGTTTAGTGATAAAGTTCCCAAGACTGCTGACAGCTGTTGGGTCATCTGTACGAGAGGGGTGGCGGGAAGAAAAACCCATGGCTATCACCATGAACATGGTAGCCGCCGCAAGGGCCATCAACGATGTAAACCGTCGCTGAAAGCAGGTAGCACTGCTTACGTCGGCGCACAGCTCGTATAAAAGTGATATGGCTACCGTGAAAAATTGACTTTGGGCCCAAACTCAGCGTTTTGCAGGAAAATTTATCCTCTACATATCAATTACATGTTTCTGGAAAATTTCCATGCGCACCTTGATTTCGTGCCCAAAATCTTTACT
>JAJDNR010000211.1 GCA_022340565.1 Desulfofustis sp.
AATCCGGCGCCCCGTTTACAGGCGCGCCAGGCGGCCGTGACATTGGAAGCCATCGCGTTGGTCGACAGGAAATAGGCGTTTCCGTATCCGCCGGTGCACAGCAGCACCGCGTCGGCCGCATATTTCTCGATCGCTCCGGTCATCATGTTTCTGGTTATGATGCCCCGTGCCCGTCCGTCGACCACCACCACATCCATCATCTCCCGCCGGTTGTACATGTTTACACCGCCCTTGCCTATCTGACGGGAGAGCGCGCTGTAGGCCCCGAGCAGCAGTTGCTGACCGGTCTGCCCGCGGGCGTAGAAGGTCCTCGAAACCTGCGCTCCGCCGAAGGAGCGGTTGGCCAGAGAACCACCGTACTCTCGGGCGAAGGGGACACCCTGGGCGACGCACTGGTCGATAATCTCGGTCGATACCTGGGCGAGCCGGTAGACATTGGCTTCCCGCGCCCTGAAATCGCCGCCCTTGATGGTGTCGTAGAAAAGCCGGAACACCGAATCGCCGTCATTCTGATAGTTTTTGGCGGCATTGATGCCGCCCTGGGCGGCGATCGAATGGGCCCGGCGCGGGCTGTCCTGCAGGCAGAACGCATCTACCTTGTAGCCGAGCTCCGCGAGCGTAGCCGCCGCCGATGCTCCGGCCAGGCCGGTACCGACGACGATAACACGATATTTGCGACGGTTTGCCGGATTAACGAGCCTACACTCGAAACGGTGCTTGTCCCATTTTTCCGCGAGCGGACCAGATGGAGTGCGTGAGTTCAGTTCCATGTTCTAAACCTTTATTATGTTAACTTCCAAGCCATCGGCTCTGTTATATGAATACAAAATTGAAGGGCTGCTCAATAAGAGGCGCCGCCGGTCATGAAATAGATCGGAATCCCGCCGAAAATAACCAAAAAACAGATCGGTACGGCGATGGTCAGTATCGAAATCAAACAATTGAACCGCGGGTGATTGACGCCGAAGGTCTGGAGCATGCTCCAGAAACCGTGATTCAGATGAATCGCCAGTGCGATAAAGGCGAGGATATAGAACAGACTGTAGAAGAACCCGCTTAGATATTCCTGGACGAGCAGCGATATCTTTACGTCCTCGGGTTTAGCCACCCCGAATCCGAATACGTGAACGACAATGAACAGCAGGACGAACAGGCCGGTATACGGCATGGTTCGGGACGCAAAGGTATTGTCCACGACCCTGGTCTGCACCTGGTATCGTGACGCACTTTTCCGCTTCTCCAGAAAGAGCATCATGCCGACCGCGATGTGAGCCGCAAACACGATGATCAGGCCAAAACCGAAAACCAATACCAGCACCGGCAGACTATGCAGTGCATCAGCATACATTTGAAAATATTTGCTACCCAGGTATATTGCAGCGTTGCCGAATGCATGGATGGCAAGAAAACAAAGGAGCAGAAGTCCTGAAGTTGCCATGACCAGTTTCTTGCCGATAGACGTCTTGATAAAGGAAACAAACCACATAGCCGAGCACCTCTTTCAGTATTGATAAGATCAAAATAAAGCACCATATTTATCCATTATACCTAAAAAGAAAAGAGTTCTTTTTCAATCACTTAATTAATCAATTCCAGAGACATTGCTGATCAAATCAACTGAACCTTTTCCAACCGAAATCGACATGGAGCAAGAGATCTACAAAACCATTATTTTCGACCTCGACGGCACGCTGATCGACTCGCTGGCAGACCTCGCCGATGCTGCAAATCGAGCCCTCGAACAATTGGACTTTCCACCGCATGATCGCGATGCTTACCGGTTCTTCGTAGGCGACGGTCTTACCGTACTGGTTTCCAGAATCGTTCCGGGCAGCGCAACAGAGTATCAGGAGCAAAAGATAGCCGAGTTGTTCAAACACTACTATGAGCGGAACTGGAAAGAAACGACCCGGCCCTATCCCGGCATCCTGAAAATGCTCAAGCGGCTGGCAAGTCGATCGATCGAACTGGCGGTGCTGTCCAATAAACCGGACGAATTCACCCAGGTCTATGTAAAACATTTCTTTCCCGATATCCCATTCAGGATTGTCTACGGACAGCGTCCTTCGATTCCCAAGAAACCGGCGCCGGACGCGGCCCTTGAGATCGCGGCGGCGCTGGGCTGCAGCCCCGATCAGTGCCTGTTTGTCGGAGACACGCACATAGACATCGGCACCGGTAAAGCGGCCGGCATGACAACCATGGGCGTTACCTGGGGCTTCAGGGGGCGCGCGGAACTTGAGAAGAGCGGGGCGGATATCATCATCGACAAACCACAACAATTGATTGATCATGTTTCCACCGATTTCTGAACTGCCCCCTTATCTTATCTATGCCGCGCCGCCGCTGGTCGGCGCCTTCATCGGCTACCTCACCAACCGCATCGCCATCAGGATGCTGTTCAGGCCGTTGCAGAGATGGACCATCGGGCCTTTCAGAATTCCGATGACACCGGGAGTCATCCCGTCCAAACGTCACGAGTTCGCGGTCAACATCGGCACCATGGTGGGAGAGCATCTGCTGACCACCGAGGAACTCAACAAATCTCTGCACAAGCAGCCGTTCCAGACCCATCTGCATGAACTGGTACACACCCGGTTAAACCAATTAACCAAACTTGATCTGGGATCAATCAGCAACCTGGTACCAGACACTTATAAAAATTATCTAGATATTGCATTAAAGACTGGGATCTACCGGTTGAAGGTTATGATCCGCCAGAACATCGAATCCGGGATCGGAGCCCGGTCGTTGGAAAACCTAGTCGATCGATGGCTCGACGACGTTTTGAGCCGCCGCTGTGCTGAGCTTGGTTCAGCCGCTGATGGACAGAATATCCTCGCCGGGCTCGAAACGGCCATCTCCGATACGCTGGCAGAAACGGATCTGACACCGGTGCTCGCCTCGCTGATGTCGACCATCCTGGAGGATATCGTCAACCAGAGAAAGCGGCTGGATGAGCTGCTGCCCCCGGATATGCAGCGGGAAATCGTTGATATCATTCGAGACCAGACACCATTTGTTCTGGATAGGGCAGCGCAGATCGTGAAAGACCCGGAGGTCCAGGAGGGCATGATCGACGCATTGAAACGCGGCCTCGAGGAGATGGTCGACACGATGGGACCAATGTCGACGATGGTCAAAAGCTTTCTCGACATGAAACTCGTCGATCGAACGATCAGAAGCTATCTGGTCAAAAGGGAAAACGATATCGACGATTTTGTTACCGGCGAAACCATGCATCACCGGGTCAGAGCTGCCCTCGGGGAATGGGTTTCGCAGCTGCTCGCCCAGCCCGTCTGCGAGCTGTTCGACCTGTCCGACAGCCGGCGGCTGCAGGCCTTGGCGATGGAAGCGGCCCGGGCCATCGAACCGGTTCTGCACACAGAACCGATCAGGGCGCGGATCAGTACCGCGGTTCGGGATATCATCGAATCCCAATGCGGCACCGAGGCGACGACGCTTGCTCTGGCTGTTGAGCGCATGGCCGGGCAAGACGGTGTCGATTCCCTTCGCAATGCGGCCAGACGGGAAATCGTCGGGTTGCTGACATCGCCGCCGTTTGCATCGTTTCTCGATGGGGCGGTGGAAACCCTCTGCCGTCATCTGGTCAACCGGCCGATCGGCTCCTTGTCCTACCTGATACCGTCAACGCTGGTGGACGGTGCAGCACAAGGCCTGACCAGACGAATAACCCAGACACTGGCGGAAGAGATGGGCCGCATCCTTCATACCCTTGATATCAGCAGGATCATCACCGAGAAAATCGACTCGTTCGATCTCCTGAGATTAGAAGCACTGCTGCTGTCGATCATGCAGGAGCAGTTCAAGTACATCAATCTGTTCGGAGCCCTGCTGGGTTTTCTGATCGGCTGTGTAAATCTGCTGCTGCTGATCTGATCCGGCCGATTCAGAACCCGGACAGTTTGCCGGCAAGCTGTCCGCAGGCAGCAGCAATGTCGCTGCCCCGGCTGCTTCTAATGAAGACTGAATAGTGGGCGTTTCTGAGAATCTCCTGAAACGCGAGAATACGGTGATGGGGGGACGGCCTGTAGACAAGACCGTCGCATTCATTATAGACGAGCAGATTGATCTTGCATGGAATAGGCCGCAGCAACGAGGCGAGCCGGCGGGCTTGATCATCCGAATCGTTGATGGAGTCAAGCATCACATATTCGATCATGATCCGCTTGCGCTTCTGGATCGGATAATCCCTGCAGGCCTGCAACAGGGATTCAATAGGGTAGCGCCTGTTGACCGGCATGAGCCGGTCTCTTGTTTCGTTGTCCACGGCATGGAGCGAGATCGCCAGGTTGACATTGGTCCTCTCGCCGAGGGTGCGCATGTGGGGTACGATACCGCAGGTGGAGACGGTGATCCTCCGGCTGGCCAGGTCGAGTCCTTTCTGGTCGGTGAGTATCGAGATGGCGGTGAGCAGGTTGTCGAGGTTGTTCAGCGGCTCTCCCATACCCATGAAAACCAGATTCGAGATCGGCAGGGTGTTGCCGGCGCCGGTTGCAAGCAGATAATCACGCACCGCGCACACCTGATTCACCATTTCCGACGGAGTCAGATTCCGCCTGAAGCCCATGGTCGCAGTCTGGCAGAATCGGCAGTCCATAGCGCATCCCACCTGAGATGAGATGCACAGGGTATTCCGGTCCGGTTCGGGGATGTTGACCGACTCGATGATGCAGCCGTCTGCCAGTCGGAATCCGAACTTGACGCTGCCGTCCCCGGAGATCTCGGTTACCGGGTTATCGAAGCGGGAAATGCAGGCATGCTCCGTCAGCACTGCCCGGAAGGATTTCGCCAGATTGGTCATCTGGGAAAAGTCCGTTATTCCGGGTCGATAGAGCCAAGACATGATCTGTTTTCCGCGGAAAGACGGCTGTCCCATCGATTCGGCGAAGCTTTCCAACCCTTTCTGGTCGAGATCCTTGCAGTCAACCACCATAAGATCAGATGCCGTTAGATCCGGTATCTCCTTGAGTCCAGAAGGTTAACATGACCATCAAACAGCCGGGATGCGTCGCGCCGGGTTGTCGGCAGCGAATCGCTCCATGAAGGCGGCGAGTTTGTTGACACCTTCGAGTTCGAAGGCGTTGTAGATCGACGCCCGGCATCCGCCGATGGAGCGATGCCCTTTGAGGCCCTTGAGCCCGATTGCTGCGGCTTCAGAAATGAATTTCGCCTCCAGCTCCGAGGTCGGCAGATTGAATGACACATTCATGTGCGACCGCGAACCATGTTCCGCATGTCCCCGGTAATAATCGCCGGAGTCGATGACCCCATAGACGATCGCTGACTTTTCCTCGTTGCGTTTTTGCATCACTTCGATGCCGCCCAGATTTTTTACCCACTGCAGCACCTTGTCGACCACATAGACAGCCGCGCAGGGAGGAGTGTTGAACATTGACCCTTTGTCAGCGTGGGTTCTGTACTTGAGCATGGTCGGAATCGCATCGGGACAGCGGTCCAGCAGATCCTCCCTGATGATCACGACGGTTACGCCGGCCGGCCCGAGGTTCTTCTGGGCACCGGCAAAGATCAGGCCGAACCGGGACACATCGACAGGCCGCGACAGAATATCCGACGACATATCGCTGACGAGCATGGTGTCGGTGCCCGGAAAGCTCCGAAACTGGGTACCATAGATGGTATTGTTTGATACAAAATAGAGGTATTCGCTGTCGGGGTCCACCGCATACTCCGAATCCGCTGGTACCCGATTGAACCGTTCCGCTTCGCTGGAGAAAGCCACATCAATCGCGCCAAACAACCGCGCTTCTGCGATAGCCTTCTTGGCCCAGGTTCCGGTATTGAGATAGGTCGCCTTGCGGCCGCCGCTCAAAAGGTTCATCGGCACCATGAAAAACTGGGACGATGCTCCACCCTGCAGAAACAGCACCTTGTAATTGTCGGGAATCTGCATCAGTTCACGAAGCAGTGCCTCGGCGCTGTTGATAACCCCCTGGAATTCAGGGGAACGGTGACTGATCTCCAGCAGACCGATGCCGCTGTTTTGGAAATCGACGATGTCGGCGGCGGTCTGTTCGAGCACCTCCAGTGGCAGGGCCGCCGGCCCCGGACCGAAATTACAAACCCGTTCACTCATTGACACATCTCCATTGGCGGCAGTGCCGACCGGTTTTCAAAATTGATAGATACCGTAACGATTATATTGCTTGCGGATAATCAGGCTGCTGTCTCAGGGCCTCATATAAAACAATTCCGGCCGTCATTGCAAGATTGAGACTTCTGATGTTCGAGTTCTCCATGGGCAGGGTATAACAGAGTTCTTTGTACAGGGTCCGGACCTCTTCCGGCAGTCCCTTTGTCTCCTTTCCAAAAATCAGATAGTCTCCGGGGCGGTAAACGGCTTCGGTATATGGTCTGGCGGTCTTGGTGGTGAAGAACTTCAAGGTCGTTTCATCGCACCCTGCAAGCAGTTCATCAAGGTTCCGCCAATGCACCACTTCAACGTGTTGCCAATAATCGAGCCCCGCTCGCTTCAGATGTTTGTCCTCGGTGGAAAACCCCAGCGGATGAACAAGGTGAAGGGCGGAGTTGGTGGCACCGCAGAGCCTGGCGATAGAACCGGTATTGGGCGGGATCTCAGGCTCAACAAGAACGATGTTGAAGCGTTTCATTAATGTCGACTGCTGTGATTATAACCTTAGGCCACGTTGAAAACGCTGAAACTGCTTTTATACCTCTTTGACGGTCGGCCTACAACGATTATTGAGGGAAGGAGATGAGCGATCAGATGATGAACCATTAGATGATTGGCACGGTTGCTGTCTTGTTGTATGTTTTGAGACACGTGTTATCCGGACTTCCGGTATACAAGCGATACCCCTATGAACGACCAGACCGATTATCGTATACCGATACTGCTCGCGATCCCGATCCTTTACATCCTGTACTGGACGATAACCGACTATGGACCCCGACCTGAAGTTACCCTGCAAAACCAATCCCCGCCTGACATCGAGGTTGGTTTCCAGGATCAATCTGCCGCAGACGATGCGCTCCGCTCGGTTTTCCGTCTGGAGAAAATACCGGTAAACTCGGCCGATTCGGACTTACTGCAATCCATACCGGGAATCGGACCGCAGCTCGCCGAAAGAATCATTGCCGAGCGGAAAACCTCGGGACCGTTTGCCTCACCAGATGCCTTAAGGCGAGTTGACGGCATCGGCCGGAAGCGGGTCGCTCAATTCCAGGAACATCTCCGTTTTGACTGATCACTCGAGCCGTTGCATAGCGAAACCGGTACTTGCCCTGGTCGGGCCGACAGCCATAGGAAAAACCGCGCTTTCCCTTGAATTATGCA
>JAJDNR010000224.1 GCA_022340565.1 Desulfofustis sp.
AAGGTAATCAGCCATCTCTCAAAACAGGGGCTCGACGGACTGGTTCTCAATGCCGGCCCCAGTCTGACCTACTTTTCCGGGCTTCATTTTCATCTTATGGAGCGCCCCGTCGTGTTCATTCTCAGCCCAGGCAACTCACCGCTCATCATCCTTCCGGAACTGGAAAAAGCCAAGCTTGACCAGTGCCGATTCACTATCGATGCAATTACCTACCCCGACAACCCCGATCAATGGCCTGCTGCATTCAGAAAAAGTTCTGCACATCTGCACCTTGACGGCAAGCGCTTCGGCACCGAGCCGGGGCAGCTGCGGCTGCTGGAATATACTCATCTGCTGAAGGCCGCCGACTCGCTGACGCTGGAGAGCGCCGATACGGCGATCTCCAGATGCAGGGCAATCAAAGATGCGGACGAAATCGCCAGGATGGAACAGGCGGTAGCCATTGCCCAGGACAGCCTGAAAGAAACCCTGGCGGTGATCAAGCAAGGAACTACGGAACAGGAAATCGCCGCTGAACTGGTCATCCAGCTCTTCCGGCACGGCTCGGATCCCAGCCTTCCGTTTCCACCCATTGTCTCTTCCGGACCGAATGGTGCCAACCCTCATGCCAGGCCGTCTCAGAGGCCCCTGCAGGAGGGCGATCTGCTGATCATCGACTGGGGGGCGGCATGGCAGGACTACACCTCTGATCTGACCAGAACCTTTGCGGTCGGATCAGTCAGTGACGAGGCACGACATATCCACTCGCTGGTGCACCGTGCCAACGAGGCGGGCCGAAAAGCCGCCGCTCCGGGGGTTGCCTGCCGGGAGGTCGACCGGGCGGCCAGGACTGTGATTACCGAAGGGGGCTACGGTGAAGCGTTCAGCCACCGTACCGGGCACGGTCTGGGAATGGCGTGCCACGAGGAGCCGTATCTGCACGATGCCAGCACCCAGGTGCTCGAGCCGGGAATGACCTTTACCGTGGAACCGGGAATTTATCTGAACGGGAAATATGGGGTCCGCATTGAAGATGATGTGGTTATAACCGCCAACGGCAACAGATCCTTAAGCGATTTTCCCCGAGATCTCATGTTCATACCTGACTAGAATCTTTCAATTCTCGACGCTGCATCGAAGAAGCTGATTTTCTTTTAGGGCCCAAGAAAAAAAAGGCATCACTTTAATCATAGATTATTGATATATTTATTTTATTTTTTTGATATCCGGATTTTTCTCAAAATAGAATACTATGATTTCAGGGCAATTTTCAATCAGCATAGATCATCATTTATGAAGGTTATGGATATAAGTAGCCGGTTTGGTCTTGCTTGATCATATACGTTCATTTTTTTTTACAATCAAAAAGTTTGTTTGACATAAGCATTTTCAAGATTATACTGAGAACGTTTTTTATTGCCATATGACATGTGCTGTTGATTATCCATTAAGATTAATTTTTACCTTTCCCTGCAGGGGATAAGAGAGGAGTAAACATGGCGCGAAAAAGCAAATATGATCTTGGAAAACTGAGGGACCTGGTTGCTTCAGGAAAAACCAAATCAGAAATCATGGAGGCGATGCATATAAAAAACCATCCAACCTTCAGCAACCTTATGCTTAAACTGATGGACGAGGATAAAAAATATTATCAGGTCAAAGAAGCCAGAAAAATGAAACAGACCAAACAGATCACCATAAAAATCGGGAAGAATCAGACACTTACTCTTTCTTCAAAAGTGTTGGCCGGATCTGGTTTCAACGCCGGGGATACCTTTACGGTGAAATTTTTCAAAAATCGAATCAACCTTACGCTGGTCGAAAAGTAGTCGGCATAGAGATCAATAGCGGGCAGATCACCATGCATATCCGGAGGTGCCCGCCTGACCGAAAAAAGCTGGTAATTTCCATCGCTCGAGAGCACGGAAATTACCGGTTTTTTTATTCAAAGAGATACTGCAAAAAAGCAGCGGAAGGCAGCCAAACCTGCTGATTTTTTCGGCTGCCTCATCAAGGGTCGAGCATGCTGACTGCGATCGGGTCCCCGCGTTTATACGATTTTACTCCAGGCTCCAGCAGAACAAAACAGTTCGGGATCTGATTTCTGTCCGCAAAGCGAACCTCGAAACCACCCGCTGCGGCGCTGCAGCAACCCTCCCTGAAACAGAGCACGTCTGCCTTTTTCAGCGAAATATCGTGGCTCAAGAAGCAGTTCGTCCGTCTGCTGAACCAGGTTCTACAGCCCTGCATCTTCCTCAGCGCCGGACAAATACACTCATGAAAGAGAATGTGGACGGCGCTTGGCGGACCCGGCAGACCGAAGTACAGCTTGTTGCCGATTGCTGCGAACAGCGTTGATCTGCCTGGCCTCACCTGCAGCGACCGATAGAGGATCTGCGCTCCCAGCCCGGGCAGAATGTCACAGAACAGATCATATTTGCCGGGCCCGACTCCGCCGGTACTGATAATCATATCCGCATCGGAGGCAATGATCGACTTCAGGGTGCTCTCGACCGCATCCGTATTGTCTTCGACGAGTCCGTAATCTATGGCGATTCCGCCATGGCGCATGATCAGAAATTTGAGCAGATAGTGATTCGATGAAAATTTCTGACCAGGCTGCAGGAAATCTCCGCCTATCACCAGTTCGCTGCCGCTGCAGACAAAAGCGACCCGCGGTTTTCGATATACCTTCAGGCTGCGGTTTCCCGAAGATGCGAATCTGGCCGCATGCACCTCATTGAGCCGCGTACCCGCTTCCACAAGCTGATCTCCGGCGGCGATGTCGCTGCCGCGACGGCGAATGAAGCGGTTCGGAGCCAGGAGCAGGTGTCGATCGATGATCACTTTGTCGCCGGCAACCCGGCAGCGCTCCTGGGGTATGACCCGATCAGCAAGCTCGGGGACCAGACCTCCGGTCATGATCCGGTAGGCCTCCCCCGGCTCGATCCTCATGTCACCCGTCGGACCTGCGGGGATTTCTCCACGAATCCCGAAAACCGGGTCACCGGTATTCGACCGCTGATGTCCAGCCCGGATCACATAGCCGTCCCTGGTCGACTGGTCGTAGCAGGGCACCGGCAGAACCGCCGGGTTGTTGCCGGAGCACACGCGACCCCAGCACGAATCGAGATCCACGTCCTCCACATCGTTTACAGGGGCGGTATCGACGATCAATTCCAGGGCCTGTTCAAGCAGCATTAAGAGGTTCTCCAGCGCAGAGGGGAAGTTGATAGCATGTACAGCCTACCCCGAATATGTCATGGAACCCCCTGAAAAGCAAAAACAATACAGAGAGCCTCCGCCAATTCTCCACGATCGGCAGGCCGTTTCACCTCGTACCATATGCAGGTTACCGGTAAAGAAAAATAAAACGAACAGAGCAGCGTCACTGGTTGAGGCGTACCCGGTATCTGTCCCCCAAAAATATTTGACAGTAATGGGTATCTATGTTTAATTGTATTATTTTGCATATCTGGGATTTTACATATTTACGGCGGATATTCAGGTAGCTATCATTATTTGTTTAGCACGCTGTTTCAAGATGATAACAAGGTGTCACCCAATTTCCCTGCAGACAAGACACCGACAAGAGGATGTAACTGATGAGTAAAAGAACATTTCAGCCAAGCAAAATAAAACGCAAGAGAAATCACGGTTTTCGTGCCCGGATGAGCACCAAGGCCGGCCGTGCCGTTATTAACGCCCGAAGAGCCAAGGGCCGAAAGCGACTGTCAGCCTGATCCCCGTTGCCTCGATTCACCCTTCCGAAAAGCAGCCTGCTGCGGAAGAAATGGGAATTCGATGCAGTCTACAGGCACGGTACGCGGTTGCACGGTAAAGGCTTCACGCTCATTTTCCTGACCAGTCACCGTAAGCACAACCGCATCGGAATAAGTATCAGCAGAAAGTTGAAAGGAGCGGTTAGAAGGAACCGAATTAAACGGATTTTCAGAGAGTCGTTTCGACTCAACCGGGAAACGTATCCCCTCGATGCAGATATCGTGGTCGCCGTGAGACCGGATTTTTCGCTTAATTCACCAGATATGATTACCGAAGCGGTGGCCGGACTGCTGGCCACCCAATCAGCCTGACCATGGGATCTAAATCTGAACAGGGATTCACGGCCCGTTTGCTCGTTGCACTGATCAGCGGGTACCGCTATGTCCTGTCCCCGTTATTCCCCCCTGCCTGCCGTTTTTACCCGACCTGTTCTGCTTATACCGTTGAGGCAATTAAAAAATATGGCGCCCTTCGCGGGATCGGAAAGGGAATCTGGCGGATCCTCCGCTGCCACCCTTTCTCCCGTGGCGGCTATGATCCGGCTTGAGGGGGCTTGCCGCCTCGACCCGGCTATTACCTTCCCGCCCGGCACACTTTAAGGACTACCAGCAATCATGGACATGTACAGAGCCTTTCTGGCTATCTTGATCTCCTTTGTCATCCTCCTCGGCTATCAATATTTTTTCATCGGCCCGATCGAACCGGAACCGGCCCAGACCGTTACCGAGCAGCCTGCCGCCCCGCAGCAGCCGGCCGCCTCGCAGCCTGCTGTAGAGCCTCAGATTACAGCGCCTGCCGCTCAACAGCAGAGCGCTCCGGTCGCCCCGCAGCCTGCCCCGGTCGATCAGCGCCCGGCCAGAGGAATCACCGTCGACACCGATCTCTACACGGCTACGATGAATGAGAAGGGCGGCGTTCTGACCGGCTTCGTGCTGAAAGATTATCGTCAATCGATTGACAAGGATGCTCCCGGGGTCGACCTGGTCAAGACCGATATGAACCAGGGGTATCCGCTGTCATTTTCCTTCTCCGGCATCGTCGATCAGAACACGCTCTACACCCTGGACAGCACCGATGCACCGTTCGATAAAGCAAGCGGCATCGCCACGGTGACCATGAGAGCGACGACCCAGGCCGGTCTCGAGGTAGTCCGCTCCTACGAGTTCAACCGCAGCAATTATCTGATCAAACACCGGGTTACAGTGGTCAACAACAGCGGACAGGTGCTGCAGGGCTCTGCCGGCCTGCATCAGAAGAACCTGCCGTTCAGTGCCTTGACCAAGGCCAGCAGCTGGCTGTTCCGCGGTCCGGCGCTTTACAGCGAAGCTGGACTGCAGCAGTTCAAGCTGAAGGAGTTCGAGGACGGCCCCCAGACCGTGCAGGGATCATACGACTGGATTGCCTACGAAGGCACCTACTTCCTGACCGCTGTCATGCCCGGACCAGAGCCGGTATCGGTCACTATGAACGCCCAGCAGGAGCTGGTTTCAATCGACATTCTCAGGGCGGTTGAGACGTTGGCTCCGGGAGCCCAGAACACCTATGATTATCAGCTGTACTTCGGACCGAAAAAAATCGGAGTTTTGAAGGAAATTGGCAGCAACCTGGGCAAGGCCCTCAATTTCGGCTGGTTCGACATCATCGCCCGGCCCATGCTCTACCTGCTCAACTGGTTCCACTCAGTTGTCCGCAATTACGGGGTGGCGATCATCCTCGTCACCATCCTGCTCAAGGCATGCTTCTGGCCCATTACCCAAAAGGGCCTGAAATCGATGAAGAACATGCAGAAACTGCAGCCCAAGGTCGTAAAACTCAAAGAAAAGTACAAAAACGACCCGACCCGGATGAACCAGGAGATGATGAATCTCTACAAGACCTACAAGGTCAATCCGCTGGGCGGCTGCCTGCCGATGGTGCTGCAGATTCCCGTTTTCTTCTCACTGTACAGAGTCCTGCTCCAATCCATCGAGCTGCGGCATGCCCCGTTCATGCTGTGGATCAACGATCTCTCTGCCCCCGACCGGCTGTATCTCGGATTCGACCTGCCGTACCTGGGCGGACTGCCGGTGTTGACCCTGCTGATGGGCGCCTCGATGTTTCTGCAGCAGAAAATGACCCCCACCACCGCAGACCCGACCCAGCAGCGAATCATGATGTTTCTGCCGCTTATCTTCACCGTCATGTTCGTCAATTTTGCTTCAGGCCTGGTGTTGTACTGGTTCGTCAACAACCTGCTCTCGATACTGCAGCAGTACCTGATCAACCGTCAGAAGAAACCTGCCAAGGCTGCATGACCGGGAGGCCGAACGAACCGGCGAAAAGGCGGTGGAAAACCTCAATGGTATAGATAATGTCACATGAAACCAGAGATTTTTATGGAAAGGACGTCCCCGAAGCGATAAAGGAAGCGTGCGAGCACTTCGGCGTCGCCCAGGAACACCTCACTATCGAAGTTCTGGAGACCGGCTCCAAAGGCATATTCGGGCTGATCCGTCAAAAAGCCCAGATTCGTGCATCCGTGCAGGAGTTCGAAGCGCCACCGCAACACTTCCAGGCCGAACAGCAGGCGGAGAAGCAAAAGGCCGGCTCGAAAAACAGATCGGCAAGGCCGAACAGAAGACTGCAGACAGAAGCCGGTTCCGATTCCGAGACAGCGGCAGCAGCCGAGCAAACGCTGCCGGTGAAGGAGCAGAGTGGTGCAGATAGCCACAGCGATGCCCGGCCGGACGACGGTGCCATCGAGAAACAAGAACCGCAGCTGGCCGAAGCCTCCCGGTCCCTGATCCGGGACGAGCTGCAGGAACTCCTGGCCCTGATGGGCTGCCCTTCAGAGGTATCCGTTGAACAACAAGCGGGGACGATCCATTGCCGGGTCAGCGCCGAACATCAGGAGATCCTGATATCCGAAGAAGGACGGGTGCTCGACAGCCTGCAGTACCTGCTGCGCAAAATCGTCTCCAAGAAGATCGGAGGCCGCATCCAGCTTTCTATCGATGTCGGCGATTACCGGGAAAAACGCTACCAGCAGTTGCGTGAACTGGCCATCGGACAAGCCGCTCAGGTCAAGGAAGACGGCAAGACTCAGGTCATTGCGTCGTTGAACCCGTCTGAGCGTCGGGTCGTCCATGTGGCACTGCAGGACGACCCGGAGGTCAGGAGCAGGAGCGTCGGCGACGGACTGTTCAAGAAAGTACTGATTTTCAAGCCGGGAAAAGCAAAAAAGGGCGGCAACCGCAGACGCAGCCGTCCGCATTCCCGCAGAAAAAACAATTCCGGCCGCAAGCAGGAAGTTTGACACACCCCACCATGCTCACTTGGCCGGCAGCGATACCACCTTACCGGGCGGACTGATCGATCCGGCCTGACTGTCCGGGCATCGCCATGGAATTAGGACACGCTGACAATCGGACCATCGCGGCCATCTCCACCCCCCCGGGAGCGGGGGGAATCGGGATCATCAGGATCAGCGGCGGTCAAGCGCTTCCGATCCTCGAAAAGATCTTCACTCCGGCCCGGGCAGACTGCCCGTTTGAAACGCACCGCCTCTATTACGGAAGGATCTGCAACCCCGCCGATGCGAAACTGCTCGACGAAGTGCTGGCTGTCTACATGCAGGCGCCGCGGACCTACACCAGGGAAGATGTGGTCGAGATCCACTGCCATGGCAGCTTCCTGGTACTTCAGTCGGTACTCGAACTGGTCCTGTCCCAGGGCGCCCAGCTGGCCGAACCGGGGGAATTCACCAAACGCGCTTTTGTCAACGGCCGCATCGACCTGACCCGTGCCGAAGCGGTGATCGACATCCTCTCCGCCCGCACCAGAAAAGGCGTCGATCTGGCCCTCGAGCAGATGAGCGGTAAACTCTTTTGCGAGGTGGATGCAATGCGCGCCACCCTGGTGGAAGTCAGGGCGCTTCTCGAAACAGCCATCGATTTTCCCGAGGAGGAGATCGAGATCGCCGACCACCGGGCGCTGTACGAAAGAATTTTCAATGACGTCTACGAGCCGCTAGAGAATCTAATCGCCCGGGCCGAAGAGGGGCGCATTGTCCGGGACGGGGTGTCAATTGTCATTGTCGGCCGTCCCAACGTCGGCAAGTCGAGCCTGCTGAACACCTTGCTCCAGGAAGAGCGGGCCCTGGTTACTCCGACCCCCGGAACCACCCGCGACACCATCGAGGAATATATCGACATTTCCGGGATTCCGGTGCGGATCATCGATACCGCCGGCATCAGGGACGGCGTCGAAGAAGTCGAGCAGCTGGGCATCAAACGGGCCAAGGAGTCGATCAACCGCGCTGACCTGGTGCTTTTCCTGGTCGACGGGTCGACCCCGATCGGCGACGACGATCGTGAACTGTTCCGGTCCATTGCCCATAAACCCTTTATCACGGTAATCAACAAGTGCGATCTCGAGCTGAAGATCACCCCGGATCCCGGCCTTCCGATGATTGCGCAGCCGCTGCTGATCTCGGCACTCACCCAGGAGGGACTGACCGACCTCAAACAGCTGATATTCAAGCGGCTCACCGGCGGCAGGGAACAGTGGCAGGAAGAAGGGTGCAGCCCGAACCTGAGACATAAAGCGGCGCTGGCAAAAGGACTCGAGGCGCTCGGCCGGGTCTGCGACGGCCTGCAGAGCGGCCTCACCAACGATCTGATCACCATCGATCTGCTTGCATGTTTCGATCATCTCGGCGACATTGTCGGGGAGACCACAACCGAGGATGTACTCGACGTCATTTTTGAACAATTCTGCCTTGGCAAATAATCCGATGGGATCCGTCCAGCACATAACCTCCTATGGTGATATCGATTGGCAGAAGCTATGGGAACAGAGCCGCTCCCGGAGAAGCTGGAAGAGCAAGGACGCGGACGGCTGGGACCGGAAGGCTTCGTCCTATGCGTCGCGGATTCATGAGTCCTCCTTCGCCGAACGGTTCCTGGGACTCCTCGAACTCGATGAAACGATGTCGGTTCTGGACGTCGGCTGCGGACCCGGCACCCTGGCCATTCCCCTGGCTGCAAAGGTCGCCGGGGTAACGGCGATCGACTATTCCAGATCGATGCTCGAGCTGCTCGAGCTTCAGGCCACCCAGTCGGGAATCACCAACATAAGAACGATTCACTGCGCCTGGGAGGACGACTGGAGCCGCCGCGCCATCGGCACCTACGATATCGTCATCGCCTCCCGGTCGATGAATATCGAGAACCTGGCAGGAGCGCTGCACAAGCTCATCCGCCACAGTCACGGTGCCATCCATATCGCTGAGCGGATCGACCCGTCGCCGTTCGACGCCGACGCGTTCACAGCCATCGGCCGACCCTTCGAGTCCGGGCCCGACTACATCTACACCCTCAACATGCTGTACAAGCTCGGCGTGCACCCGCGTATCGACCATATAGAACTTGACCGTGAACTCCAGTTTGCCTCGATGGAGCAGGCGCTCAACGGATACCGGTGGATGTTCAAGGATCTTCGGCCAGAAGAAGAACGGCTGCTTGAAAAGTATCTCGAATCACGGACCATCAGGACCGGGCCGGACGGCATCGTGATCAGACGGGATCCGCCCCAGCGCTGGGCGCTTTTGTCGTGGACCGGCAGCAAGCGATAATGTCGAACCAACCGTAACCATGATGGATATTGCAAACCGTTTCGATATCGCCGTTATCGGCGCTGGCCACGCCGGCTGCGAGGCCGCCCTGGCGGCCGCCCGCATGGGCTGTAAAACCCTTGTCTGCGTGATTAACCTCGATACCATCGGGGCGATGTCCTGCAACCCCGCCATCGGCGGACTCGCCAAAGGCCACCTGGTGCGGGAAATCGATGCGCTGGGCGGCGAGATGGCACGGAATATCGATGCAACCTCGATCCAGTTCCGCCGCCTCAATACCAGCAAGGGCCCGGCGGTGAGATCTTCACGGGCGCAGGCGGACCGGCTGCTCTACCGGCTGAGGATGAAGAAGATTCTGGAGAACCAGAAAAACCTCACCATCCGCCAGACCACGGTCGACTCGCTGCGCGTGGAGCATGGTAGAGTCACCGGCCTGCGTACGTCGCTCGACGAGGATATCGCGGTTTCGGCGGTGGTTGTCGCCACCGGCACCTTTCTCAACGGCCTGATCCATGTCGGTCTGAAGCACTTTCCGGCTGGCCGCATGGGTGACAGCCCGTCGGTCAGCCTGGCCGGGTGGTTCAGGCAGCAGGGATTTACCGTCGGCCGCATGAAAACCGGTACGGTGCCTCGTCTAGATGCCAACACCATCGATTATGCCGGACTCGAACCCCAGTACAGCGACCGGCCGCCGGCATTCTTTTCGTTCGCCAGCGACGGCGACTACCGCCAGCCCCAGTTCCCCTGTCACATCACCTACACTAACGAGAAAACCCACGAGATCATCCGCGGCTCCATCGACCAGTCCCCACTCTTTGCGGGAATCATCGAGGGAGTTGGGGCACGCTACTGCCCGTCCATCGAGGACAAGGTCATGCGTTTTCCCGAGAAATTGCGCCACCAGATCTTCCTCGAACCCGAAGGAATCGAAACCACCGAGGTATATCCCAACGGGGTGCCCACCAGCCTGCCGCTGGCCACCCAGGTCGCGATGATACGCTCAATCAAGGGATTGGAAAAGGCGGTGATCGTCCGCTCCGGCTACGCCATTGAGTATGACTACGTGGATCCGCTCGAACTGCTGCCATCGCTGGAGACCAAGCGAATCAGAGGACTTTTTCTCGCCGGCCAGATCAACGGCACCTCCGGCTACGAGGAAGCGGCAGGGCAGGGAATCATGGCAGGCATCAACGCGGTCCGCTCCTGCAGGGGCGAGGAGCCGCTCATTCTCGATCGCTCTCAGGCCTATATCGGGGTGCTGATCGATGACCTGATCACCCGGGGAACCAAGGAGCCCTATCGGCTTTTCACGTCACGGGCCGAATACCGGCTGCTGCTGAGGGAAGATAACGCCGATGAACGGCTCTCTGAAATCGGCTACCGGATCGGACTGCTGCCGCAGCAGCAGTATGATCGCTTCAGGGAGAAGCAGAGGGAAATCGATGAGGGTATTGCAAGGCTTGACAACACCTGGATAAAACCATCACCGGACATCGATGAACAACTGGAAAGACTGCAGAGCACCACACTCAAACAGAAATCGAGCCTGTCCGATCTGCTCAGAAGGCCCGAGCTTTCCATCGACGACCTGGGTAGTCTGGTCAGCCACGACACACGCCAAGCCGTTGCCGAAATCGGCGCCTCCAGATTCAGTGAGGAAATACAACTGCGGGTCAAATACAAAGGCTATATCGAACGCCAGGACGAGCAGGTGCGCCGCTTCAAAAAACTCGAATCTACGCAGATCCCCGCCGATATGGACTTTACCGGCCTGTCCGGGCTGTCCAACGAGGTGGTGGAAAAACTCGGCAGGGTGAAACCCGTGTCGCTCGGCCAGGCGTCAAGGATATCGGGAATCACTCCCGCCGCCATCTCGGTGCTGCAAGTGCATCTCAGAAAACGCAGCTTCGAATCGAAGCAGGACAAGGGACAACGCTGACGATGCTTGCATACCCCGATATCGATCCGGTGCTCCTTCATATCGGCCCCTTCCAGGTACGCTGGTACGGGCTGATGTACGTGCTCGGTTTCCTGGCGTCCTATCTGCTGGTCCGGTATCAGCTCAAACGGGTCTCCTTCGAGCGGCTGCAGGAGCATTTCGAAAATCTCAACATGGTGCTGATCGTTTCGATCATCATCGGCGGCCGGCTCGGGTACGTGCTGTTCTACAACCTCCCCTATTACCTCGCGCATCCCCTGGAAATCCCGGCAACCTGGTCCGGCGGCATGTCCTTTCATGGAGCCGCGATCGGCCTTATCCTCGGCGGCTCATGGTATTGCCGGAAAAAGAAGATCGCATTCTGGAAGGCCGCGGATCTCTATGCCGTCACGATTCCGATCGGCCTGACCCTCGGCAGGCTCGGCAACTTCATCAACGGCGAGCTGTTCGGCCGGCCGACCAGCCTGCCCTGGGGAATGGTCTTCCCGGCCGGCGGCCCGCTGCCGCGACACCCCTCACAGCTTTACGAGGCGGCGTGCGAAGGGGTGATCCTGTTTTTCGTCCTCTGGTCTCTGCGCAGAAAACCGTGGCAGGCCGGCAGCAGGCTCTGGCCGCACGGCTCGCTGCTGGCTCTGCTTCTGATCGGATACGGGGTCCTGCGGTTTTTCATCGAGTTCACCAGGGAACCCGACCCGCAGGTCGGCTATATCCTGAACATGTTCACAATGGGGCAGATCCTCTGCACCATCATGGTGATCGGCGGGACGGCAGCCTGGTACCTGCTTGTCAGGCATAACGACTCAGCCTGACAGCGGATCTCCCGAATTCTATTCTGCGGTCACGGCACCATTGGCCAAAGGTGTTTTCGAGCCCATCGACGATGCTGTCCAACCAGGACACTGCTGCCTCTGCGTGCCGCGGCAGGTGGCGTTGGTCGGCAGCTGCCAGAAGGTGGACGCATTCAGGCCAGTCTGGTAATGCCCGGGGCGACCTCGGGATAGCGTTCCGACATCAGCGGGTCATGGCCCGGAAACAGCAAGTCGGGGGCGGAAACCCGCTGTTTTAAAGTTTTCAGGGAGCGCACCCAGGCAACCATATCGATGATCAGGGCACTGGGCCAGTTTTCCTCGTAATTGCGGAACAAGTGGGCGCAGTCGGATCCGAGTATGGCCCGACCTCTGGAAGTGTCTGCCACCACCGCCTGATGGCCGACACTGTGACCCGGGGCCGGCAGGCACGTGATTCCGGGCATGGTTTCCCGCTCGCCGTCGATCATCGTCAGGCGTCCGCTCTCTTCGATCGATCGGCACACGGCCCGGGTCTGGTCGTTCAGAAAGAAGGTGAACGGAGGCCGGCGGGCCAGGTCGTCCCCCAGCCAGAAATCCCGCTCGCTGCGCTGAACGAAAAATTCGGCGTGGGGAAACAGGGAGGCTCCGTCGACATGGTCCCAGTGAAGATGGGTCAGAATAACCTGGCTGACCGCTTCGGCCCGCACCTCGAGGCCCTTCAGCATATCAGCCGGGCTCAGATAGCCGGGCAGATTTCTCTGGCGGGCGAGCAGGGGCGACACGCCCGCGTCCACCAGGACGGTTCGCTCGGGGCTTTTCAGACACCAGAAGTAGTAGTTTCGAAGAGCTACGGTTTCCCACTCCTTCATCCACATCATGAAGGCGCCGGAGCTGGAAAACGGGCCGGCGAATTTGAGCGCATACAGTTCGTAACAGGACACAGGAACTCCAGTTCAGATTTTAGTGGCACAGCATCCAGCGCTACCGGCTGACACCGTCCTATCTTCGCGGCACCAGGGGCCGGGATCTTCTGATTCTTCTCCACATCCGGGCAAGCTGGGGTGACAGCCAGATCAGGATGGTGACGACGCCGAGGGTTGCCGCCACCGGCCGTTCGAAAAAGGCCATCAGGTCGCCGTCGGCCTTGATCATCGAGGTCATGAAGCTCTCTTCCAGCAGCCCGCCGAGGACCAGGCCCAGGATTGCCGGGGCGATCGGAAAGTCGTTTTCTTCCAGGAAGTAGGCGATCACTCCCAGCACCAGCATGATGCCGACCCCGAACACCGTATTGTTGATCGCAAACGTCCCGACCACGCAGAACATCAGAATCACCGGCATCAGGATTTGCCGGGGAACCCGGAGCAGCTGGGTGGCGGACTTGATCGCCAGCAGGCCGAGCGGCAGCAGCAGCAGGTTGGCTAAAAAGAATGAGACGAAAACCGCATAGATCAGTTCGGGCTGATCCAGGAAGACGGTCGGTCCGGGGTTCATGCCCTTGACGTAGAGCACGCCGATTACGATAGCGGTGAT
>JAJDNR010000016.1 GCA_022340565.1 Desulfofustis sp.
TCTGTTTTTGAAAAGACAGCTGGTGTATTCTGCAATGCCGGCTGGTTGCGGCATAAACAAGGAGCGCGTAGCGAAATGAAATTTCCGATCGAAGGGTCCTGTCAGTGCGGACAAGTCACGTATAAACTGTATGAATCCCCCAAAATGGTCGCTGCCTGCCATTGCACGGAATGCCAGAAACTGGCGACCGGCCCGTTCAGCGTCACGGCGGTGATCCCGGCTTCAGCGATCGAGTTCACAGGCGAAATGAGCGAGTGGACCCGGATCGCCGACAGCGGCAACCGCAACAGCGCCAAATTCTGCCCTCGCTGCGGAAATCGGATATACCACTACAACCCCGACGATCCGGCCACCGTCAAATTGAAACTCAAGCCGGTCCGCCTGGACGACGATACCATCTTCAAACCGACCGCACACATCTGGGTGTGCGAGAAGTTGAGCTGGTTGGAACTTCCCCAAGGAGTGAAGATTTTCGACACGCAGCCGTGAGCTGGCGACCGGCAAAGCAGGTTTTATAAAACCGAAAGACAGGGCGTATCACGGTTCATCTGGCCAAAGAGGAGCAAAAAAAAATCGACGATGGTGCTGACCGAGCATGAAGCAATCAGAGCCTATGCGCGGATGATGAACACCGGAGATCTTCGTCATTTCGAACCGTTCATCGCCGACGATATCGAGTTGAAATCGCAGGTGCAGTCGGAACCGGTTCAAGGAAAGCAGGAGTTTCTCGAGCATATGGCCAAGAATCTCGAACGATTCACCGATGACGCCCCCTTATGGGCGGAAATAGGCGAGATCTATAAATCCGGCAGGTTGCGGCCATGCGCCGTTCTATCCCAATACAGCCGTGAAAACATGGTCGCTTCCGCAACCATCGAGCTCAGGGACAATCAGGTGAGCCGGCTCAACCTTTTTTTCATCCCGTCCCCGGAAGAAGCGGCGCTCACCGGAGAAGTGCCGGTTTAGACCCGTCCGGCCAGACAGGATCTGGGTACGTCAGTAATCTACCCGACCGGGACCCCGTCACTGCTCCAGCCCCTCAAGCGATAGTAATCCTGGAGCAGGCGGGTCATCTCTGCCTCGGGAAGCTGTCCACCTTCAGGCAACGTTTCCTTGTGGAACCGCTCGGGCAGATGATCGTCCTCAGCCGCGAATCCCTCCCGAATATTGAACCGGCGGGTCATCGTGACAATCCGCGCCGCTGTATCTCGCAACGCTTCCTTTGATCGTTTTACCCCGGTTACCAGTTCGATGGTCTTACCGAGTTCCTCCCAGCTGTAAAGATCCCGATAGAACCTGCACAGCGTCAGCGTATCGAATACACAGAGCCGGTCTTCATAATCAACCAGCATTTCCGCTTTCCCCTCTATCTGATCGGGAGGAATGAATCCGGCAAGTTCCGGTTTGTAGAAGGTGGTTCGCAGGTGACAGGCGCCGCGCGGGGCCGTCGCAAAGGTCAGTCCCATCCCTTTCAGCTTTCTGGGGTCGTAACCGGCAGGTTCGAGGCCTTTCACGTGAATGGCCAGATCCTCGAGTTTGAAAATCTTTGACACGCTCTTGATCCCCTCGGCGAGAACCTCTCCGATGTCGGTTCTCGAGCCGATTTTTTCAACGAGCTCAATGACCTGATCGGCATCACCATAGTCGATGTCGTACACTTCTCTGCCCTGCTCCTTGGCCTCCATCAGCAACGCGCAGAGATTACCGGTGGTGATCGTATCAATGCCGAGCCGGTCGCATAAATCGTTGAGAAAGGCGATCTCCTCCATCTCCCTGATCATGCACAGACTGCCGAATGAATAGATCGTCTCGTATTCCGGGCCTTCAAGTTTGAGATCTTTGTGACGTCCCTTGGCGAGCCTGGTCAGTCTGCCGCAGGCCATAAAGCACTTTGCGCAGGCATGGGGTGTGACCTCATGTTCGAGATGGTAGGTCTCGCCACTGATCTGCTCCGCATGCTCGCAGGTGCCCTGGCGCCAGTACCTGGTCGGCAGGGCACCCGCGTGATTCATCAGGTTGACCATCATGGTGGTGCCCAGTTTCCGGTAAGCCTGGGCGCCGGGCTGGTTGAAATTGGTCTTGGAGAAAGCCTTCGCATATTCGGCTACTCCGTCCGGGTCGCTATAGTGCCGTTTGCGATCCCCCTGGAATACCACCGCCTTGACGAGTTTTGATCCAAGCACGGCGCCGACGCCGGTTCTGCCCGCACATCTCCACTTGTCGTTGGCGATGATCGCGAATTTCACCAGCTTCTCTCCGGCTGGACCGATAACCATCGCTCCCGGTTTTCCGAACCCGTCTCGATCAGCGGAGAAACGGCGCACGGCTTCTTCTTCCGCAGCAAAGGTTTCCATTCCCCACAGGTCCGTCCCGTCGTGGAACGTCGCTCCTTCGGGATGAACGGCCAGTACGGTCGGCCCTTCCGCCTTGCCGGTGATAATGATCGCATCGAATCCGGTTGCATCGATCGATTCGGGTACCTTGCCCCCGGAGTAGGACTCCGCATAGCAGCCCGTCAATGGCGACTTGGTGTAAACCCCGTAGCGGCTGCCGCCCCACAGCCTGCCGCCGCAGAAAGGACCAGTGGCGACGATCAGATGGTTTTCCGGCTGCAAGGGGTCAACGCCCGGCGGGTTGCGCTCCAGAAGCAGTTTCGTGGCCAGTCCCCGGCCGCCGAACCATTCCTTGAGCACCTCATCCGGCAGGGTTTCGATGGCTGAACGCTTCTGCGACAAATCGATGGTCAGGATGCGGTTATAATAGCCGTGCATAGCTCTCCCTCCTGTATTTCCTATGTATTGAACCGGCCAGCTACTGACTGATCGCCGCCAGTCCCGCATCGATCACGGCGAGTCCTCTGTCGAGCTGTTCATCGGTAATCACCAGCGGCATCAGAAAGCGAAGCACGTTGCCGTAGCTTCCGCAGCTCAGAATGATGACCCCCTGTTTATAGCAGTGCGACACCAGCGCCTTGGTTTCGTCCGCAGCCGGTGCTTTGGTCGACCGGTCCTTAACCAGTTCCATCGCAATCATCGGACCCAGGCCGCGCACGTCGCCGATCAGGTCATATTTTTTCTGCAGGGAAAGGAACGAATCTCTCAGTCTTTCACCGAGTTCCCGGGACCGCTCCAGCAGATTTTCCGACTCGAAGATGTCGAGCACGGCCAGAGCCGCCTGGCAGGCCACCGGATTGCCCCCGTAGGTTCCGCCGATCCCGCCCGCATGCACGGAATCCATAATCTCCTTTTTGCCGACCACGGCGCTCAAAGGCATCCCCGCGGCCAGGCTTTTCGCCGTGGTCGTCAGATCGGCTTCTACGCCGTAATATTCCATCGCGAACATATATCCGGTCCGGCCGATCCCGGTCTGAATTTCATCGGCAATGAAGAGCACGCCGTTGGCTTCACAGATTTTCTTGAGCCGCTGGAAATACTCCCTGGGGGGACAGATGAAGCCTCCTTCCCCCTGAACCGGTTCAACGACGACGGCTGCCGTCTGTTCTGCGGCAACGTGATTGATGAAGAAGTACTCGAGGTGCTCCGCGCACTCCAGATCACACCCCGGATATTCTTTATTGAAGGGGCACCGGTAACAGTTTGCGAACGGCATCCGGTAAACCTCGGGCGCAAAAGGACCCATGCCGAATTTGTAGGGCTTCTGCTTCGAGGTGAGCGTCATCCCCATCAGGGTCCTCCCGTGAAAGGCGTTGTCGAAGGCGATGATGCCCGACCTCTGCGTGTAGTAACGGGCGATCTTGACGGCGTTCTCGACAGCTTCGGCGCCGCTGTTGGCAAACATGGCCGCCTTGGGGGAATCTCCCGGAACGGCGCTGCACAGCTTCTCAGCCAGTTTGACCGATGATTCATAGGGTGAAACCATGAAGCAGGTGTGGGTAAACTTTTCGGCCTGGTCTTTTATGGCCTTCACGACCTTGGGGTGAGAATGGCCGACATTCATTACCGCAATGCCGCCTCCCAGATCGAGATACTCGTTCCCCTCGACGTCATAGAGCAAGGCGCCCTTGCCATGGGAGATATAACAGGGTGTAGCGCTTCCTATGCCGCGGGCGATATATTTCGAGCGGGCTTCCTGTAATGCTGCATTTGTTTTTACGGTATTCATCTTTCAACCCCATGATTTAATTGGTGGATGCAAGCACCCGGCAGTGGAGCAATATCAGTGCAATATCAATACAATATACATGCCTTTTGCACGAAAACAAGAAGAGAAGCAGGGACCTCAGAAAAACGGCTGAAAATACCAACAGACACCTACCTTTTTCTATCAGATATTGTAGACTAATTCAGGACTGATTACCGGAATCACCCGGCACGTGTACACCAGATCATGGAGGGTCCATGAAATTTTTAAGAGTGAATCTTACCAACCAAAAAGTAGTATGGGAGGATTGTCAGGAAATCTATCAAGGGCTCGGCGGTCGAGCACTCACCTCGATAGTGGTGAGCAATGAGGTGCCGGCACCTTCAGATGCCCTCGGGATTGACAATAAGCTCGTCTTTGCGCCCGGCTACTTTGCAGGCACCACCCTGGTCAATACCAGCCGCCTGTCAGTGGGGGCGAAAAGCCCGCTGACCGGCGGCATCAAGGAAAGCAATGTCGGCGGGACGGTGGCATTTTCTCTCGCACGCCTTGGCATTGCAGCGATCGTGGTCGAGGGTAAGGCACCGGAAGGACGCTGGTTCCTGATCCATATCGATAAAACGGGCGTCGCCTCACTGGACAGCGCCGATGACCTGAAAACTCTTCGCACCTATGCCTGTGTAGAAAAAACCCAGAAACGCTATGGCCAGGACACCTCGGTTACCTGTATCGGCCCCGCCGGGGAAATGCAGCTGCTGTCCGCCTCCATCCAATCGACTGACCTTGACGGTCGACCATGTCGAGCTGCAGGGCGGGGAGGCCTGGGCGCGGTAATGGGTGGCAAAGGCCTGAAGGCGCTGGTGGTCAGCACCAGGGGAAAGGTTCCGCCTGAAATTGTCAAGCAAGATGAGTTTAAGGCGGCGGCCAAGGCCTACGCCCAGGCTGTGCTCGCCGATGAGTTCAGCGGGGAACTGCTTCCCAAGTTCGGCTCCGCCGTCCTGGTCGAACCGATCAACGCAGCAGGTGCGTTCCCGACCAACAACGCGCGTATGGGCCAGTTCACAGGCGCCGAAAAGATCAGCGGCGAAACCATGGCCGCCACTATCGAAGCGCGCGGCGGCAAGACAACCCATAAGGGCTGCTCGCAGTGCGTGATTAATTGCTCGAACGAGTACGTCACTGAATCCGGAGACTATGTAACCTCCTCGCTCGAATACGAAACCATCTGGGCAATGGGCGGCATGATCGGCAACGACGACCTTGACGCGATCGCCAGGCTGGATTTTCTGTGCGACGACATCGGGATCGATACGATCAATACCGGAAACGCGCTGGCGGTGGCCTTCGATGCCGGCTACGCTGAATTCGGCGACAGCGCCGCCGCCATCAGACTGGTGGAGGAGGTTGCGACCGGTACCGACATGGGAACCTTGATCGGCAACGGCCCGGCCGCCGTCGGCAAACACTTCAAGCATGACCGCGTGCCCACCGTAAAGAACCAGGGAATGGCCGCCTATGACCCCCGGCCCCTTCAGGGCATGGCGGTCACCTACGCGACGTCTCCCATGGGAATGGATCATACCGCCGGCTGGGTGGTCGACAAGAATCTGGAAGCGTTTGGCGGCACCGTAGACGGGCGCAAGCCGGACGGTCAGGTCGAGCTCTCCCGCAACACGCAGATTCACATGGCAGCGGTCGACACCGTCGGCATCTGCGATTTCGCCCAGTCCGGGCTCGCCGGCGAGCAGGGCATGGGCACCGTCTATACGATGATGGGGGCGAAACTCGGAAAAGACTTTAGCGGCGACGACTGGACCAAACTCGGCATTAGGGTCATCAAGGCCGAACTTGAATTCAACCGCCGGGCAGGATTTACCAATGCGGACGACAGGCTGCCGGCAATGTTCTATAATGAACCCTTGCCTCCATACAATGTCGTCGTCCAGGTAAGCGACGAAGACATGGATTCCACCTTCGATTTTTAACCGCGTGAAGTGAACATCACTCTTAAACTCTATGGGACCCTGCCTGATCACTATCAGGGTCCCTATGATTCAAGCGGGCTCAAGATCGACCTCGTTGACGGTGCTACCATCGCAGATCTAGCCGATGCGACCGGCATCGCGAGGCAACGAATCGGCCTGGCGTCGATAAACGGCAGGCTTGCTAAAGCGGAAGACACCATTCCCGACCACGCGGAAGTCAAATTCATGCCTTCGCTGGCCGGCGGATAAAAACAGCAGCAACAGTCAATTCGATTGTACCATGAAGCATCGAACGGGGTAACGATCCGCCATGACCGCCCACCCAAAGGCTGAGATCAAAACAGCGAGCAGGTTCAAGCTGTTCCACGACCTGATGCCCCACAAGGTCAGCCGCATTCTCCTTATTTCCACGCCCTACGAGGCATGGATCATGGAAGAGGACTGCCGCCTTTCCGAACAGATCGTAAACGAGTACCGCGGATTGAACCTGAGCAAGCCGCCGCGACTGAACTGGGCATCGTCCGCAGAGGAAGCGATCGGCCTGATGTCCCAGAAGGATTTCGACTTCGTCATATCCATCTGCCCGTCAATCAACGCCGACGCCTTCGAGGTCGCCGCCGACATCAAATCCTATGCCCCGCACCTGCCGGTCGTCCTGCTGACCCACCAGGAAGCTGCAACAACCGACTGTTCAGAAACAGGACATCTCGCCGACCAGGTCGATCACATCTTTTTCTGGTCCGGACAGGTTGAGATCCTTCTCGCAATCATCAAGTGCATCGAGGACAGATTCAACGTAGACAATGACATCAGCTGCGCCGACGTCCGGGTGATTCTGTTTGTCGAGGACTCCCCGTTCTATCTGTCTTCGATCCTGCCTGTCATCTACAAAGAGCTTGTCATCGAAACCCAGAACGTCATCGACGACGGCCTCAACGAAGAGCATCGGCTCCTGATCATGAGGGCACGACCGAAGGTTCTGGTGGCCCACAGCTATGAACAGGCCCTCCATTTCTACCAGACCTACCGGGAAAATATTCTCGGGGTAGTATCCGACGTTCGCTACGCACGAGGTGCGGTCCTCGACCCTTCAGCCGGGATAGACTTTCTCCGCACCGTCGCCCGAGAACGATTCGATATCCCGCTGATGCTGATCAGTTCCGAGCCGCACAATAGCGCATTGGCGAAGCACATCCCGGCACAGTTCGCCGATAAAAACCAGCCGGACCTGCGCAACCGGATCAGGGACTTCATGGTCAATCACCTGGGCTTTGGAAACTTCGTCTTCAAGAACCCGGATGGCACGGTAATCGATCAAGCCAGAGATCTCTACGATCTGGAATTGAAGCTTGCACATATCACGGAAGAATCATTCCTCTATCATTGCCGGAACAACGATTTCTCGAGATGGCTTTACTCAATAGCGGAAGTAGAACTCGCCGATCACGTCAGAGAGTTGAGGAATTCCCATTTCGACAATACCGAACTCCACCGCAGACACCTCATCGAGCTGATCAAAATGCAGCGGCAGCTCAGGCAACGTGGCGTGCTGGTAAATTTCGACAGACGCCGGTTCGATCCCGATAACGATTTCAGCAAAATAGGAAACGGTTCTCTGGGAGGCAAGGCCCGCGGTCTGGCGTTTCTGTCGACGATGCGCTACCAGCATGACGAACTGTTTTCTCAGTTCGACACGGTCAGCATTATCGTTCCTCAGACCTGTGCGCTGACTACCGAGTGTTTCGATGCATTCATGAGCCTCAACGATTTGGAAACACTGGTGAAGGAGCCGGTTGAGGACGAGGCGCTTGGCGATTTTTTCAGCCGGGCGGAATTTCCCGAACCATTCCTGTCGGATCTGAGGATATACCTGGAGCGTATCCATTATCCCCTGGCCGTGAGATCTTCCAGCCTGCTCGAAGACGCTCAGTTCAAATCCTATGCCGGCCTCTACCAGACTCATATTCTGACCAACGACCACCCCGATCTCGAGTGCCGCCTTGCCCAACTGGTCAACGCGGTCAAGATGATCTATGCATCAACCTATTTCCAGGCGCCTAAATCCTTCTCCAAACGGGTCGGCAATAAAACCGAGCACGAGAAAATGGCGGTCATCATTCAGAAGGCCGTCGGAACCCGTTACGGCGAATTCTTCTATCCATCTTTTTCGGGGGTCGCCCAGTCTCTCAACTATTATCCCTTCTCCCATATCAAGACCACGGACGGCATCGCCCATATCGCCGTAGGCTTCGGGAAAGCAGTGATGGAAGGGGAAAACAATCTGCGATTCTCGCCGAGACATCCACAAATCCTGCCCCAGCGCTCGACGGTCGAAGACATCGTCAAAAGAGCACAACGACAGTTCTATGCACTGAAAATGGGCGGCGAATCCTGCCTTGGGACCGGCAGCAGGATCGATAGTCTATACAAACGGGACACCATCGATGCGGCTCATGAACTGCCGCTTCAGCGACTTTCGAGTTTTTACGAACCCGACGAGCACAGGATCAGAGAGGGGGCATCGAGAACGGGCTACCCTATTGTCACCTTCAACTCCATATTGAAGCACAGACTGGTCCCTCTGGGAGATATCCTCACGCTCCTGCTGGATCTCGGCCGGGAAAAGCTGGGTTGTGCGGTCGAACTGGAGTTTGCGGTTGATTTTCTTCCCTACGGATCTGAGCTTACCGCCCGGTTCGCCATCCTGCAGATACGCCCGATGACCGCCAGAGAGGAAACCCTCGACATCGACATATCCGACACCGATCGGGCGCGGGCCTTCTGCATTTCCGAAAACGGTCTGGGCAATACCATCAACGACACCATGGCTGACATCATCTATGTCAAGCCTGACACCTTCGATCCTGCCAGGACGACCCAGATCGCCCAGGAAATCGGTGCTATGAATACCCGGCTGATGCAGGAAGAAAGACGATTCATCCTGATCGGACCCGGCAGATGGGGATCGTCCGATCAGTGGCTGGGAATTCCCGTCGGGTGGCGCGATATCAGCAGTGTCGGCTGCATCGTCGAGACGGTTCATGAGCGGCTTCAGGCGGACCCCTCGCAGGGGTCTCATTTTTTCCACAATATCACTACATTGGGAATCAGCTACCTGAATGTGAATCCGCTCAAGCGGGATCACATCGACTGGGAGTGGCTGAACAGAAACCGGATCATTCAGGAGACCCAGTACGTTCGGCACGTCAGATCCAGCCACCCGATCACCTTGAAGGTCGACGGGCGCAGCAGAAGCGCCGTGCTCATCGGTGATCTCAGAGGAAAATAAAGGTTTGGCTTTCTTCGTCGAGCAGTGGTGCTGATAAATTGAATCGAATTATCCATACATTGCGGCTGCCTTGAACAATGAGGATTTTGGTTCGACATCAAGGTACCCATGAACAAGTTACCACAGGCATAGAGTTGCTATATCGAGGATAAAATGTTCTTGCGTAACGCAGCGTTCGGGACAAAAGACAATTTCTCAAGGTAGCCTTGTGATTTCGCCGCGGTTTCATAACAAGTCTGTATACACCGATGGTTTGTTCCATCTCTCTGTGCTTGTCATGTTGACGGCATGTTCCCCCGAGTTCATCACCCCTGCGATTGCGACCGGCAGCTCCCCCGGTATTTCCGGACCGGTGTTTACCTCTTATGATAACACCCAGCTGCCGCTGAAAGTTTGGAAGCCAGCCGATGAAACAGCTGGGGTGATAATCGCCCTGCATGGATTCAATGACTATTCAAATTTCATCAAAGCCGCTGCGCAGTCTTTCAACAACAACCGGATAGCTGTGTATGCCTATGATCAGCGAGGTTTTGGAGGAACCAAAACAAGAGGCAGATGGAGCGGCAGTCAGGCTTTGGTTGATGACTTGATTACCTTCCTGGCACAGCTCAAGATACGGTATCCGGACACGCCGCTATTCATTCTCGGGGACAGCATGGGCGGCGCGGTCACCATACTGGCCATGGCTGGTCGGGACGATCCGGGTGTCGAAGGCCTTATTCTTGTTGCACCCGCCGTCTGGTCCAGATCCAAGATGCCCTGGTATCAGAAATTTTTCTTATCGCTAGCAGCACACACCATACCCTGGGTGAAGGTCACTGGTGAATCCATTCACATTAAACCATCGGATAATCTTGAAATGCTCAAAGACCTTGGAAAAGATCCGCTGGTCATTAAAGAAACAAGAATTGATGCCCTTTACGGCCTGGCGAATCTGATGGACAAAGCCTATGAACATGCAGATCGGCTGAAAACCAGGCTGCTCCTCCTGTATGGAGAAAAAGATGAGATAATCCCTCGAGCCCCCATTTTCTCTTTCTATGAAAACTTGCCCGCAGGTTCGCGGGGACAACAGCGGATGATTCTCTACGAAAACGGCTATCACATGCTCTTGAGAGATCTGCAGGCTGAGATTGTCCTGCAGGATATCGTTCAGTGGATCGATGAGTAACTCGTATGGTGCCTCGCTCAGGCCTCTGTGGTTTGCAGGCTGTCGCCACTCGTCAACGTCAGAATAACCTCGATTGAAAGATCTCAGAGGCTAGCGAAGCTTGTCACTTCCAGAGTGGTATTTTTGCGAAATGACCGATGTGGCTGGCGCTGTTTACAATTCAGACATAATGGTGCCGCTTTGCAGAGCTGTTTTTATTATCCGATTTTAAGAACTGCGACGGTAATATCGTCGTCCAGGGCAGCTCCCTTGACAAAAGACTGGATTTCGCAAATGATGTGATTGACTGCGGTTTCCGAGGTTAGATTGACAAGGTCTGGCAGCAGTTCATGAACCCGCTTTCTGCCGAACTGTTCCCCTGATTCGTTGGTGGCTTCAAAGATACCGTCGCTGCAGATAACGATGGTCTGAGGCTCTTCATGCAACTGCAGCTCATTGCATACATATCGCCAGTCAGGGTCGACACCTAACGCGACCCCTTCCCCTTTCAGTTCTGAAAATGTGCCCGACGGACAGCGGATAACAAAAGCAGGATCATGGCCTGCCCGGACCCAGCGCAGGGAATTCAAGGAGTGGTCCACCTCGAGATAGAACAGGGTCGCGAAACTTCCTGAGGTTTGCGTGTCCCGGCAGAGCAGTTTGTTGACGTTTTCAATCAGGTGTTCGGGGGTGGCGGATTGCACAAAACTGCTTCTTACCAAAGATCGGACGGTCGTCATGAAGAGGGCCGCCCCGACGCCGTGCCCGACGACATCGCCCACGACAACGCCGATTTTTCCATCCTCGCCGGCTGATTCAAGGATATCAAAATAGTCCCCCCCGGTGTCATCACAAAACAGGACGGTTCCGTGAATATCGATCTTCTCTCTTTTCAGACTATTCTGGGGAAGCAAACTCTGCTGGACCTCGCGGGCCAGATCTATGTTTTTTTTCAACTCGAGGCGTTGCTTGAGCTGGTTGCTCATCTTGTTGAAATTTTCTGTCAATTCGCCAACTTCATCACGGGTTCTGACTTCGAGCGGTGGACCGAATCTGCCACTGGCTAATTCGCTGGAGGCACGCGAGACCTGCTCTATGCCGACGGCCATTCGATTCATGGATATTCTCATGAATATCAAAATGATACCGATGCACAACGCGAGCAGGAGCAGGTAGTGGCGAAGAAAAATAATGATTGGTGCCAGAACCTTTTTGCCGGGAACCGTGACCACCAGAGTCCACGGA